>JAXDOS010000001.1:0-36637 GCA_034668785.1 Alphaproteobacteria bacterium
CAATATCAATATCAAAACCAAGAATGCAGGCTGGTTCTGGGGAAACGTCATGCTGTCTTTGCGTTATCTGAAAAGATTTGCACTTTTTCTTTGCCTCCTTAGCCCGTTGAGCGGCACGTCAGTCGCGGCGGAGCTGACTCGCGTCAAGGTTGCCTCCACGACTAAAGAAGTCTTCGACAACCTCGCGCTATACGTTGCCGCCAACGGCGGCCTATTCAAAGCCGAGGGCCTTGAGGTGGAGATCACTCACTTCGCAGGCGGCGGAGACGTGGTACGAGCGGTCGCAAGCGGGGCAGCGGATATCGGGATGGTTGCCACCACCGCGGCGATTATTGCCGCCGGCCGCGGCGAGCCTTTGAAGATCATTTCCGCCTGGACCGCGCCGGCCTACGGCATCCTGTTCGTCGTCCCTCCGGATTCTCCGATCAAATCGGTCAAGGACCTTGCCGGCAAAAAAGTGGGAATTACCCGCCCCGGCAGCGTTTCGCATACCGGCCTCAACGCCGCTCTTCAGGCCAATGGGATTTTGGGACAAGCGGAGGTGGTGCCGGTCGGCGCCGCCGGAGACGGTTGGACCGCGCTGAAATCAGGCCGCGTACAGGCGACGTGGCACACGGCTCCTGACGTCTATAGTCTCGTCGATCGCGGCGAGGCGCACATTCTTTTCCAAATCTCCGAATATTTGAAAGACTATCAGCAAGGTTCACTGGCGGCGCGCGACGCCTATGTGCAGGCGAATGGCGATACTGTCCGCAAGTTCCTCAAGGCATCGGTGCGCGCCGGAGAGTTCATCGAGAAAAATCCGGCAGAAGCCGCCAAGATGGGCGCAGCCGGTATGGGCGCGGCCGAACAAGCCATGAAACAAACCATCGCCGCGATGCCGAAGGGCTTCTTCCGCATCGGCGCCCCGCAAGCAAAAGATTTCGCCGGCTCCGTGGCGGAGGCCCTCGAATCCGGCGGCCTCAAGGAGGCTCCTTCCTACGACAAGGTCGTTGACAAGAATTATCTGCCCTAAGCCGCCTCGTATCCGGGGACACGCAGCAATCTTGCGGAGGAGTTGGCATGCTCCGCGGTAAGCGTCAAAAATGTCCTCGATAATATCGGCGAGACCTCAAGTGTTAGCGATCCAGGCCGCGACGGTCGTCGCGGTGACCGCCCTGCTTTCTCTCGGCCACCAAGTTTACTCATTTCTCCCCTCGCCTATCTCGGTGCTGTGGTCGGGAATCGATCTGCTCTCGAATAAAAGCTTTTACGGTCATCTCGGTGTTACATTTTATGAATCGCTCAGCGGCCTTTTGATCGCCGCGGTCATGGGAATTGCCATCGGCGTATCCGCGGGCGCGAGCCGTGGCGCAACTGAATTTCTCACGCCGATTATCCTGGCGATCTACTCGGTTCCGAAAATCGTTTTTCTCCCGGTCCTGCTGATCGTTTTCGGCACCGGCATCCCGCCTAAAATCGCCAATGCGGCGCTACATGCGCTGTTTCCAATTTTATTGAACAGCCTGGTCGGCATGCGGGAGGTCAACCCGTTTCACATGAAAGTCGCGCAGTCGATGCTGGCATCGCGTTTCCACGTCGTCTCCAAGGTGATCCTGCCGAGCATGGTGCTTCCGGTTTTTGCCGGGGTGAAACTTGGCTTGGGCCTGTCGATCATGGGCGCGCTGCTTGCCGAGCTTTTCGAGGCAAGGGCCGGCGTCGGATACCTAGTCACCCAATATTATTCCAAAGGCAATATTTCCGAAATGATCGCCATCGTTGTCGTGGTCTTCATGCTTATTCTCATCATCAATGCGGTCATGCAGCAGATCGAAAGCCACTTAAGCCGCTGGAGATCGCCGTGACCTACGTCATCGAGGTTAAAGCCGTATCCAAAATATTTGCCGAGACCGACACAAAGCCGGGAGAAGGCTTCGTTGCGATCAAGTGTGCCGACATAAAAGTTAGTGACGGCGAATTCGTATCGCTGCTGGGACCATCGGGCTGCGGAAAAAGCACGCTTTTGGACATCATCGGCGGGCTCGTGCCGCCCAGTTCCGGCGAAATAGTTATCGAAGGCGAAGCCATACACGGACCCACGCCAAAGATAGCGATGGTGTTCCAATCCATGTCGCTGTTCCCCTGGCGTACGGCTCTCGACAATGTCGAGTTCGGGCTGGAACTGAAGGGCGCCGACCGGGATACGCGCCGGCAAACTGCCTTGGCCATGATTGAGTTGGTCGGTCTCAAAGGTTTCGAGGAGAAATATCCGTCGCAATTGTCCGGCGGCATGAATCAGCGGGTGGCAATTGCCCGCGCGCTCGCACTGAATCCCGACATTCTGCTGATGGACGAGCCGTTCGGCGCGCTCGACGAGCAGACCCGCCGCCTGATGGGGCTGGAACTGCTTCGTATATGGGATCGGACACGCAAGACCATCGTCTTCGTCACCCATTCGATTCAGGAAGCGATCCAACTATCCGACCGCATCCTGCTGATGTCTTCCCGGCCATCCACCATTCGCGAAGAGATTCCCGTTCCCTTGCCGCGGCCGAGGTCGATCGAAAGCCTGACTTCCGACATCGCCAAGGACATCGAGCGGCGTGTGTGGCGCGCACTGATGGAAGAAGTAGGCGAAAGGCCGCCCGATGCGCTTTGACCGCAGGACCAAAATCAGGCTTGGCCATTTGGCCTTTGTGGTGCTGTTTTTCGCCGCGCTAGAGGCATTGGTCGCGTCGGGCGCGGTAAGCCGTCTCGTCTTGAGCCGCCCTTCACAGATAGCGTTGCGGCTTTGGGAAGACCTCGAAAGCAACGAATTGCAGTTAAGCTTCGTGACCACGCTGAAGGAAGTATCCATCGCTTTGAGCTTGTCGCTTTTGATCGGAGCCGGGCTGGGCTACGCCTTCTATCGTTTCCATAGTTTCAGGCGCGGATTGGAGCCGATGCTCGTCGCCTTCTATTCCGCGCCCGCGATCCTTCTCTATCCGGTCTTCCTAACTTTCCTCGGCCAAGGCAGCGCCACTGTGATCACCATGGCGGTCCTGCTCGGCTCGGTACCGATCGCCATCAACATGGCTGTCGGATTGTCCGGCATCGAGCCGATCTGGAGAAAGGTGGGGCGCAGCCTGAATGCCACCTCGCCGCAAATGTTGTTTCGTATCCTGATCCCTGCGGCGACGCCGATCCTTGCGACCGGTTTCCGCCTCGGGCTCACCTTTGCGCTGATCGGCGTCATCGCGCTCGAATTTCTCACCTATTCGGGCGGGCTCGGAAGGCTTATTTCCTGGCGCTACTTCATCTTCGATACCGAAGGCGTTTATTCGGCTATCGCGCTGGTGGCGGCAATCGCTATCCTCATTAATTCGATGCTGAGCACGATGGAACGTCGCATTCGTGGCCGGTGGTCGTAAGCGGCAACTGCGCTTTCAGCGCGCGATGACATGCTCCCATACGAATTTGGCACGGAAACCTAGGTCCCTCTCCGCTTTACTCGAGTCGATTCCGCTCCAATTCTTGTCACCTCGGTTTCTAATATCCTTCAGGTCCGGGAAAAAACGTTCAATCAATTCCCCTGTTGGCTCACGCATGTTGCTCGTCGGCGCGGCAGCGTTGAAGACATGGTGCCCGTTCAAATCCGACTCGACGGCAAGACGGCATGCAATCGCCGCGTCACGCACGTCGATGTAGCTCCAGAAACCGCTGCGTCGAAATCCCGGATCGATCATCAGTTTCTTGATCCGCTCAAATGCCGGATCGTAGTTGATGCCGGGAAAGCGCAGGCTCACAATCGTTGAGCCATCTCGACGCGCAAAAGAGTCCGCAATTGTTTCACCAACGACCTTGGAGAGGCCGTAGGGGTCGACCGGCTGACAGGGATGTTCCTCGTCGACCGGCAGATAAGCCGGTGTCATTCCCGATGGTCCGTATAAAAAGCCATAGGCGGAAATGCTGGAAGCGACCACGGCGCTCCGCAGGCCCGCTTCGGATGCCGCTTTTAAGGCATTGTAGGTCATGCTCACGTTGTCATTGAACGTGGCAAAATCGGAAACGATATTCGGCGCGATATGCGCGGCGAGATGAATGATGCCGTCCGCGCCGCCGCAGGCGTCCTGCAGGCTTTCCGCGTTTCTCAGATCGACGGTTTTGGACGCAAAGGCATCCGGATGTGGCGCGCGATCAAGGCTGACAACGTCATGTCCGTGTGCGCCTAGCTCGGAGATCACTTGTCGTCCAAGTTTTCCGCTGCCACCGGTGACGACAATTTTCATCCACTTCCCCGAGATCAATAATACGCGCGGCAAACTAACCTGAACCCGCGTATTCGCGAAGCCATAAGCTTGACAGTATGGGAAGCCGAGCGGAGAATGAACATGTCCATAATTAACGGGACAGGCGTTTATCGCCCTGCTCGCCCCGCACCAAGGCTTTAGTACAGGAATGGCGTGATGGAAAACGCTGCCACCCCTTACAAGCAAACCCACCAGCAATTTTTGCAAGAGTTTCCGAAGACCGGTCCCGGAACACCGGCTGGCGAAATGTTGCGCCGCTATTGGCACCCGGTCTGCTTGTCGCGAGATTTAAAGGACCTCCCCTATGCCTTGCGGATGCTGGGAGAGGACCTCGTCTGCTTCCGCGGAATGGATGGCGTCGTTGGCTTGGTCGGAGCCAGATGCCCGCATCGCTGCACCTCGCTTGAATACGCGCAGATCAGAAAACTAGGTCTGCAATGCTCCTATCACGGCTGGACGTTCAATCAGCGGGGACGCTGCGTGGCGATGCCGCTGGAGCCCGCGGATAGCAACGCACTGCACGAGGTCCAGCATCTTTGGTATCCGGTCCAAGAATGGGCCGGCGTCGTCTGGGGCTATATGGGGCCGGACAAGCAGAACCCGCCGCCGCTGCCGAAGATCGATATCCTCACGCGGACAGACGGCGAACTCGTTCTCGAGCGGGGAGATTTTCGGAAATATAGCTATCTCAACTTTCTCGAAAATTTCGTCGACATGGGCCACGTCTACGTCTTGCACATGCTCGTTCCCTGCAATCTCCCGCCGGAAATCGCGCCCTATACGAACATGACCGTCAACACCGATTGGCGGCAATCGCAGCACAAGGTTTTCGAAACGCATTTCGGAATGAAAAGCGTCGTCGTTCACGATACCGCCGACCCCGACCTGAAATTTGTCAATACCTGGAGTCTGGCGCTGCCTTCGCATTTTCGCTTCGGCGGAATAACGGCGGGGTTGCCGCCGGATTTTAACAACGATCGCCGTGAATCGGGCGGTATGTTGCGCATCATCGATGATGAGCATTTCGAGATTTTCCGCTACACGCTTATTCGTCCCGGCAACTTTCGCGGCACTTATTTTCCGCGCAGCAGCGACACCAGCCGCGGATTGGCGGAAGGCGCCGTCGGCACGGTGGAGAAAAAGGATTACGACAATCGCAAATATGCGGGATGGGAAGGGCGGCCGCCGGTCGAAGACCTGGTGATTCAGGAATCTCAGGGCGCGATCCCGCCGCGAGAGCACGAACATCTCGTGTCATCGGACATTGGCGTCGCCACGCTGCGGCGGATTTGGCGCAAGTCCATGGAGGAGGTAGCCAATGGCAAGTTCGCAAAACCTGTTGTTACTAACAACAGCGGCGTCATCGAGGTCGATACTTTCAAGGGCTTGGCAAAAACCGGCGACATCCAACTCAGCCCCACGAACATGCCGTCATCTCAGGATGGGCGTGGACTGATCCGCGACGAGCGAGGGAGCCTGGTTTTTGCTTAAAGCCGGGCGGCGCCAGGAAATCGGAGAAGACTATGGATCGGAGCTTGGCGCGCGCCATCGAATGGGACTGCACGCAACTTGTTTTTAAGTTTTATGGATACTTGGACGAAAACCGTTACCAGGAAATGGCGGACCTTTTCACCGAGGATGGCGTTTGGGTCCGGCTTGGAAAAGAGGTTCGAGGTCCGGCCAATATTCGCGCGCTAGAAGCCGAACGCGAGAACTGGCTGACCGCGCATCTCGTGACTAATGTTCGGATCAATATCCTCGATCCAAAACGTGCTGAAACAGTCCAGTACGTCACGCTTTATCGCCACGAAAATTGGGAACCCTCCGCCGGCCCAGCGCCGGTCGTTTTGCCGCTCGCCATTCTGCGCCATCAGGATCAACTGGCGAACGATGGCGGAGTATGGAAATTCGAACGCAAATCAAGCCGCGCGATTATGGCGGATAGGTCGCGCGTCACTCACTATGAAAAACGCTGAGACCGCGTCGATCCTTAACAGAGGCATCTTAATGTTGAGTGCAACGGATATTTGCGGCGTCTACGCCATTATTCCCACGCCGGCGAAGGAAGGCGCCAATCGTCTTGACGCACTGGACACGGTGGATCTGGACGAATCCGCTCGCCTCGTGGACGCGTTAATTAAAGACGGCGTATCCGGCTTAATCACCCTCGGCACCACGGGCGAATGCGCCACCCTGTCACGTAAGGACTACGAAGCTTTCGCAGCCTGTGTTCTCGAAACCGTCAATCGCCGGATTCCCACTTTCATGGGGACGACGGCACTTGGCGGGCATGAGGTAGCCAGCCGGATGCGTTTCATCAGCGATCTCGGCGCGGATGGGACGCTTCTGGGCTTGCCGATGTGGCAGCCACTCACCACCGAAATGGCGATCGATTATTTTTCCGCCGTGTCTGGATGCTTCAAGACCACGGCGATCATGGTCTATGCCAACGCCCGCGCCTTCCGCTATTCCTTTCCGCTGGAATTCTGGGAGGCGGTGATCAAGAAAGCGCCTACTGTCATTGCAGCGAAATATTCCCGTCCAAAAAACCTCAAGGAACTCATTGCGGGGACTCAAAGCCGGATCAACTTTGTCCCCAATGAAATGACCGTCAGCGATTTTTTTGCGACTTCGCCACAAACGACCACCGCATGCTGGGCTACGTCGGCCGCCATGGGGCCGGTTCCTGTGGTCGCGCTGATGGATGCTATTTTGGGTAATAAAAAAGACGTGATGAAGGAGCTTGACGACGCCATCGCCTGGGCCAATGAGCCGGTCAAGCCGGTGATTGAAAATGCCGAGATTTTTGCGTCGTTCAACATTCAAATCGAGAAGACCAGGATCAATGCGGCGGGCTATTCCCGATGCGGGCCGATGAGGCCGCCTTACGACTATCTTCCCGCTGAATACGCAGCCGCGTCGCGCGAATGCGGGCGCCGTTGGACGATGATTTGCGAGAAATATGCGCATTTGCGGAAACCGTCATGAGAACGTCTCGATCAATCGCAGCAACTCGACCAGCCGCGCCGGACCGGAAAATACCTAGGCCAGCCAGGCATGCGAGCCGCCGCGAAAACAATAAGGCGGAAAAGCGCCAGCGCATCCGCGCGGCTGCACTCATGCTGTTTTCCAAGCAAGGCTATGAGACGACGACGCTTAGACAGATCGCGGAACTCGCGCAGGTCGCCCTTGGGACGCTTTCTTTATACGCGGAGGACAAGCGCGATCTGGTTCTTCTAATTTTCAACGAAAAAATATCTGAGGTCATCGATCGCGCTTCGAAGGCCTCGCTAAGCGAAGCGGATCTTTTAGAACAGGTCACAGCCTTTTTTGCGGTTTTTTATAGAGATTTTTACAAGGACCTCACATTAGCGCGGATACATTTGCAGCTGAATTTCTATTCCGGCGGCGCCCATGCGGCGGAATATTATGCGCATCGCGCCCGCGTCTTTGCTTGCCTTGAGGAGCTTGTATGTCATGCCCGGGAAACCGGCGAAATATCAACGAGCGAAGACCCAGCTTTGATTGCACGGCATATCTTTTTCCTTTTTTCCGCGGCGGTGCGCTGGTGGATCGCCGCGCAGAAACCCCATCTGAGGACGGGCATCGATGATTTCCGGCGATTGTTGCAGCTACAAATTGCCGGCTTGGGACCAAGCTTTGAGGCCGGTCGCAATCAACTCCCATTTTTGCGCGAGACTCCGCTTCCCGGCCGCGAAGCGTATTCTCCAAAGTCCTAAAGTCTGGCTATTTTCGTGCCAGATTTGTATATTTCTTGCAAAGCTACCTTTGCGTCTTGCACACGCCGATAGATCGCTCTGGAGAACGCCATGACTGAGGCCAAGGTTACCGCTTTGCGCAGCATCGAGCTCGGAGTGCCGGACCTCGAGGCCTCTATGGAGTTCTATACGTCTGTTTGGGGACTTGAAGCGGTGACCGCGGACGGAGATGCGGTTTATCTGCGTGGCACGGGATCGGAACATCATGTCGTGGCATTGCGACAGCAGCCTAAGGCGTCGCTTCTGGGCGTGCACTTCGCGGCGTCGAGCCGCCAGGCGGTGGACCAACTTCATGCCAAGGCAATGGGGTATGGTGCGACCGTTATTTCAGCGCCGATCTCGCTACCCGGAGCCGCCGGCGGGGGTTATGGGTTTGCTTTTCGGACACCGGATGGTCAACCCCTGAACATTTCGGCCGATGTTTCCCGGCATACCGATATCCTCCAGGATAGCTCGCGGCCGAAAGGCCTGACGCACGTAGTTCTCAACAGCGCCGACGTCGGAAAACAAACGTCATTCTTCGTCGATTTGCTTGGATTCAAGCTCAGCGATAGCACCGAAATCATGGAGTTCATTCGCTGCGGCACCGACCATCACAGCGTGGCACTCGCTCGTGGGCAAGGGCCGTCTTTGAACCACATGGCTTATGAAATGGACGATATCGACGGTTTGATGTTGGGATCGGGCCGGATGAAACGTTCGGGTTTCAATCTCGAGTGGGGCGTCGGGCGGCACGGCCCGGGAAACAATATTTTCTCCTATTTCATCGAACCAAATGGTTTCGTCACGGAATATACGACCGGGATGGAGCACATTGAGGATGCAAACTACAGCCCGGGTACCGCGGATTATTGGAGCAAATTCCCGCTGCGGCCTTGCCGCTGGGGGATGGCCATGCGGCCTTCGGATCGCATCAAAAAGGCTATGGCCGGTCGCCTTGAGAGCGACGCGGAAACGACTCCGCTATGTGAGGATGTGATTGCACGGAAGCGTGCCGGATAAGCCTCAGCCGAAATCTCCCGTCAATGATCGTTCGCTGGCGTTTGGTCGGATAGCGCAACTTCCCGCCTTTCGCGCGCGGAAGTCAGAATGGCCTGACATACTCCATTGTAGCCCTACCCACCCACCATTATGCAATAGGGGGCGGCCTATATGAGTCGAGGACTCACCGTCCCAAACAAGGACTCGTCTTCCATCGCACGATTGAGTGCCTCGGTGTCATCATGTCGCACCCAATGCTCGAAGTCTTCACAACCAATGCGGAAGCTATTTTCAGTACACACGGCAGGACGCCCAACGAGATCTATGCTAAGCAAGCAAACCAATGGGGAATTGGGGCCGTTACCCAAATACAGAATCCACCTTAGCCAAGCTGCCATTCTGTCCCGGAAACCGGGATCACCTCTATGAGCTTTTTGGGAGAAAATGATGCGTCGCTGGGTAATTGGAAGTCTGGTCAGCATTACGCTGGCGATGCCGCTTGCGAACGTAGCGCGGGCTGAGTCCGTCGCCGAGTTCTATCGAGGAAAAAACGTCAATATCATCGTCGGCTATAGCGCCGGCGGCGGCTACGATGTCTATGCGCGGTTGATGGCGCCTTATCTGAAGAAATATCTTCCGGGCAATCCCAACGTTATAACGCAGAACTTGGAAGGTGCCGGCAGCCTCAAGGCCGCGAACTACATCTACAATGTCGCGCCGAAGGACGGCACGGCTATCGGTACGTTTGGCCGTGGGCTGGCGATGGAACCTTTGATTGGCACCAGCGCCACTCAATTTGATGCGACGAAATTTACCTGGATCGGCAGCGGCACTAATGAACTCGCGGTCTTCGCGATATGGCACGATTCGCCGGTAAAGACCTGGAATGACATGCTGCAAAAGTCGTTCACGGTCGGCGGCGAAGGCTCCGGCTCGGATCCGGACACCTATGCAAATCTGCTGAAGCACCTTTTCGGCGTGAAACTGAAATTGATCAGCGGCTATCCGGGCACTGCCGAAGTCACACTTGCTTTGGAGCGTGGCGAGGTTGACGGCCGCGCCAGTTGGTCATGGAGCAGCTTGAAGTCGTTGCGGCCCGAATGGATCGAAAACAAAAAACTGAATTTCCCCATTCAGCTCAATCTGTCGAAGAATCCGGACTTGCCGGATGTACCACTCGCCATAGATCTTGCCACCAACGACCGGCAGCGGCAGATTTTGAAGATGGTGTTGAGCCGTCAAGTGATGGGACGTCCCTTTGCCGCGCCTCCGGGCATTCCCGAGGACCGCAAACAGGCGCTGCGAAAAGCGTTTGATGACACCATGAAGGACCCGGAATTCCTCGCCGAAGCGAAGACGCGCAAAATGGAAGTGAATCCGGTGAGCGGCGTCGAGGTCGAGAAGCTGGTCAACGAACTTTATCAGACGCCCAAAGATGTGGTGGCGGAAGCACGCGCCGCCATTGCAGGATCTCCATAACCGACGTTCTGGCCGGGTCTTACATGGCGAGAATTGAGGCTCGCGAGAAATAGGTTTCGACCTGCGTCGATATGCGCTGCGCATGATTCCTCGAGGAATAGTACTCAAAACTGACGGAGGAAGTCATGCGCCCGCGGACTACCAGAACTCTCGTCAGCGTCACGCTGGCGACGCTGCTCACGACGGCAGCACAGGCGCAGTCTGTCGCAGAATTCTATCGCGGCAAAACCATCAACATGGTGATCGGCTATACCGTTGGCGGCGTCTACGACCTGTATGCAAGAACGCTCTCGCGTTTCATGGGCAAGCATATCCCCGGCAATCCTGCCATCGTTCCGCAGAACATGGCCGGTGCCGGCAGTCTCAAGGCCGCTAACTACATTTACAATGTGGCGCCGAAAGACGGCTTGTCTCTGGTCACATTCGCTCGCGGCTTGCCGATGGAGCCTCTGATTGGATCGAGCGAAGCCCAATTCGAGGCAGCCAAGTTCACCTGGATCGGCAGCGGCACGAACGAAATGAGCGTTTGCGGTACGTGGCACACTTCGCAGGTAAGGACCTGGGATGACATGCTGCAAAAGCCTTTCACCGTCGGCGGCGAGGGTTCAGGTTCCGATCCGGATATCTTTTCCGCCATCCTGAAGAATACGTTCGGCGTGAAGCTGAAAATGGTCAGCGGCTATCCCGGCGGTAACGAGATTTCGCTGGCCATGGAACGGGGCGAGGTTGACGGCCGCTGCGGCTGGTCCTGGAGCAGCATCAAAGCGGCAAAACCGGATTGGATTCGCGACAAGAAACTCAATCTTATGGTCCAGCTCGCGATGACAAAGTCGTCCGAACTGCCAGACGTTCCCTTGATCGCCGATCTCGCAGATGGTCGGCAGCGCCAGATCCTCCAGTTGGTGATGAGTCGGCAGGTGATGGGGCGCCCCTTTGCCACCGCTCCCGGCATTCCCGACGACCGCAAGGCAGCACTGCGCAAAGCATTCGACGACACAATGAAAGATCCGGAATTCTTGGCTGAGGCGCAAAAGCTGCGCCTGGACGTCAATCCAGTGAGCGGCGCGGATATCGAGAAACTAATTTACCAGCTTTATCAAACTCCCAAGGACGTGATAGCGGAGACGCGGGCTGCGGTGGCCAAGGGTTCACAATAACAAGCTGCTAGGCAGTCGGGTAAAAGTTATTCGACTCTTATTCAAAGGAAAAAAACGTGTCGAAAAGGATTCCGCTCACGCTTGCGTGTG
This sequence comes from Alphaproteobacteria bacterium, assembly GCA_034668785.1. Lineage (GTDB taxonomy): Bacteria > Pseudomonadota > Alphaproteobacteria > Rhizobiales > Xanthobacteraceae > CANKHA01. Next base: position 11,755 of record JAXDOS010000001.1, read on the forward strand.
GTGACTACGAGATTATCCGCGCCTTGAAGGAGGGGACCCTCCAGCCGGACGGGATCGATCTCACGGTTTTAACCGCGATGGACTCCACCACACGGCATTGGCGTTATCTTCGACGCAGCGAATTCGACGTGGGTGAGGTTTCCTGCTCGTCTTATTTCGTTTCCAAGGACCAAGGTTCGCAGGACCTGGCCCTTCCGGTCTTTCTACACCGCCGCTTTCGGCACGGTTTCATCTTCATCAACACCACCAAAGGCATCACCAAGCCCACCGACCTGATCGGCAAAAGGGTCGGCGTCAAGCAATTCCAGGCCACCGCTATCGTCTGGATGCGCGGCATTCTGGAACACGTCTATGGCGTCCCACATCGTTCCATCGAGTGGTTTTCCGAACTCGACGAAACCGTGGAATTCACCCGCCCCGCCGATCTCAAACTAAACCGCCTGCCGGACAACAAGACGGTCGAGGATATGCTGGCCGAAGGCGAGCTTGACGCCGTGCTGCATCCCGACCTGATCAAGCCGCTCGTCCGCAAGGACCCGCGCGTCGGCCGGCTATTTCCGAATTTCCGCGAGGAGGAGGCCGCATATTTCAAGAAGACGGGCATCTTTCCGATCATGCATGTGCTCGGCATCAAGCACGAAATCGTCGAGCGCTACCCGTGGGTGCCGATCAACCTCTATCACGCCTTCAATCAGGCCAAGGCGATGGCCATGAAGCGCATGGTCAATCCGCGCATCGTGCCGCTAGCCTGGTACCGCGAAGAATGGGAAGAGCAGGAAAAAATCCTCGGGCCGGACCCGTGGGAATACGGCCCGACCGACGGGAACAAACACAATATCGAAACGCTCGCCGGTTATTTGCATGAACACGGGCTGACACGGAAGAAGCTGTCCTTCGACGACCTCTTCCTCGACACGTTTCAAGGCCGCAAGCGCGGCGACGAGTTCCGGATGTGACTGCGTCCGCTTAGGGCGATTTTTGCCGCAAGATTTCCCGCAGGCGCTGCGGCGTCACCGGCAGTCTGGTAATCGCGCCGGGCATTCCCAAGGCGTCGTCAATGGCACCGGCAATGACGCCGCCGGCGCCGTTAATGCCGCCTTCCCCGGCGCCTTTCAGGCCCAACGGATGGTGCGGCGACGGTGCGTCCTCCGTGAGCAGCACCTCGATGTCCGGCGTATCGCGCAATGTCGGGATGAGGTAATCCGCCAATGTCGCCGCCAAGGGTTCGCCGTTGTCGTCGTAGACGAATTCCTCATAGAGCGCGCCGCCAAGCCCCTGAACGCAGCCGCCCACCAATTGTCCTTCGATCATCATCGGGTTGACCGCGCGGCCGACGTCATACGCCACCAGAAAGCGCTCGACCGCGACATGGCCGGTCTCGCGATCGATACGAACGACGGCAAGGTGCACGCCGTAGGGAAAAACCGTGTGGCTGGTGTTGAACCAGCCGTGTGCGGCGAGCTGGGGATCACGCCCGCGCAGAAGCTTCGAGCCGGGTGCGATGCGTTTGGCGATTTCCGCCAACGTGATCGAGGGTCCGGCAGCATTGTTGCGCCGCGCAACGGTGCCGTCGACGATATCGAGTTCCGCCGCAGGCGTCTGCAATAGCTCGGAGGCGAATTCCAACGCTTTGGCGCGCACCATCAGGGCGGTGTTATGCACCGCGCCGCCGGTTAGCCCGGTGGCGCGGGTGGCATGCGCGCCAATGCCGTGATCGATCAGGTCGGTGTGGCCATGAATCACGCGTACCCGGCGATAATCGACTCCGAGTGCCTCAGCGCAAATCTGCGCCATGGCGGTTTCGAATCCTTGGCCGAGCGATGCGCCGCCGGTGATCAATTCGACCGCGCCGCTGGTGTCGACAGCGATCTTGGCGTTGTCCGACGGACCGCGACCGCTCTCCTCCATGAAGATGGCGACACCCGCGCCAACCGCCTCGCCTGCCGCACGGCGGCGCCTGAGATCTTGTTGCAGGGCATCCCAACCGAAAGCGGCGAGTGCCTTGTCCAACAATAGCGCGTAGTCGCCCGAATCCAGTTCCAGTTCCTCCACACCGGGCTCGTCGAAGGCAATGGTATATGGCAGTTCCGACGCGGGGATGAGATTGCGCTTTCTCACCTCGATGCGGTCGATACCAAGTTTATCGGCAACGGCGTCCATCAGCCGGCTGCGCACGAAGGTGCTTTCAAACCGTCCCGGCGCGCGATATGTCGCCGCCGGCGTCTTGTTGGTCAGGCGGAAATGAGCGACGGCGCGATACGCCGGCACCTTATACGCGCCGGTGAGCATGCACATGGTGCGGTTGGGGACGTTGGCGCCGTGGGTGCGAACATATGCCCCCTGGTCATGAAAGATCTCGTCTTCGATCCCAAGAATAAGCCCTTGTGAATCCACGGCAATACGGGCGAGATGGCGCTGCTCGCGGCCTTGATTGGCGCACATCAGGTGCTCACGCCGGTCCTCGATCCATTTCACCGGCCGTCCCAGCCGCTGCGCGGCGATCAGCACCAGAACATCCTCGGGATAGATTTCACCGCGAATGCCGAAGCCGCCGCCCACGTGGCTTTCATGGACGTGCAGGCCCGATGGGCTCCGTCCCAGCATACGGCACAAGGTTTCCTTGTTCCGATGTGGAATTTTCGCCGCGCCGTGCAGCTCCAGCAGGTCGCGCGCGGCGTCATAGCGCCCGATGGCACCCCGCGTTTCCATGGGAACGCCGGAATGCCGCCCTGTCGTCAGGTCGAGCTCGATGATCGTATGCGCATTACGAAAGGCGGCTTCGATGTCGCCATAGCTATGGCGGAATAGGCCCGCTTCGCTGCTCCGGCCGGGTTCGAACTCGCCCGGCTTGTCGCTGGCCGACATCAGGACTGGCAGCGACTCGATGTCGAGCATCACCAGTTCGGCGGCATCTTCGGCGATATAGGGGTCTTCCGCAAAGACGGCCGCCACCGGGTCGCCGACATAGCGCACCCGTCCCCGCGCCAGCGCCGGCTGGCGATACGGCTTCAATACTTCCGCCGACTTATCGGCGCGGAAGTCGATGGGCGATAGATCGGCAATATCCGCGTTGGTCCAGACCGCGACGACGCCAGGCAGCGCCAGCGCCGCCGAAGCATCCACTGAATTGAGCTTGCCGTGCGCCACCGGGGAGCGGACGATGCGCATATGCAGTTGATGCGGGAAGTTAATGTCCCCGGCAAAGCGGCCCTGCCCTGTTACCAAGGGCAGGTCTTCCAGCCGCGAGACCGAATGGCCGAGAACCCGGCGCCCGTCGGCGCGCGGCGGCGTGGGATAGGTTTTGCCGTTGCCGTGGCTCATTCCGCCGCCTTCGCGCTGCGCATCTCGGCGGCGGCGGCGCGCACCGCCTTGATAATGTTCTGATAGCCGGTGCAGCGGCACAGGTTCGACGACAACAGGCCGAGTAGTTCCTCATCACCGATATCCGGCTCGCGCTCCAGCGCATTGGACGCGAGCATCAAGAAGCCCGGCGTACAGTAGCCGCATTGCAAGCCGTGATGATCGATGAAGGCTTGCTGCAGCGGATGCAGTTTGTTTCCCGAAGCGAGTCCCTCGACCGTGCGGATCTGCTTGTCCTGCGCCTGCACCGCGAACATCAGGCAGGAGCGCACCGGCTCGCCATCCACGATCACGGTGCAGGTCCCGCACACGCCGTGTTCGCATCCGATATGCGTGCCGGTCTGACCGCATTCCTCGCGGATCGCATCAACCAGCGTGCAGCGCGCGGCGACGCGGATGGCGTGATCGCGGCCATTGATCGTCAGCTTGATGTCGATTTTTTCCATCATCGTGATGGTGGCAACTCAGTGTGCGAGAAGGTGGAATTTGGCTCGACGATCAAGAGCCGCGCGGCAACACGTCCTTCCACTTCTTATGGATGCGCTCGTCCAGTTCTTTGCTGGATCGCACCACCTGCGGGAAGGTGTCGCGCCGTGCCCAGGGTTTGCACGCGTCGATGACGACGCGGGCGTTGCGCGGATCCTCATGGCTGTAGACCATTGGATCGAGCGCCGTGCTCCAGCAGCCGCGCAGCACTTCCATCCCCTCGCGTGGGTCGCAGCGCGTGCACATGGCCCAGATCACTTTGTCCATGTCGGCGGGGTCGATGTCGTCATCCACGACCACGACAAAGCGGTTGGCATAGGCGCCGGCATGGCATTGTGACGCGATCAGCCCGGCCTGCTTGGAATGGCCGCCATACATCTGCTTGATGGAGACCGTAAGCCAGAGGCGGCTGCCGCCCGCGGCATGCGCCCAGACGCCCTTCACTTCAGGAACGCCCGCGGCTTCAAGCTGATTCCACACCGCCCCCGAACGGTAAGTGCCGCGATAGAATGAATCGTCGTCGGGCGGAATTCCAGGGATCGCGCCGAGCAGGATCGGGTCGTTGCGGTACATCAGCGTCTCGACGCGGATGGCCGGTTCCTTTTTCATGCCGCCGGCATAGTAGCCGGTCCATTCGCCGAGCGGCCCTTCGTCAATCAGGTCGTTCGGATGCACGAAGCCTTCAAAGGCAATCTCGGCGTGGGCCGGGATCGGAAGTCCGGTACGCGGCCCGGTGATCACCTCCACGGGCTCGCCGAGAAGCCCGCCGGCCGCGTCGTATTCATTCTTGCCGTAAGGAATTTCCAAACCGGCGACCATGAACAGCGCCGGATGCATCCCAACCACGACCGCGATGGGACAAGGCTCTCCGCGCTCGTGATATTTGCGCATGATGAGGTTGCCGTGTTTGCCCTTGGAGCACATGACCGATGCGACGTCGCGATCATGCACCTGCACGCGGTAAGCGCCGTAGTTGATCCAGCCGGAATCCCGGTCCTTCATGATGACCATGCAGCCGGTACCGATGTAATAACCGCCGTCGTGCTCGTGCCACTTCGGCGCCGGGATTTTCCTCAAGTCGAGTTGGTTGCCGCCGCTTACATTCTCCAGCACCTCCCCTTTTCCGACGATGGTTGGAGGAATGGATTTCATTTCCTTCATGTAGCGCCGCCAGAAATTGACGAGGTCGACTTCCTTCGCCGCGGCGGGCAGCCCAAGCGTCAAATTGATGCGCGGCACCGACGTGAGAATATTGGCGAGCACGCGATAACCGCTCGGATAACCGGGAATATCGTCGAACAAGACCGCCTTGTTTCCGATCTTGCGCTGATAGACATCGACGATGCCGCCGATTTCCTCGTCGCGCTCGGCCCCGCTGATCTTCTGCAACTGGCCGGCAGCTTCGATGTCTGCGAGCCAAGTGCGAAGGTCTTGTTTTGCCACGATTGATGTCTCCTTGGAGCCGCGCGTGCTCACGCAGCCGCCTGTTCCAGGGCGCGACGGGTCATCGTTCGCACCAGATCGCGCCGGTACTCCGCGCTGGTATTCATATCCTCAATGGGATCGACAGCCGCGGCAGCGACGTCGGCAGCGGCGCGGAAGGCCGCATCGCCGGGCGCGCGGCCTTTGAGCGCCGCCTCGGCCTCTGCAATCCGGCGCGGGCGCGGTTCGGCCCCGCCCACACCGACGCGGGCCTCGGTGATGACTCCATCTTGCAGACGGTAGGTGACGAGCGTCATCGCAATAGCAAAGTCGCCGTGCCGGCGATTGAATTCGGAGAATCCAAAATGCGTATCCGCAGGCGGTAGCGACAATTGCGTCTCGGCCAGAAGCTCGTCCTCATTGAGCGCGGTCATCATGATGCCGGCGAAAAAGTCCTCCGCCGCGATCATGCGTGTCCCGCGCGCGCTCTTCGCCACCATCTGGGCGCCGAGCGTCGCCGCGACCAGACACCACTCGGATGCGGGGTCGGCATGGGCCAAACTGCCGCAGAAAGTGCCCCGTGTGCGAATGGGGTAATGTCCGATATGTTGAACGACGGCCGATAGCAGGCGGCCCAGCGGGCCTTCGACGACGGGACGATGAAAGGCCGCATGCCGGACACAGGCCCCGATCGACAGTTTGTCGCCGGTTGTCGAAAGCCGGCTGAGCGACTCGACGCCATTGATGTCAACGAGATGCGCGGGCCGCGCCAGCCGGAAGGCCATTGTCGGAACAAGGCTTTGACCGCCCGCGAGCACGCGGCCGTCGTTCGGCGCAACGCGCGCGAGGATCGCGACCGCTTCATCGACCGTCTTCGGCGCGTGATACTGAAACGGGGCAGGCTTCATCGGCCATTACTCATGCGAAGAATCTCGGGTCGCTCGCGCCGGCGCTCACATTGACCCCGCTGAAGACCGGCGATAGCTTGTCTCAAATTTGGGACAATTACCCTTTTTGAAATCATGCACGCTTTCGGCAGCATGTAAAGGCTCGAGCATGTTACCCCTGCTGGCCGAGGCGAGAGCATGAACGAGACGCCCACGATTGTACTCACCGTCAACGGCGAGCGCCATGAGGCCACCGCCGAAGTGCGCATCACGCTCGCGGATTTCCTGCGGCAAAAACTCGGCCTCACCGGCACGCATGTAGGTTGCGAGCACGGCGTTTGCGGCGCCTGCACCGTGCTGCTCGACGGGTACGCCGTGCGCTCGTGCTTGATGTTCGCGGTTCAAGCGCAGGGGCACGACGTTGCCACTATCGAGGGACTCGCGGCGGGAGAAAAGCTGCATCCACTACAGGAAGCCTTTCGCGATCATCACGGGCTGCAATGCGGCTTTTGCACGCCCGGCATCTTCGCAACGCTGATCGAATTTCTGCGCGACAATCCGGCACCGACCGAAGAAGAAGTCAGAAGCGCGATCTCCGGCAATCTTTGCCGCTGCACCGGCTATCAAGGAATTGTCGCCGCAGCGCTGGACGCTGCCAAAAGGCTGCAATCTCAGACCGGACCTTCGTCGTGAACAAAACCTTCGGCCGAAACGTCCGCCGCCTGGAAGATCCCGACTTGCTGATGGGTAAGGCGCGCTTTGTCGACGACATCCGGCTGCCGGGTCTGTTGGAAGCTGCTTTCCTTCGCAGTCCGCACGCGCATGCCAGAATCGGCCGCGTAGACAAGGCAGCCGCTCTTGCGCTGCCGGGCGTACACGCGGTCTTCACGCTGGCCGATCTCAAACCGCATCTGACCGCGGACCGTCTCGCGGTGGCACTACCGACACCCAGCTACAAACAGATTCTCGATCGGCCCGTGCTGGCGATCGACGAGGTGGTGCATGTCGGCGAGCCGGTGGCAGTGGTCATCGCCGACAACCGCTATATCGCCGAAGACGCGGCTGCCCTGGTGGACGTCGAGTATGAGACGCTGCCCGCGGCGGTCGATTGCAAGGAAGCGCTGGCGCCCGGCGCGCCGCTGGCGCACAGCCATTCGCCGCATAATCTCCTCGCCGAATTCAATATGGGTTTCGGCGACGTGGAAGCTGCCTTTGCAAGCGCCGCGCATGTGTTTCGCGAGTCCCTGTGGCAGCATCGCGGCGGCAGCCATTCGATCGAATGCCGGGGCGTCGTGGCTGTTCACGACCCGATCCAGGACCGGCTTACGGTCTGGAGCTCCACGCAAACGCCCCATGCAGCCGCGCGCATTCTTTGCGACCTGCTCGGCCGCGACGAGAACCAGTTGCGCGTAATCGCGCCGGACATCGGCGGCGGTTTCGGGCCCAAGCTCGTCTTCTATCCTGAGGATGTTTCGGTCGCGGTCGCCGCTTTGTTGCTCAAGCGTCCGGTCAAATGGATTGAGGACCGTTATGAGCATTTCATCGCCACTACTCAGGAACGGGACCAGTATTGGGACGTCGAGATCGCCGTGGATCGCGACGGCCGCATTCGCGGCGTGCGCGGCGCGCTGATCCACGATCACGGCGCCTATACCGCACGCGGCGTGAACGTGCCCTACGGATCCGCGGCGGCGATGACGCTGTGCTACGAAGTGCCCGCCTACCAACTCGATGTAAAACTGGCGTTGACCAACAAGGTGCCGGTCACGCCGGTGCGCGGAGCGGGTCAGCCGCAGGGCGTCTTCGCCATGGAACGGCTGATGGATCGCGTTGCGCGGGAGCTCGGCCTCGATCGCGCGGAAGTTCGTCGCCGCAACTTAGTCCCAACCGCCAAGATGCCTTATGCGACGCCGCTGAAGACCCGCGGCGGCATGCAGGTGGTGCTCGACAGCGGCGATTATCCCGCCTGTCAGCAGATGGCGCTGGAGCGTGCGGGCTGGGACGATTTTGCAATCCGGCAGGCAGCCGCGCGCGCTCAAGGCAAGTATCTCGGCATCGGGGTGGCGAACTTTGTCGAAGGCACCGGCCGTGGGCCGTTCGAACCGGTTACGGTGCGGATTGGCCCGTCCGGAAAAGTGCACGTCTATTCCGGCGCGGTCGCCATGGGGCAAAGCACCAAGACCATGCTGGCGCAGATCGTCGCCGAGCAACTTGGCGGCGACATGGCCAACCTGACCATTACGACCGGCGACAGCGGCGCGACGCCCCTCGGGCACGGCGGCTTCAACAGCCGGCAGGCGGTGATGGCGGGTTCTTCCGCCCACAGCGCGGCGTTGAAGGTGCGGGAAAAAGCGTTGAAGGTGGCAAGCCATCTGCTGGAAATTTCGCCGCAAGACCTCGAGATCGAGGGCGCGCATATCCGCGCAAAGGGGGCGCCAGAGCGGAAAATCAGCTTTGCGGATATCGCGCGCGCTTTGGTGGGAGCACCGGGTTTCTATCTGCCAGCTGGCGTTGCTCCCGGATTGGAGGCGACCGAGCATGTCGTGATCGACGACATGACATACGCGAACGGCAGCGCCGTCGCCGAAGTGGAAGTCGATATCGAAACCGGTGGAGTCTCCATCCGCAACTTTGTCATTGCCCACGACTGCGGAAAGGTCGTCCATCCCGTGATCGTCGAGGGGCAGATACTCGGCGGCGTGACGCATGGAATCGGCAACGCGTTATTTGAGCGCATGGCATTCGACGCCGGCGGGCAGCCGTTGACCACCAGCTTTGCCGATTATCTCCTGGTCACCGCGCCGGAGATGCCGCCGATTGTGCTGCTGCATCATGAATCGCCGACGCAGCTGAATGCGCTTGGAATCAAAGGCGTCGGCGAGGCCGGGACTTTGCCCACGCCCGCGGCGATCATCTCCGCGGTTGAGGATGCGCTCTCGCCCTTTGGCGTGCGCATCGCGCAAACGCCGATCATGCCGGGGGAAATCGTCGCCAAGATCGCCGCCGGCAGGCGAAGAAATCATGAGGAGGACGTTCATGCGTAGGAGCAGAAGCACGACATTGCTTGCGTTCATGTTGTTGGCCGTTGGCGCAAGCGCGCGGGCGGAGGATCAGGTCAAGCTCGCCGTGGGCGCCCGCGGTAACTGGGAGACGGCGGCTTCGGAGCTTGGGCAAAAGGCCGGCTTCTTCAAGAAACGCGGGTTGGTGCTGGAAATCCTCTACACCCAGGGCAGCGGCGAGACCCAACTCGCTACTATTTCCGGCAGCGTGGATATCGGCATCGGTCTCGGCACCACGTCGGTGATGAATGCATTCGCCAAAGGGGCGCCGCTGCGCGTGATCGGCAACGCCAGCACCGGATCGAGCGAATATTGGTTTGTGCCGGCCACTTCTCCAGTTCAGAGCATAAAAGACGCGGCGGGCAAGTCCATCGCCTATTCGTCCGCCGGCGCATCCAGCCATCTGGAAGTTCTCGGCTTTCTGAAATTCTACGGAATTGAAGCAAAACCGGTCGCCACCGGCGGAACGGCGTCGACGATGACGCAAGTGATGTCGGGTCAGGTCGATGTGGGATGGTCGTCGCCGCCCTTCGGTCTCGATGCCGCCCAGGCCGGCAAGATCCGCATCGTCGGGCGCGGCAGCGACCTGCCTTACTTCCGCGACCAGACCATCCGCTTGATCGTCGCCAACGCTAACTATCTCGAAAAGAACAAGGATGTCGTCTCGCGATTTGTGCAGGCTTACCGGGACACGTTGGATTGGATGTATACCGATCCCGCCGGGCTGAAAGCTTATGCGGAAATGGCCACCGTTCCCGAGGAAACTGCAAAGCAGGTCCGCGACGTGTTTTACCCCCGGGAGAATATGAAGGTGGACCACGTTTCCGGTCTCGACTCCGTGATGGCGGACGGCGTGGCCTTCAAATATCTGGCGGCGCCGCTTTCCAAGGAGCAGATCGCCGACCTGTTCCAGATTCCACCTGCGATCAAGTAACGGGCAGCGGCGAGTACATGGCCATTCGATTTGACGATATCGGCAATCGCCTGAAGGCATTCCGCCTCGGCTCAGGGCTGAGCGCCGACGAGATCGCGAACCGGCTCGGAATTTCCCGCACCGCGCTCTACCGTTTTGAAAAAGGCGAACTGGCGAAAATCGAAACCCTGGAGAAGCTCGCCGAGTTGCTAAGCGTGTCCGTCCCCACCCTGTTGGGCGTCGGTGTCGAATATATCGCCTCGGCAGTCAGCTACTTCGAACGCATGCGCCAAATCGAGGAAGTCTCCGAGCACATCATCGTGCTGGCGGGGCCGATCTCTTATTTGTTGGCGTCCGACGCCTTCGATCAGACACTCGATGACATCCTGCGCGAAAGCATTCCCGACAAGCTGCAGGGCCGCAAGCGCGCCCTCGAGCAGGTCGATGAGGTCATGGCTATCCTGCGCCAGCGTAAGACGGCCTATCGCAAGCGCCGGCCCGGCATCGTCAATTTGATCGGCGCGGCCGAGATGGAGCATTTCCTGCGCAATGGTTTGGTTGGCCGCCTCGACCTGCCGGAAGAAACGCGCGGTCGCCGTCGTGAACTTGCGCGCGCGGAGGCTGAGCATTTCATGGCGCTGATGGCCGACGAGCCGATCGGCGTGCAGATCGGTATTGTTCCTGAGACATTGCCCCATGCGAGCTTCCAGATATTCCGCCAGCCCGATCGCGAGATACTGGCGCTCAGCCCGTTCCGTCTGGGTGAGCAGCCCAATATCCGTGTCGGCGTGGCGATGATTACGTCGGCGCCGGAGGCGCTGGCGCTGCATGCAAAGATGGCCAAAGACCTCTGGCACCGGGCGGCGAAGGGGCCAGCGGCTGTGCAATTTATGCGTCAACTTATGGCAAAGTAAGAGTTTTTCGGGCCTGGGCCGCAGAAGACGACCGTTTAAAAATTGGAAAAAATATTGATTTTGGTACGGTCGGCCTTTAAATAGGCGGTCAGGAGGTCCTCGCGTATGCAGCCTGAGCCCTTTACCTCGGCCCCTTTCATCGTCGGCAAAAGCGAGCCCTCTCCGGCTCTCGCGCATATTCCCGCCGAAGAGGCGCTGTGTCCGGTTGTTTCCCACGACTGGGTGAACTCCGAATACAGGCATTTGGTGGTCGAGGCCTCGGCCAAGGCGCTCGCCGTCAAGGCTGGACAATTCTTCAATCTGCTGTGTCCGTCGACGGATGCGGGCGAGTTGTGGCTGCGTCGGCCGCAGAGCGTCTATCGCGTCGACAAGGCCAATCGCCGGATTGAGTTTCTGTACAAATGCGTCGGCCGGGGGACCCGCGGGCTGGCGACGTTGGAAAAAGGCGACCATCTCAACATGGTCGGCCCTCTCGGCATTGGCTTCACGCTGGATCCCGCCTGGAAGAACATCGTGGTTCTCGGGCGTGGCGTCGGGCTTGCGACACTGGCTCCGATCTCGCAACTCGCAGGCGACCAAGGCGTCGGCGTGACGGCGATCCTGAGCGCGCGCAGCGCCGAGTTCGTCATGACCGCCGAACTATTCGAGAAAGTGGGCCATTCCATTCAGGTTCTCGACAGCGACAACACCAGCGCCGTCGAGAACGTCGAAGCAATTCTCGAGCGTTTGATCGCGGAGGGAAAAGCGGACGCTTTCTACACCTGTGGCTCCAACCGCCTTGTCCAGCTAATGAAACGGCTCGGCAAGAAGCACGGTATTCCCGGTCAGGTCGCCATGGAGCAGATCATGGCCTGCGGACTGGGGCCTTGCTACGTTTGCGTCAAGACCTTTGAGGTCAATGGCGAAAAGGTACTCCGCCGTGTCTGCATCGAAGGACCGGTGTTTGATCTGCAGGAGGCGGTCGGATGGTAGACATGTCGGTTCGGATCGGGAAGGTCACGCTGAAAAACCCGGTCATGCCTGCATCGGGCGCGTTCTCCACCGAGCTCGCCCAGGTGATGGATATCAACCGGCTTGGCGCACTGGTGACGAAAACCGTGTCGCGCGAATTCCGCATCGGCAATCCGACGCCGCGCGTGGCCGAGCTCGAACACGGCATGATCAATTCGATCGGACTCCCGGGCAAAGGGCTGAAATATTTTCTCGAGCACCAGCTCCCCGATTACAAGCGCTACACGCCGCCGATCGTGGCTAACATTACCGCGACGAACGCCGACGACTTCGCGGCGATGGCGCGCGAGGTGACGCTGCCCGAAGTCGACGCCATCGAGATGAACATTTCATGCCCGACGCGTGAGCCGGGCGGCGGCAATTTCGCGCTGCACGAAAACCACACCTACGAGATCGTGAGCCGGGTTCGCGCGGCGACCGACAAGCCGCTGTGGGCAAAACTGTCGCCCAATGCCGGCGAAATCGATGTCGTTGCCGCGGCCGCGGAACGCGCCGGCGCGGATGCGCTGACCATTTCCAACACGCTGCTGGGGCTCAAGATCAACACCGAGACCTTCAAGCCGATGATCGGCAACGGCTATGGCGGCATTTCCGGCCCCGGCATCAAGCCGATTATCCTGCGCATGGTCCATCAATGCGCTAAAGCGGTCAAAATCCCGATCATCGGCTGCGGCGGCATCGTCAAGGTCGAGGACGCGGTCGAATACATGCTAGCCGGCGCCAGCGCGGTGATGATTGGCTACCTCACTTTCCGCAATCCGACCGGCATGATCGCCATCATCGATGGGCTCGAACAGTGGTGCGCCAAACGCGGCTTTGCGCGCGTGACCGATCTGACCGGCGCCATGATCGATCAGAAGCCGGCCGAAACTTATGCCGCGGCCGCCGCCCCGATCGGCTGAATGCATCATGTCCCGCGCCGCCGGAACATCGCGCATCACCATCCGCAAGCCTGATGACTGGCATCTGCATGTGCGCGACGGCGCGATGCTCAAGGCCGTGCTGCCCTATACGGCAAAGAATTTCGGCCGCGCCATCCTGATGCCGAACCTCATTCCTCCGGTAAGGACGACCGAAGACGCCGTCGCCTATCGTGATCGCGTGGCCGCTGTGCTACCGCAGGGCTCCAGCTTCAAGCCGCTAATGACGTGTTATCTGACCGACGACACCGATCCCGATGACGTGGAACGCGGCTTTAAGGTCGGCGTGTTCACCGGCGTGAAACTCTATCCGGCAAACGCAACGACGAATTCCGCGGCCGGCGTGACGGATTTCACCAAAATCCGCCGCGTGCTGGAGCGCATGCAGAAAATCGATATGCCTTTTCTGATCCACGGCGAGGAAGTGGACCCGGAGGTCGACGTCTTCGACCGCGAACGAGTCTTCATCGAGCGCCGCCTGTCCAAATGGATCAAGGAATTCCCCGACTTGCGCATCATCCTGGAGCATCTGTCCTCGAAGGACGGCGTGGACTTCGTGCGCAGCGCGGCGCCGCAAGTGGGCGGCACGATCACGCCCTATCATCTCCAGCTCAACCGCACCGACTGGCTGGGCGCGGGCCTGAAGCCTTACATGTATTGCATGCCCGTGATCAAAACCGAGAAGGACCGCCTCGCCTTGCGCCAGGCGGCGACCTCCGGCGATGCCTGTTTTTTCCTCGGCACCGATTCCGCTCCGCACCCGGTGACAAGAAAGCTTGCGCTCAATGGCATTCCCGGACTGTTCAATGCGCCGGTGGCGATTGAGACCTATGCTCAAGTTTTCGACGAGGAAGGCGCGCTGGACAAGCTCGAAGCCTTCGCCTCGCTGAACGGCCCGAGGCATTACCGCCTGGCTCCAAACGACGAGACCATCACGCTGGAGCGGTCGCCATGGGCAGCGCCCGAAGAGGTCAAGGTTGAAGGCGCCGACGAGCGCGCTTTGGTTTATCGCGGTGGCGAGACGATCGAGTGGCGGGTGGTTTCCAACTACAGCGTTGAGTAAGAGGGCGGAAATGGCTGATGAAAACTACGACGTTATTGTCGTCGGCGCAGGGAACGCGGCGTTTTGCGCGGCTCTGGCGGCGCAGGAGCAAGGGGCTTCGGTCCTGATGCTGGAAGCCGCGCCCGAGGAGGAGTCGGGCGGCAATAGCCGCTTCACCGCCGGTTCCATGCGCGTCGTCTATAACGGGGTCGAGGATATCAAGACCCTCGTTCCGGATTTGACCGAGCAGGAAATCGCCACCTCCGACTTCGGCACCTATACCCAGGATCAATTCTTCGACGACATGGCACGCGTCACCCAGGACCGAGCCAATCCGGATCTGGTCGAACTCCTGGTGACGCGCAGCTTCGATACGCTGAATTGGATGCGCTTAAAAGGCGTGCGCTTCATTCCGATTTACGGCCGCCAGGCCTTCAAGATCGACGGCAAGTTCAAATTCTGGGGCGGGTTGACGCTCGACGCGGTGGGCGGCGGGCCGGGTCTCGTCAACATGCTGACCGACGCCGCTAAGAAGCGCGGCATCAAGATCAGTTACAAGACGCGCGCGCTGTCGCTACTTCACAAGGGCAGCGGCATCGAAGGCGTCCGCATCCGGCGAGACGGCAAGGAAGAGGAACTACGCGCCAAATCGGTGGTGCTTGCCAGTGGCGGCTTCGAGGCCAACCCGGAGTGGCGAACGCGTTATCTCGGCCCCGGCTGGGATCTCGCCAAGGTGCGCGGCACCCGCTTCAATGTCGGCGACGGCATCCGCATGGCGCTCGACATCGGCGCAAGCCCGTGCGGAAACTGGTCGGGCTGCCACGCGGTCGGCTGGGAGCGGAACGCGCCGGAATTCGGCGACCTCGCCGTCGGCGACCAATTCCAGAAGCATTCCTATCCGTTTGCCATCATGGTCAATGCGACCGGAAAGCGTTTCGTCGACGAGGGCGCCGATTTCCGCAACTACACCTATGCGAAGTATGGCCGCATCATCCTCGAACAACCGGGCCAGTTCGCGTGGCAAATCTTCGACCAGAAGGTCAAGCATCTGCAGCGCGATGAATACAAGATCAGGCAGATCACGAAGGTGACTGCGAATACGATCGAAGAGCTTGCCAGCAAGCTCGACGGCGTCGATGCGGCGCAATTCGTCAAGACCATCGCCGAATACAATGCCGCGGTTCGCGCGGACATCCCGTTCAATCCGAATATCAAGGACGGGCGCAAGACCGAGGGGCTCGCGATCAACAAGAACAACTGGGCCAACACCATCGATCAGCCGCCCTATGAGGGCTATGCGGTGACCTGCGGCATCACCTTCACCTTCGGCGGCTTGCGCATCACCACCAACGGCGAAGTGTTGAACACCGATTACGAGCCGATCAGCGGACTTTACGCCGCGGGTGAGTTGGTCGGCGGATTGTTCTATTTCAACTATCCCGGCGGCACCGGCCTGACATCAGGGTCTGTTTTCGGCCGCATCGCCGGTACTTCGGCGGCCAGCGGGCGCGCGAATTGAGTCGCGGCGCGGTGGTGGATAGGTTGATACAAGCAAAAAACCTCAACAAAATTTCCGCGACCGACATCGTCCGGCGGATCGCCGCGCGGGAAATCACGGCGGTCGCGGTCGTGGAGGCTTGCCTGCGGCGCATCGCCGAACGCGAAGGCTCAGTTCATGCGTGGGCGAACATCGATCCTGAGCTGGCGCTGCGCCGCGCCCGTGAATTGGACGGCGGACCCGTGCGCGGTCCGCTGCATGGCATCCCCATTGGAGTGAAAGACGTCATCGATACGGCAGACCTGCCGACCGAGATGGGATCGCCGATTTATCGCGGATACCGCCCTGCGAGCGATGCTGCCTGCGTTGCACTGCTGCGAGCGGCCGGCGCAATCATCCTCGGCAAGACGGTCACCGCCGAATTCGCCGGCATGTCGCCCGGGCCGACAACCAACCCGCATAACAGCGCGCATACGCCTGGCGGTTCTTCCAGCGGATCGGCCGCGGCGGTCGCCGACTTCATGGCGCCGATTGCGCTCGGCACGCAGACCGGAGGCTCGGTCCTGCGTCCAGCGGCATATTGCGGCGTTTTCGGCTACAAACCGACTTTCGGCGCCTTCAACCGGGCGGGGATCAAATTCGCCGCCGAGAGCCTCGACACCATCGGCCTGATTGCCCGCTCCATCGACGACATCGAGTTGCTGACTACCGTGCTGTTGGGCAAACAGCCTGGCGCATCGCAGGCGCTGGGAGCGGCGCCAAAGATAGGCCTCTGCCGCACGCCGCTGTGGGACACGGCGCAACCGGAGACCGACCATGCCATCGAGGATTCCGTGAAGCGCCTAAGCTCCGCCGGCGCGCAGTTACGCGAGATCACGCTCCCGAATGACTTCGCCGGATTAAAAACGGCGGCCCGGGAAACGATCAATAATTACGAACGCTCGAAAGGGATGGCGTTCGAGTGGAATAGTCATCGCGACCTGATCAGCGAAAGATTACGGCGCTGCATCCAGCAGGGACTGGAAATGCCACATGAAGACTACGTTGCCGCGCTGCGGCTTGGCGAGCATTGCCGCAGACACCTGGATAAAGTGTTTGATGGAGTCGATGTGCTGCTTGCCCCTTGCGTCAATGGGGAAGCACCGATCGGCCTTGCCTATACGGGAGATCCCGGTTTCCAGGCGATCTGGACCATCCTTCACGTGCCAACGATGAGCCTGCCCACGCACCATGGCCCGAATGGCCTGCCGGTTGGAATCCAGCTTGTCGCGCCGGCGTACCAGGATGACCGTCTTTTTGCCTGCGCGCGCTGGATTAGGCAGCGGCTCGGTCCGACCTCCAGCGCTGAGTGGTTTTAAGTGATTGAGCAATAAGAGGACACTAATGCTTCCAACTGCATAGAAGGGATGCGGCCTTTAGGTACAGCCGCCAGTCGCTCGTACTTAGCGAACAAGTCGACTCGAGCTTAGGCCCCCTTTTTGTTCAATATAGCGCGCGATCGCTTCGCCGCCGTCACTGCCGCGCAGTTGGGTGAACACGAACGGCCGCTGTCCGCGCATCCGCTTGGCGTCGCGCTCCATGACGTCGAGCGAGGCGCCGACATGGGGCGCGAGATCGATCTTATTGATGACGAGGAGGTCGGAGCGCGTTATTCCAGGCCCACCCTTGGAAGGGATTTTTTCTCCTCCGGCCACGTCGATGACATAGATAGTCAGGTCCGCCAGTTCCGGAGAAAACATTGCCGCGAGATTGTCGCCGCCCGACTCGATCAGGATAAGGTCGAGTTTGGGGAATTTTGCGCGCATGTCGGCGACCGCGGCGAGATTGGCCGAGGCGTCTTCACGGATGGCCGTGTGCGGGCAGCCGCCGGTCTCGACGCCGGTGATGCGCTCGGGCGCCAGTGCGCCGGAACGCACCAGATATTCGGCGTCCCATTTGGTATAGATGTCGTTGGTGATTGCCGCGATCTCGTAACGGCCGCGCAGGCGCTTGCACAGCGCGTCCATCAGCGCGGTCTTGCCGGAGCCGACCGGGCCGCCGATGCCGACGCGAAGTGGACCGTTCGGATTTGTCATCGCAGTTAGCTCCGAAACAGCCGCGTGTATTGCGTTTCGTGGCGCATGCTGGCGACATCGGCACGGAAGGCAGCGCTGCCGACATCGTCGAGCGAAGTTTGTAGAGCGCGTTGCGCCGTGGCGGCGACGAGCGGCTCCAACGCGGCGAGCAGACGCTGGCCGTCAGTCTGCCCCAGTGGCACCAGACGCATTCCGGCGGAAACCAGATTCGCGGTGACTGCGTGCAGGTAAGCTCCGAGGGCCGGCTCGACGGCGATGCCATGCCCGGCCGCAGCAACGGCAACCGCGACCGGATAAGCGTAAGGTCCTGGCCACGCCTCCAGCAGCCGATCGAACGAAGCGCAAGGCCACGCCGCCTGCGTCGCCTGAATGAAGGCGCGGCCCTGCGCCGTCGTTTCCAGGTGCCGTTCTTTTGACGGCGAGAAGGCTGCGGCCAATTCGGCGACGGCCACTAGCGCCGCGTCGTCCCCGGCGACAACGGTGCGATGCGCGTGGGCGAAAAACACGGCGTCGCAGAAACTCCCGCCCTCGCCGATCACCACCGCCAGCCAGCGGCGCAAGTTCTCGGTGTCGGCGACGTCGCCGGCCTCCTCCGCCCATTCGAGCCCGCTGGAATAGGAAAATGCCCCGACCGGATAAGCCGGCGACAGCCACGTCATCAGGCGATAAAGCGCGGCGCCCGACGCGGTCTCGCTGGATGCGGCTGAGGGATTTTCACGAGCCATGTTCATACGCACCCGGCTGCGGGTCGAACGCCGCGTCCAGCGGCGTGAGCTCCGCGCCGAGCCCGCGCAACATGTCTTCCAGCACATGATCGCGGCGGATACGCAGCTTGTCGCCAACGACCTGCATGTCCGCATGCCGGTTGCCGAGATGCCAGGCGAGCCGCGCCAGTTCTTGCTGGCTCGCGGCGGCGATCTCGACCAGCGGCTCCGGCTTGCCGCTGACGCCGACAATCGCGCCGTCGTCGAGCAAAAGCCCGTCGCCGTCGCGCAACGCGGTCGCCTGCGGCAGATCCAGCAAGAATGTTGTGCCGCGCTCGCCCGTGAGCACGATCCTGCGGCGGCGGCGTTCGTCGGCATCGAGCACGACGCGGTCGATGGCCTCCGCGGCGTTCCATTGGCCGGCGGTCTTGACGTTGGATGCGCGCTTCAAAGTTTGGGTCAAAACAAAAAATACCTCTGCGCCATGGGGAGCACCTCGGCGGGCGCGCAGGTGAGCAGACCGCCGTCGGCGGTGACTTCATAAGTTTCCGGATCAACGGTGATCTTCGGCGTCGCGCCGTTGTGGATCATGCTCTTCTTCGAGATGTCGCGGGTATGCTCGACGGCGACGAACTCTTTCTCCACCCCGAGCTTGTTGCGCAACTCGCCCTTGAGCGCGGCCTTCGACACGAACACCAGCGAGCTTGCGGTCAGCGCCTTGCCGAAGGCGCCGAACATCGGCCGGTAATGCACCGGCTGCGGCGTCGGGATCGATGCGTTGGGGTCACCCATCAAGGCGGCGACGATGGAGCCGCCCTTGATGATCATGTCCGGCTTCACGCCGAAGAACGCCGGCGACCACAGCACCAGGTCGGCAAGCTTGCCCTTTTCCACCGAACCGATGTGCTTTGAGACGCCATGCGCGATCGCGGGATTGATGGTGTATTTGGCGATGTAGCGCTTGGCGCGGGCGTTATCATTGTCCCCTTTTTCCTGCGGCAGACGCCCACGCTGGCGCTTCATCTTGTCGGCGGTCTGCCAGGTGCGGATGATGACTTCGCCGATGCGTCCCATGGCCTGACTGTCCGACGACATCATGGAGAGCGCGCCGATGTCATGCAGGATGTCCTCCGCGGCGATGGTTTCCTTGCGGATGCGGCTTTCGGCAAAGGCCAGATCCTCGGCAATGGATGGATCAAGGTGATGGCACACCATGAGCATGTCGAGATGCTCGTCGATGGTGTTCTTGGTGAAGGGCCGCGTCGGGTTGGTCGAGGACGGCAGCACGTTCTTCAGCCCTGCGACCTTGATGATATCGGGGGCGTGACCGCCGCCCGCGCCTTCGGTATGGAAGGCGTGGATGGTGCGGCCCTTGAAGGCCTTGATGGTGTCCTCAACAAAGCCGGACTCATTGAGCGTGTCGGTGTGGATCATCACCTGGACGTCGTAATCGTCGGCGACCGATAAGCAGCAGTCGATCGCGGCGGGTGTCGTGCCCCAGTCCTCGTGCAGCTTCAGCGCACAGGCGCCGGCCTTCACCATTTCTTCCAACGCCGCGGGCTGCGAGGCGTTGCCCTTGCCGGCAAAGCCGAGGTTCACCGGAAAAGCATCCGCCGCCTGGATCATGCGCGCAATGTGCCACGGGCCGGGCGTGCACGTCGTCGCGTTGGTGCCCGCGGCTGGACCCGTGCCGCCGCCAAGCATGGAGGTGACGCCCGACATCAGCGCCTCCTCCACCTGCTGCGGGCAGATGAAATGGATGTGGGTGTCGAAGCCGCCGGCCGTGAGGATTTTGCCCTCGCCCGCGATCACCTCGGTACCCGGCCCGATGATGATCGTGACTCCGGGCTGAATATCCGGATTGCCGGCCTTGCCGATGGCGAAGATGCGGCCTTCCTTGAGGCCCACGTCGGCTTTGACGATACCCCAGTGATCGAGGACCAGCGCATTGGTGATAACGGTATCGACCGCGCCCTGCTTGTTGGTGACCTGCGACTGCCCCATGCCGTCGCGGATCACCTTGCCACCGCCGAACTTCACCTCCTCGCCATAGGTGGTGAAATCCTTCTCCACCTCGATGACGAGATCGGTGTCGGCCAGCCGCACCCGGTCGCCGGTGGTGGGGCCGAACATGTCGGCATAGGCGGCTCGGTTCATCTTTACCGGCATCAGAGCATCCTATAGCCAGAACGGTCCAAAAATTCTTACCACTCCGTACACGGCAGTCGTCGTGCCTATCAGCAGAATCCAAACATATTGGCGTGAGAATTTCATCATAGGAAATCGATTGCGCCTATAGAAAGTCGTAAATCCGATTTCAGGATATTTGCTTTCGAGATGAACCAAATAGTCATTGATGACTTTGATTGTTCGGTCAATCGCGAGAGATCTAAGCATTGCAGCTAAAGACAAAATAAACGGCACCATTGCTACCCAGGTGACAAATTCCGACTTCTTTAACGTAAACATAAAAACGTAAATCGCTGCGATGCCACCGGCGGTGTAAACTTCTAGCTTATCCATCCATTTGATGTTTTCTAAAATTTGCATTCGGCAGCTTTTATATTCTTCCAACAGCAAATGCATGTTTGGTTCGTTGTTCATAACTTCCCCATCACGTCTTGGCGGAAGCCGTAGATCACGCGCTTGCCGGCAAGAGCCACCAGGGCCACCTCGCGCGTCTGACCCGGCTCGAAACGCACGGCGGTTCCGGCGGCAATATCGAGCCGCATGCCGCGCGCCTTTTTGCGGTCGAACTTCAAAGCCGGGTTGGTCTCGAAAAAATGATAATGCGAGCCGACTTGGATGGGCCGGTCGCCGGTGTTGGCGACGGTCAGCGTTACCGTCTTGCGGCCGGCATTGAGCATAATCTCGCCGGGTTTGATGAAGAACTCGCCGGGGGTCATTGAAGGGTCATCTCCGTCCAGAATTCTGCGGGTGCTTCGATCTGGTCTCGATGTTTCGACAGATACCTAAAAAGCCGAAGGTGTAGATCGTCAAGTTCATCGTATAGCTTGCGTTCAAGCTCCCCGATCCGGCGCTTAATTTCGTCCGGCATTGAATTAATCGCCATCAAAAAATTAGGCTCATCTCCCCAAGGCGTCCCTGGACCAGCCACCGCGATAGCGGATTCAAGTATGTCAGCGGCTCGATGCGCATCGATGGATCGCAATACCTCTGTCATCGGCTTTGCGTGTTCACGGCTCGAATTGTGAAAGTATTGGGTAAATCCGCCATTATAAACCTCGTTCGCCAATTCCCACGTTCCGATAAGCGCCTGCTCCGCCGACTTCAATTCATCAAACGCCGCCAACTCAATATACAAATGTTGGCTGGTGACTAATTCATTTAATTTCGAGGCGATCGGGTCGGATTCGTATGGCATCGAAGTCTCACATCCTCTGCCTTTGAATTGCGCCTACGCGGCGCAACGCCCGCGAAATGAGACAAACGTTTTCATTGCAGACTCCCTCATCGTATCGGTTCATGCACTGTCACCAGTTTTGTCCCATCCGGGAAGGTCGCCTCGACCTGGATGTCGTGGATCATCTCTGCGATGCCGTCCATCACCTGCGCGCGCGTGAGCACATGGGCGCCGGACTGCATCAGCTCCGCCACGGTGCGACCGTCGCGCGCGCCTTCGAGAATGAAATCGCTGATCAGCGCCACCGATTCCGGATGATTGAGCTTGACGCCGCGTTCCAGACGCCGGCGCGCGACGATCGCGGCCATGGCGATCAGGAGCTTGTCTTTTTCCCGCGGCGTAAGATTCATAGTCGTTCCGTCAATTCAGCCACGGCCGCGGCAGCGAAGCACCGAGCGCCGTCACTGCGAGCGCGAGGTCGTGACGCAGCGTCGCGCCATCCTCCGCGACCAGCCGCGCCACGGCAAGGCCAGTCCAGGCCGACACGCCCAGTTCCGAACGAAAGCTCCCGGCGGTTGCCCGCAAACCGGAGACCTCGGCGTCACCGGCCGGGCTCATGAATATCGTCGCCACAGCGACGCCGGCGCCCGCGACCGCCCTTTCCTGAAGCTTGGCGGCAATCGCGCCATCGAGTTTCAGCGTTTCCGCAAAGATCAGCTTGCCGTCGCGACGCACGCGCCAGCGGTCCGTCAGGCTGCCGGTCTGCATTGCTTCGCCGCTGGCAGCGCGGCCAAATATCAACGCTTCGGCTAACGTAACCTTCGCGTCGGTCGCCAAATCGATCTCGATGTCGCGGCGAAGGCGCGCCTGATCGAACAGGATCGTCTCTTGCGGCAGCCAAAGCAGGCTGCCCTCTCTGTCCACTTTCAAACGGACACTGACCTCCGCGTCCGCGCCGAGCGACCGATAGATTTTTTCCGCCGCCGCGGTGCTGACGACCAGGCGGGCGCCCGTCCCCACTGAAATATCCAGATCGAAGCGATCGCCGCCGGTGATGCCGCCGGCGCTGTTGACCAGCACGGCTTCAAGCTCGCTGGAGGTCCGGTGCAGAAATCGTACGCGCAGCGAACCTTGCTCGTCCACGCGGGTCCGGCCGGTCGTCCCGCGCAGGGCGGCGACCGCAAACGCGACCCGTCCGATGGCGCGGTTGGCGGCGAACACATCGCTTTGCTCTCGCGCCGTCGCGCCGCTCACGCGCACCTCCTGTTCAGGCAGAATCCCGTGTGGCTGTTATATCGCCAAGGCGCGCTGCAACGCACCTTCTTCCAGGGTATCGCGGGTAGCCGAATAGACAATAGCGCCGCGTTCCATGACGACAAACTGATCGCCTAGCTCACGGGCGAAATCGAGATATTGCTCGACCAGCACGATGGCGATCTGCCCGAGCCCGCGAAGATAGGAAATGGCGCGGCCGATATCCTTGATGATCGAGGGCTGAATCCCCTCGGTCGGTTCGTCAAGCAGCATCAGCCGCGGGCGCATGATCATGGCGCGCGCAATGGCGAGTTGCTGCTGTTGTCCGCCGGAGAGATCGCCGCCGCGCCGCCCGAGCATGTCCTTGAGCACGGGGAACAGCGTGAACACCTCGCCGGGAATGACACGTTCCGAGCGCTTGAGGGGCGCAAAGCCGG
The DNA here is from genome assembly GCA_034668785.1 of Alphaproteobacteria bacterium. GTDB lineage: Bacteria > Pseudomonadota > Alphaproteobacteria > Rhizobiales > Xanthobacteraceae > CANKHA01. The sequence continues at coordinate 35,101 of JAXDOS010000001.1, forward strand.
TCTCTAGATTCTCCTGCACCGTCAGCAGCGGGAAAATCTCACGCCCTTGCGGCACATAAGCGATGCCGCGCCGCGCCCGCTCCACGGGCGACAGCTTGGTGATGTCGGCGCCTTCCCAGAGGATGCTGCCGGCGCTCACCGGGCGCTGGCCAACGATAGCGCGCAGCAGGCTTGTTTTGCCGACGCCGTTGCGTCCGAGAATGCAGGTAACGGCGCCGGGCCGCGCCGTGACCGAAACGTTACGCAGCGCCCGCGCCGCGCCGTAGTAAAGATCTATGCCTTTAGCTTCGAGCATCGTTTAGCTCTCCATCATTCCGAGGCACGCGCGCTGCGCGTGAACCCGGAATCCAGAGCAGCATGCCGTATCGCCCTGGTTTCCGGGTCCGGCGCTTCGCGCCGTCCCGGATGACAATTAAGTTCAGCATCACTCACCGTCCCAAATAGACTTCGATCACCCGTTCGTTCGCTGAAACCTGGTCAATCGAACCTTCAGCGATCACCGAGCCTTCATGCAGCACCGTCACCTTGACGCCGAGTTCGCGCACAAATTTCATGTCGTGCTCGACCACCACTACCGTGCGGGTATGGTTGATTTCCTTCAGCAGTTCCGCCGTCTGCTGCGTCTCGGCATCGGTCATGCCGGCGACCGGCTCGTCGACCAGCAACAGCTTTGGATCTTGCGCCAGCAGCATGCCAATCTCCAGCCATTGCTTCTGGCCATGCGAGAGACTGCCGGCGATGCGCTCGCGGACGACGCTGAGCCGGATGGTCTTCAGGATGCCCGTCACGGCATCGTGTTCCGCGGCACTGTCGCGCCACAGCAGCGTCATTCTCGCACGTTTGTCGGCCTTCAACGCGAGCCGCAGGTTGTCCTCCACCGTGTGACTTTCGAACACGGTGGGCTTCTGAAACTTGCGGCCAATGCCAAGATTGGCGATTTCGGTTTCGTCGATGGCGGTCAGGTCATGCGCTCCGTCGAAGAAAACCTCCCCGGTGTCGGGACGGGTCTTGCCGGTGACGACATCCATCATCGTGGTCTTGCCAGCGCCATTGGGCCCGATGATCGCGCGCATCTCGCCCGGCTCGATGGTGAGCGACAGGTTGTTGAGCGCGCGGAAGCCATCGAACGAAACCGTGACGCCGTCGATGTAGAGCTGGGCGGTGGTGGTGCGCATGTCCATGTCCGCATTCACTCCGCTGGGTGTGGATTTGGTTCGGCGATGGCAGCGCCTTCTTCGGCCCGAGCGGAAGCCGCGGCAAGGCTGCCGGCGCGCCATTGCCGGAAGGTGCCGACGATGCCGTTCGGCAGGAACAATGTCACCGCAACGAAAAGGCCGCCGAGAAGGAACAGCCAATAAGGCGCCAGGTATCCGGTCGTGAATGTCGTCTTCGCATAGTTCACCAAGACCGCGCCGATCACCGCTCCGATCAGCGTGCCGCGGCCGCCGACCGCGACCCAAATCACCGCCTCGATGGACGTGGCTGGCGTGAATTCGCTGGGATTGATGATGCCGATCTGCGGCACATAGAGCGCGCC
>JAXDOS010000002.1:0-12222 GCA_034668785.1 Alphaproteobacteria bacterium
GACCTCTTCATTACCAATGAAGTGCTCTACCACTGAGCTACGGCAGCGAGGCGCGGCGAAGCTAGCGGCCTGCCAACGCGGCGGAAACTGCCATAAGGGTCCGGCATTCGCAAGGACGCGTCCGTTATGAGGACCATGGGGTGATCCTTGCCCTTGCATCTGCGATAGCCCTGCCGGTAAGGGAAGCGGATGCCAAGCGGACAGCACCAGGAACCACCTCCCCAGTCTAGCCGCAAGTCGGCGCGCTCTAAGCGTTTGGCTGAGGCGTTGCGGGCCAATCTTCCTCGGCGCAAGGCTCAGGCCCGCGGCCGGCAGGCTTCCGCCGAACCGGCGCCGGGTTCCGCCGCCAATCGGGAAACTCAGGCCGCCATCGGCAAAACGGATAGCTGAGAGCGGCTTCAGGCGGGGGAAAGCCGGACTTTCGCCGTAATCGATCCGCGTCTGTGGTGTTGAACCCGCGTAAATAGGAATTGAGATGGATCGCATTCGTATCGTCGGCGGCAGGCCTCTGCATGGCTCGATTCCGATCTCGGGGGCCAAGAACGCCGCGCTCCCCCTGATGATCGCGAGCCTTCTCACCGAGGAGACATTGATCCTCGAGAACGTGCCGCGGCTCGCCGACGTCGCCCTCCTGCAACGCATCCTGGTCAATCATGGCGTCGACGTCATGATCGGTGGCAAGCGCCCGGGCGACATGGCTTATGACGGCCAGACGCTACACATTTCCGCGGCGCGCATTGTCGATACCACCGCGCCTTACGAACTCGTTTCCAAGATGCGCGCGAGCTTCTGGGTGCTTGGGCCGCTGCTGGCGCGCATGGGCCAGGCGAAAGTGTCGCTGCCGGGCGGCTGCGCCATCGGCACCCGGCCGGTCGATCTCCTGATCATGGCGCTCGAACAGTTGGGTGCCAAGATCGAGATCGATGCTGGCTATGTCCTCGCCTATGCGCCTAAAGGGTTGCGCGGCGGCGAAATCGTATTCCCGAAGGTAACCGTCGGCGGCACGCATACCACCTTGATGGCCGCGTCACTCGCCAACGGCACAACCGTGATCGAAAATGCCGCGCGCGAGCCCGAGATCGTCGACCTCGCCGATTGCTTGAACAAGATGGGTGCGCGGATTTCCGGCGCCGGCACGCCCCGCATTGTCATCGAGGGCGTTGCCAAGCTCAACGGTGCTACGCATCGCGTGCTTCCCGACCGTATCGAGACCGGCACTTATGCCATGGCAGTGGCCATGACCGGCGGCGATGTACTGCTTGAAGGCGCGCGGCCTGAGTTGTTGCAGTCCGCGCTGGACGTCCTTGTTCAGGCGGGAACCACCATATCCGCGACCAACGAGGGAATTCGCGTGTCCCGCAACGGCGCCAGCATCGCCCCGGTGGAGGTGACGACGGCGCCATTTCCCGGTTTCCCCACCGACCTGCAAGCACAGCTCATCGCCCTGATGACCCGGGCCAAGGGCACCTCGCGGGTCACCGAAACCATCTTCGAGAACCGCTTCATGCATGTGCAGGAATTGGTGCGCTTCGGCGCGAATATCCAGCTTGACGGAGAAACCGCCACCATCAAGGGCGTGGATCGCCTGAAAGGCGCGCCGGTGATGGCCACGGACCTGCGTGCCTCGGTGTCGCTGGTCATCGCGGCGCTGGCCGCCGACGGCGAGACCAACGTCAACCGCGTTTATCATCTCGACCGCGGATTTGAGCGGCTCGAGGACAAGCTCGCGGCCTGCGGCGCCACGATCGAGCGGATCAGTATTTGACGTCTCGTTTTTTAAGCTGCGGCCCCGACCTTGCGCCACGGATGCCCCTTCACTACGTACAATCATGACGCCGGAAAAACACTCAGGGCCGCGACCATGGACTCGTTGAAGTTCGTCGCTCTCGACAAGGACGACCTCGAAGTCGTCTCCGCCCATCTTCAGGACGCCTCCGTTAAAGTCTCCGATGTCCTCTGGCTGCCGCAGGAGAAGCGGCTCGTGGTCGGCCTTGATCGCTTCGACTGGCTGGCGGCGAATGGGACCAGCCCCGAGTTCCGCCGTTGCCGCGCCGCCTTGCGCTTCGAACGCGTCTTTGCCTGTAAGTGCCGCGGCATCAGCCCGCTCGCCAAGAACACGGTTTTGAACCTGCTCGCGGTCGATTTCGTCGATAGCAACTCGCCTGGCGGCGCCGTGATATTAACCTTTGCCGACGGCGCGGCATTGCGGCTGGAAGTCGAGTGCCTGGAAGCCGAGCTTGTCGATCTCGGGCCGGTGTGGACGATCTCGGGATGTCCCGAACATTCCGAGGATCTGGCGGTCAAAGCGAACTAACGACCCTGAAAGCCCAAACCTGCTTGGCCGCAGGGTTGACGGGCCCTTGCCCTCACGTCATTGACCTGTAAGCCCTGACGCTGCCGCGTCCCGGGCGAGGACCAGGTCATGCCGATCCGCCTCGACACCCAAGCTCAAGATTTTGCCGAGCGTTTCCGCGCCTTTCTCGCTACCAAGCGCGAGGCAGCGGAGGACGTGGAGCAGACGGTGCGCGCCATCATCGCCGATGTTGCCGCGCGCGGCGACCGCGCGCTCATCGAACTGACCCAACAATTCGATGGCTTCGATCCCGGAACGGCGGGCTTGAGGATTCCACAGGCCGAAATCGATGCCGCCGCGGCCGATTGCGACCGCACTACGCTTGATGCACTCGCACTCGCTCGTGAACGCATCGAAGTCTATCACCGCCGGCAAGTGCCGAAGGACGACCGCGTTGTCGATTCTCTTGGCGTCGAGCTGGGCTCCCGTTGGACGGCTATCGACGCGGTCGGGCTTTATGTGCCCGGCGGCACGGCGGCTTATCCTTCCTCGGTGCTGATGAATGCGGTGCCGGCCAAGGTCGCCGGCGTGCCGCGGCTGGTCATGGTGGTGCCGGCGCCGGATGGCAAGCTCAGCCCGCTGGTGCTTGCGGCTGCGAAGCTCGCAGGCGTCGACGAGATTTACCGCGTCGGCGGCGCCCAGGCGGTCGCGGCGCTGGCCTACGGCACCGAGAGCATCGCGGCGGTGGCAAAAATCGTCGGGCCCGGAAATGCCTATGTGGCCGCGGCGAAACGGCTCGTCTTCGGCAAGGTCGGTATCGATATGATCGCCGGACCCTCAGAAGTGCTGATCCTTTCCGACCGGGACGGTCATCCGGAATGGATCGCGGCGGATTTGCTGGCGCAGGCGGAACACGACGCCAGCGCGCAGGCGATCCTGATCACCGACGACGCGGCGCTGGCAGACGCCGTGATCCAAGCGGTGGAGCGGCAGCTTGCCAGCCTGCCGCGCCGCGTCGTCGCCGGAGCATCCTGGCGCGATTTCGGCGCTGTCATCCTGGTGCGCAATCTCGATGAGGCGGTGCCCCTGGTCGATGCCGTCGCGCCGGAACATATCGAAATCGTCACCAGCGATCCGGAGCGGTGGGCCGGGCGTATCCGCAACGCCGGCGCGATCTTCCTTGGAGCGCACACGCCCGAAGCAATCGGCGATTACGTCGCCGGGTCTAACCACGTCCTGCCGACCGCGCGTTCGGCGCGGTTTTCCTCCGGGCTCGGCGTGCTGGACTTCATGAAACGGACCTCGATTCTCAAGCTCGGACCGGAGCAGCTTCGTGCGCTGGCGCCGGCTGCGGTCGCGCTCGGCGAAGCCGAAGGCCTCCATGGCCATGCCCGCTCGGTCGCGATGCGCCTCAATCCGCGATGAGCCGCTCCGGTTCAGGCAAGGTGTCATCGCAGCGTCTGGTCGCGGTGACGCTGGATGAAGACTCCATCGGCCGCTCCAATTCCGATGTCGAGCACGAGCGTGCGGTGGCGATTTACGACTTGCTGGAGTTGAACACTTTTGCACCGGCCGGACACGATGCAGGCCCCTATCGCCTGCATCTGCGCATGGCGGAGAACCGGCTGGTGTTCGACATCCAAACCGCTGACGGCGAGCCGGTGATCGCGCATCTGCTGTCGTTGGCGCCGTTTCGCCGGATCGTGAAGGACTATTTCATGATCTGCGACAGCTATTATCAAGCGATCCGCACCGCGACGCCGGATCGCATCGAGGCGATCGACATGGGCCGTCGCGGCATCCACGATGAGGGATCGCGGCTGCTGATGGAACGGCTCAAGCGCAAGGTGGATGTAGATTTCGACACCGCGCGCCGCCTGTTCACCCTGATCTGCGTATTGCACTGGAAAGGCTGAGCGCGCATGGCCGCCGCAGCGCGCGTAATCACGCCGCAAGCGGTGCTGTTTGCTTGCCGCCTGAATTCGGTGCGCTCGCCAATGGCGGCAAGTCTATTTCGCCACCTGATCGGCCCCGCGGTCTTTGTTGCCTCGGCGGGTGTGCGCAAGGGCCAGCTCGATCCTTTCGCCGTTGCCGCCATGGAGGAGATCGGGATCGATATCGGCAAGCATAAGCCGGTAACCTTCGAAGAGCTTGAGGATTGGACCGGGTTGAACTTCGACCTGATCGTGACGCTGGCGCCCGAAGCTCACCATAGAGCGCTGGAACTAACGCGCGTACTGGCGGTCGACGTGGAATATTGGCCGACACCGGACGCAACCGCGATCGAGGGCAGCCGCGAGCAGCGTCTGGATGCCTATCGCGAGGTTCGCGACCAGTTGATGAATCGCATCAGACAACGCTTCGTGAGGCGCAGGAGCATGACCTGATTTCTGAATGCACTCAAGGCGTCAGACGATTAGCAAAGCCCTGCTTATCCACTGCACTTTCGTAAGAAAATAGCTGAAGATAACCACCGACTGCCGCGGAGGGGGGAAGCCCATTTCCTTTCAAGCAAATAACTGTTGGGGATTGTGGGAATTGCGAGGACAATTCTAAGTTGAGGGTTGCATTAGACGCCAGGAGTCTTTCGTGTGGTCATTCGCAAGGGAGGGAAGAGCGATGACATGCACGTTGAGGAAAAAATCAGATGTCGAAAATGTCGTTTTGCAGACGGTTCGAAATTACCTCCATCGGACCGATCTTAAACTTGGCACGAACCTGTCGGATCCACCGCCGGATGGGGCGGGCCTCGGCGGTGCCGCAATGCTCGGACTTTGCGGGAGAGTTTGGCAGACCGTAAAAGATCACGGCTGTGAGCCGAAATCGACCCTTATTGTGGACTGCACCGGCTCCGATACAATCCAGGACATTGCGGATGCGGTCGCGACATCCTTGGGGGTCGCATCATGAGCTTAGCCATTCGCTCCGTTTTGGGCGGTGCCATACTCCTGTATACAGGCTCCGTTTGGGCAGCAGATACTGCAACAAGAAACGTAATCGACAGGTTGGAGGATGCAGGATTCTCGCTACGTCAAAAGATCAGTGGTCCGGTCAAACCCGCTACGTTCAGTTATGAGAAGACGGCAGGCGAGAGTTTCGTTGCGGCAGAATTCGCCTTTCTCTACGTGAAGTTTGATGAAGCTTTATCAGCGGCGTCTAAATCAAGGGATCTGTTTTTTCGGCAGTTCGCTGTTGAGGGAAACCTTGGCGGCGCGGAAGAAACTAGGAAAAACTCCTTTCTGCGCTTTAGTGGATCGCTGGCAAACTATCACTACGCCGACACCAATAGCATTAATGGCTTCTACCAACGCATCGGGCCGGTTTACGAGGCCACTAAGAAATTCTCACTGGAGAACGCGTATGGAGAATATGAATTCGTGCCTGTCTATGATGCCGTGGGGGTAGGGGTCTATAAGGCGCTCTTGCCCGGCGTGTATTATCAGTTGCTGCCATCGTTCGTCTTCAACTACGGCAGAAACGTACGTCATGATATCGAGACGTTCGAAAAACGAACGACGATCCTGCGCGCCATTCCCTATCAGGCTTTCAACCTGAGCTTCAGCGACCTGTCGAAATCCCTGGGATTTTCTTCAATTATTTTCAACGTGACGAATAAGACCACGTACTTACCGCTCGAAACCCAACGCTTGCACAACTACTTGGAGACTTCGCTAGATTTTGGACTGACAAAGAATGTTCATTTGGTCGCCAGCTATTCCAGGGGGCGCGAGGCGCCTACGTATATCGACACGCCCGATTTTGCCGTCAAGTTCGGTATACAGTTTGGAAAAGGCCATTTTGTTGACCCTTAGTCCGTAGGAAGAGGACGGACGCGTGTCCCTGATTAAATGCTTTAGATTGGGATCATCCAAATTCACGTACGACAATGGAGAAGCGCCATACGATCGGCGGCAATGAGTAAATTCGTTAAGGAGACCCGCAGCCAAGTGACAATCCAGTTGTGAAATTCGGTCCATTCGGCTACGTCAACACCGACGTTGTTTGATCTCGCATTTCACCGTTAGGGCGCAGGAAAGATGATCGGGCGGCCCAAACTCGTCCTGGCGTCAGGTTCTCCCCGCCGCTTGAGCCTCATCAACCAAGCCGGCATCGATCCCGATGCTCTTCGCCCCGGCGATGTCGACGAATTGCCCAAAAAAGGCGAACTGCCGCGCGCCTTGGCAAATCGTCTAGCGCGGGCCAAGGCCGAAGCGGCCTTGAATGTGGTTCGCCTCGATGATGAGTTGCGCGGCTCATATATCCTTGCCGCCGATACCGTTGTGGCGGTGGGGCGGCGAATTCTTCCGAAGGCCGAGCTTCTCGACGAGGCGGCTCAATGCCTGCGCCTGCTCTCCGGCCGCAATCACCGCGTCCATACCGCGGTCTGCCTGGTCACGCCGAAGGAGACGTTCCGTCAGCGGCTGGTGGAAACGCGCGTGCGCTTCAAGCGGCTTTCGGACGAGGACATCGAGGCCTATCTCGCCTCCGGCGAATGGCGCGGCAAGGCTGGCGGCTACGCGGCGCAGGGAATTGCCGGAACCTTCATCGTCAAGATCGTCGGTTCCTACAGCGGCGTCGTTGGGCTTCCCTTGTATGAGACCGTGGCGTTGCTTTCGGGCGAGGGCTTTCCAGTGCGTTTCGGATGGCTCAACGCAAGTGTCGTCTTGACCTAGTCTCCATCGGGATTATCTGCTGATGATGTCTGCGCCTCTCGATGCCGCGCCGGTCAAGCGCTGTGCGATCTGCGGCAAGCCCGCTGATCCGCGCTTTCAGCCATTCTGTTCGAAGCGCTGCTCGGACGTCGATCTCCACCGCTGGCTTTCCGGCACCTATGTCATTCCGACATCCGAAATCCCGGACGACGAGGAACAGCGTGTGCTCGAGGCCGATAAACAGGCGGATTGAAAAAGCCCTGCCGGGTTCCCCCGGCAGGGCTTTTTCTTAAGCGCGATCGCAGCGCGATTATTTTACCAGCTTACCCGCCTTGGCGATAATATCTGGTGACGTTTTGTAAATTTCTTCCACCAGCTTCTGGATCCTGTCGCCGTCCACCGGTGTGATCTCGAGCTTGACCTTGTCCGCCTCCGCGAGGAATTCCTTATCCTTCATGGTGTCCATGAAGGCTTTGCGCAGCGCATCGACACGATCTTGCGGCACGCCGGGCGGAAGCATGTAGGGACGCCCCATGACCTGACGAGCGAAGATCAGCTTGAAGATCTGCCGCTGTTCGTCAGTTTTCGCGAGGTCGGTAACCAGCGGCACATTCGGCAGATCCGGATGCTTGGCGAGCGACATCTGCACCAGCAGGCTGATCGTTTTGTCCTCGACCCAGTTGAGCTTCGTGGACTTGATGCTCGACCACGACCAGCCGCAACGCCCTTGTACCTCGCCGCGCTCCATGGCGAGACTGACGTCGTTGCCGCCGGGATAACCGGTGACCATCTTGAACTTGGTGCCGAGCACCCCGTTCATGACGGCCGGGAATTGATATGTGTCATCGGCCGTACCGGTGGACCCGATGGTCAGTTCCTTTGTCGTCAGCTCGTCGAACTTGGTAATTCCTGACTTGGTCAAGGAGACGCAGAGGCTGACCTCGTCATTGGCGCTGCCGAGCCAGTTGAATTTGGAGGCATCGAACTTGGCGGCCTCGCTGCCTAGCAGGGGATCGAACGCCGCGCCGCGGCTGACCGATCCGATCGTGGTGCCGTCTTTAGGAGCGGCACTATAGATATAATTGGCGAGACGCAGACTAGCGGCGCCCTCCATGTTCCGCGGAATAACGGTGGGATTGCCGGGGATATACTTGCCCAGGTATCGGGCGATCAGCCGCGCATAGACATCGTAACCGCCGCCGACGCTGTAGCCGATCTGAATGTCGACATTCTTGCCTTTGTAGAATTCCGCCGGGGTTTGCGCCCACGTCGCCGAAACCGGCAGCATGGCGAGGACCGCCACCGTTGCGCCGCGTACGAGAACGCCGAAAGCCATCTTATCCTCCCTGATGAAGCCTGAACCTTGATCCGGTCATGGTTATAAGTCGCTATCTTAATATCCGATCATGTCGACTTTTGTCAGCGTCACTTGGTCGCTGATGCGCGCAGCGGTAGCCAGATGCCAAGCCGTGTAGAGTTCCGGAAATACGTCGTCCGATGACATTCCGTCCACCGGAACGACGACTTTGAAGCCCCGCAGGGCCGCGGCGCCGGCGGTATGCAGTACCGAGGTCTGTGCCTGCGTGCCGACAGCGATGACCGTTTTGATGCCTTTGTCCTTCAGGGTCTTTTCCAGGTCGCTGCCGATGAACTTGTCGGGTCCAAGCGCCGGCAAGACGGTTTCTCCAGCCGCCGGAGCAAGCTCCTTGAGGATGCTGGCCGCCGTGGCGCCGGTTCCGGCGATGCTGTAGATCACCAGCGCGCCTTTGGCGCGACCTTCCGTGATCAGCTTCTCAACTTTTGGCACCGATGCCGCGCAGCGCGGACGCCGCTGGACGGTGCAGGTCTGGGTAGTGAAATCCATCACCAGGAGCGCCGTTTCTTTGGCCTCGATCTTGGCGGGCTTCAGCTGCGGCGGAGCCGGAAATTTTGCCGTGCTCCAGTCGTCGATGACGGTCTGAGCCCGACCCGTGGACCAAGAAAGCGGCGCGATAATCAGGGCCGCGAGTGCGGCGCTCAACAAACTCTGCCGGCTTTTCATCGTTGATCCTCGCGGCGCATGTTAGATGCAAACGCTATCACGGCGATCTATTTGTCCAAAGTAATCTGCAATCGCGACGTTCTGCGGCGCTGCAACACGGTCGCCGCAACAAGTCCATGAGGGTTTATTGACCGCATCCATCCCCGCGTTTAGCCTCGGAAGCTTAAGGAACCTTGTTCCACATAAAAGAACGGGCCTGATGAGGAATGCCATGGAAGCTCTAGCCAAGAGCAAAGCTAAATTCGAGGTGGTGCCGTTGACGCAACATATCGGAGCCGAGTTGCGCGGCATTGACCTGCGCGACAAGCCCGATGCTGACACCATCCGCGCGATCTACCAGGCTTGGCTCGACCATCTGGTCATCATCTTTCCCGGCCAGAATTTGTCGCAGGAAGACCTTGTGCGCGTCACCGGCTATTTCGGCGAGATCGGCGACCTGCATCGCCCGCCGAAATACCGCCCGCCCGGCCAGGCCCTGCTGCTTCCGGGCATCATGATGATTTCCAACATCCGCGAGAATGGCGAGCCGATCGGCTCGCTGCCCGACGGCGAGATGATGTTCCATCACGACATGATCCATTCGGAAGTGCCGAGCAAGGCGACATTGCTCTATTCGGTCGAGATCCCCTCCGCTGGCGGCAATACGCTCTTCGCCAGCGGCTATGCGGCCTATGAGACGCTCGATCCGGAAATCCGCGGCAAACTGGAAGGCCGCAAGGCGCTGCACCACTACAATTACGGCTCGGTGCAGAAGGGCGACGACAAGGGCGTCGAGGCTTTTAGCGAATGCGTGCATCCGGTTTTCCGTACTCATGAGGACACCAACAAGAAGGCGGTCTACGTCAATCGTCTGATGACGGTGAAAGTGGTTGACATGCCCGAGGACGAAAGCGACCGTTTGCTGAAGGCCGTCTACGATCATTCGGAGAAAAAGGAATTCATCTACGAGCATGTCTGGCGTCTCGGCGACCTTCTGCTCTGGGATAATCGTTGCTCGTCGCATGCACGCACGGATTTCCCTTCGACGCAGCGGCGGTTGATGCTGCGCACGACCGTCAAAGGCACGGTGCGGCCCTCTTGAGCACGGCGAAGGGCTACGATTACGTCATTGTTGGCGCCGGTTCCGCCGGCTGCGTGCTGGCGAACCGCCTCAGCGAAGACGGCAGCGCCACTGTCCTGCTGCTCGAAGCCGGCGGGCGCGATTGGAATCCGCTGATCCATATTCCGCTCGGCCTGGGCAAGCTGCATGAATACGGGATGTATGACTGGGGCTATCGCACCGAGCCCGAGCCGAATCTGAACAACCGCGAAATCGAGGCGACGCGCGGCAAGGTGCTGGGCGGCTCGTCATCCGTTAACGTCATGGCCTATACGCGCGGCAATCGGAATGATTACGACCGCTGGGCGAAGAACGGCGCCAACGGCTGGTCCTATGCCGACGTCCTTCCGTATTTCAAACGCGGGGAAACCTGGGAAGATGGGCCGAATACCTGGCGCGGCGGCGCGGGGCCGATCGGTGTGGAATGGGCGAAGACCGGCGATCCGCTTTACACCGCGTGGATTGAGGCCGCCAAAGCCGTCGGAATTCCCCATACCAATGACTACAACGCCCGCCAGCAGGAAGGCTTCGGCCGTAGCCAATACACCATCCGCAACGGGCGGCGTTCGTCAGCAGCCAAAGCTTACCTTAGACCGGCATTGAAGCGGCCAAATCTTGTTGTTGAAACCGGAGCGCATGCGACTCGCATCGTTATGCAGGGTACGCGCGCGACCGGCATTGAATATGTGCGAAAGGGCAGGCAGCGGCGCGCCGAAGCCAGCCGCGAAGTGATCCTTGCCGGCGGCGCCTTCAATACGCCGCAGCTTCTCATGCTCTCCGGCATTGGGCCGTCGACACATCTGCGCGAGATCGGCATCCAGGCTCTGCTTGATCTGCCGGTTGGGAAAAATCTGCAGGACCATCTTGCGGCAATGATCTTGTTTACGCGACCGGATGCAGGATCGTTCCGGCAGGGAATGCGCTTCGACCGCATGGCCGTCAGCATGATCCGCGCTCAACTGTTCGGCACCGGCCCGGCGACGGTGGTGCCGGGCGGCTTGCATGCCTTCATCAAGACCCGGTCCGAACTCACGGTGCCCGACATCGAATTCATGTTTCGGGGCGCGCCTCCGCATGCGCATTTGTGGTTCCCCGGCTGGAAGCTCGCCTATTTGGATGGCTTCGGCATCCGCCCGACGTTGCTGCATCCCGAAAGCCGCGGCGAAATTCTGTTGCGCTCCGCCGATCCGCGCGATCCCATGCGCATCGTCTATAACTTTTTCTCCGCGCCGGGCGATCTGCCGACTTTGCGCCGAGGCTTCAGGCTGGCCCGCGATATCGCCTCTCAGAAGCCGCTCGATCCCTATCGCGGCATCGAGACGGCTCCCGGCGCGGATGTGAAGACCGACGCAGAGATCGACGCCTGGATCAAAAGGACTGCCATCACGGCGCATCATCCCTGCGGCACCTGTCCGATGGGAACGGGCGCCGACACTGTGCTTGACCCGGAACTGCGGGTGCGCGGAGCGGAGCATTTGCGGGTGGTCGACGCTTCGGCGATGCCGGATATCGTGTCCGCCCATATCAATGCCTGCGTGCTGATGATAGCGGAGAAAGCTTCGGACATCATCCGCGGCCGGTCGCTGTTGCCGGCGGAGCCGAATGCGTGAGCAAAGGGACCATCGTCAAAATCGCAATGCCGGCGTAAGATAGGTTGTTTCCGACCCAGTCCTGAGTGTTTCCCCTGCCCACGGAAGTTTCCATGAATCGTATGGCCAGCGCTGCCGACATTTCCGCCAACATGATGAGCAGTGAGGAGGTGCTAAGGCGCGCCCAAAATCTGATTCCGGTGCTGCGCGAAAGAGCCGAGGCCGCGGAGAAGATGCGGCGCTGCCCGGAGGAAACCGTCGAGGATTTCGTCGCCAACGGACTGCTGCGTCTGTGCCAGCCCATCAGCTTTGGCGGCTACGAACTCAATTATGACGTGCTCTGCGAAGTAAGCCAAACGCTGGCGCGCGGCTGCGGCTCCCAGGCCTGGGTGCACATGGTCTTTGCCGACAACACCCTCAAACTCGCTGCTTACAGCTTGCAGGCACAGCAGGAGGTTTGGGGCGAGAATCGGAATGCGCGGCTTTCCAATTCCGTCGCGCCGGTCGGCAAGGGACGCCGAGTCGACCGCGGCGTTGTCTGGTCCGGG
>JAXDOS010000003.1:0-22332 GCA_034668785.1 Alphaproteobacteria bacterium
GCCCTCGATGCGACCGATGCCCAGCCGGCGCGGCTGGTGATCGATCTTGCCGCCGTCGACCGGGATACCTTCATGCGCGGAATCGCGCTGGACAACCAAGTTCCGCGCCTGGAGCCGAAGAAACGCGAACTCGAAACCGCCAATAAAAATCCCGGTGATTCACGGCCTCTCATCGTTATCGATCCAGGGCATGGCGGCATCGACAATGGCACCAAGTCGGCAAGCGGAGAGATGGAGAAGTCGATCGTGCTCGATTTCGCCCTCCTGCTGCGCGACAAGATCGAAAAGGCTGGAAAATATCGCGTTGTCATGACGCGAACCGACGACACCTTTGTCCCGCTCGGAGAACGGGTGCGACTCGCTCGCTTGCGGCAGGCTTCATTGTTTATTTCGATACACGCCGATGCGCTGCCGCGCGGGGAGGGGGACGCACAGGGCGCGACGGTCTATACCCTGTCGGAGACGGCCTCGGACGCGGAAGCCGCCCGGCTCGCCGACGCCGAGAACAAGGCTGACGTGATCGCCGGTGTCGATCTTTCCGCAGAGCCAGGCGACGTCGCCGATATCCTGATCGATTTGGCGCAACGGGAAACCAAAACCTTTTCCACGCAGTTTGCCCGCGCTCTTGTCGGCGAGATCAAGAGCGTGGCGCGGCTTCACAAGAATCCGCTGAAGTCGGCCGGATTCCGCGTCTTGAAAGCGGCCGACGTTCCTTCCGTCCTGGTGGAGCTTGGCTATGTATCGAATCAGCAGGATTTGAAGCAGCTAACGTCAGACGTTTGGCGGGCACGGACCGCCGATTCGATCGTAAAGGCCGTGGACACCTTCTTCACCACGCGCTTTGCGGGGGCACCGGCGACAATCGATCCGAATTAAGGCCTGGGATGGCTTACAGCCTCAGTTTTAACATAAAACGGCGCGAGGAAATTCGCTATGAAACGCAGCAAGGGGCCGGGCTGCGGCCTCGGAGAATGCCCTAAAGTCCGAATGGGGTCGGCGGAACTTCGACGATGAAGCTCACACTGCGTTTCCTTGGCTTTTTGTTCGCGGGCGGGACAATCTTGTTCCTTGTCGGTGTTGCGGCAGCTGCCGGCCTGATGTGGCATTTCTCCAAGGACCTGCCGGACTATTCGCAGTTGCAGGACTACGAACCTCCGGTGATGACGCGGGTTCATGCCAGCGACGGTTCGCTGGTCGCTGAATATGCCACCCAGCGGCGGCTCTATCTCCCGATCCAGGCGGTGCCCAAGCTCGTCGTCAATGCCTTCCTCGCCGCCGAGGATAAGAACTTCTATGAGCACGGCGGGCTCGACTTCCCCGGCATCGCCCGCGCGCTCGTTCTCTACGCCCAGAACTATGGCAGCAACCGCCGTCCGCAGGGCGCCTCCACCATCACCCAGCAAGTCGCGAAGAATTTTCTGCTGACCAACGAGGTTTCCTTTGAGCGCAAGATCAAGGAGGCATTGCTGGCGCTGAAAATCGAGCGGACCTATTCCAAGGATAAAATCCTGGAACTCTATCTCAACGAGATCTATCTCGGGCTTGGCGCTTACGGCATCGCCGCTGCCTCGCTGATCTATTTCGACAAGTCGGTTCACGAGCTCACCGTCGCGGAAGCGGCCTATCTCGCGGCGCTGCCAAAAGCGCCTACCAGCCTCAATCCCTACAGGCAGCGCGACCGCGCCATTGAGCGGCGTAATTACGTGGTCGATCGCATGCTCGAAAATGGTTTTGTAACCGCGCAGGAAGGCGAGAAGGCCAAGAAGGCGCCTCTCGACATCACTGTGCGTCCCACCGGCGCGCATATCTTCGCGGCCGAATATTTCGCCGAGGAAGTGCGCCGCGAAGTCTATGACCGCTACGGCGAGAAGAAGCTGTACGAAGGCGGGCTCTCGGTGCGTACCACGCTCGATCCAAAGCTCCAGGTCCTCGCGCGCAAATCTCTGGTCGATGGCCTCGTGCAATTCGACGAGACGCAAGGCTGGCGCGGTCCGGTAAGCAAGCTCGATCTCACTGGCGATTGGGGGGTCAAGCTGGCGGACGTGCGGGTGCTCGCCGACGTGTCGCCCTGGCGACTCGCGGTGGTGCTGGAAACTGGCGATCAATCCGCACGGATCGGCTTTCAGCCGGCGCGTGAGCCGGGGGGCGCCGTCGTTCAGGAACGGCAGGTCGGGATCGTGCCGCTTGAAGGCGTGAAATGGGCGAAGGCTGCCGCCGGCCCGAGTAAAGGGAAGGTGCCGGCCAAGGTCTCACAGGCGCTGGAACCCGGCGACGTGATCTACGTCGAACCCCTGCCCGCCAAGGAGGGCCAGTTCCGCCTGCGGCAAGTGCCCGAGATCTCCGGCGCGTTGCTGGCAATGGATCCGCTGACTGGCCGGGTGCTCGCCATGGTGGGCGGCTTCTCCTACGATCAGAGCCAGTTCAACCGTGCAACCCAGGCGCTGCGGCAGCCCGGGTCGGCTTTCAAGCCGATCGTCTATGCCACCGCGCTCGATAATGGCTACACACCGTCCTCTATCGTGCCGGACTCGCCGGTGGAGATCGATCAGGGCCCGGGCCAAGAGCCTTGGAGGCCGGAGAATTACGACGGCAAATTCAATGGGCCCTCGACGTTGCGTTACGGCGTCGAGCATTCGCGCAACGTCATGACCGTGCACCTCGCCCAGGACGTGGGAATGCCGTTGATTGCCGACTACGCCAAGCGTCTGGGCGTCTATGACGATCTGCCGCCCTATCTCGCATTCGCGCTTGGCGCCGGCGAGACCACGCTGCTGCGGATGGTCACCGCCTATTCGATGTTCGATAACGGCGGCAGACGCGTGAAACCCACGTTGATCGATCGCATCCAGGATCGTTACGGTCACACCATCTATCGGCACGACGAGCGGGAATGCCGCGGCTGCGACTCGGATAAATGGAAAGATCAGCCGGAGCCGGGGCTGGTCGATCGTCGCGAGCAGGTGATCGATCCGATGACCGCCTATCAGATCGTCTCGATCATGGAGGGCGTGGTCCAGCGTGGCACCGCCGCAGGAGCGGGGTTCCAGAAAGAGGTCGGCAAGCCCATCGCCGGCAAGACCGGCACCACCAATGACGAGAAGGATGTCTGGTTCATCGGCTTCTCGCCCGATCTCGCGGTTGGCGTCTATCTCGGCTACGACAAGCCTCGTCATATCGGCAACCGCGCGACCGGAGGGGGACTTTCCGCTCCTATCGTGAAAAATTTCTTCAAGGTCGCTCTCGCGAACAAACCGGCCGTGCCATTCAAAGTGCCGGCGGGGATCAAACTTATTCGCGTAGATGCCAGGAGTGGAACACGCGCAGGCCCTAATAGTAGCGGCACCGTCATCACAGAAGCGTTCAAACCCGGCACCGCGCCTCCGGACAGCAGCTATTCGAGCGACGGATACGTTGATGCCGGCGGCCGGATGAGCGTTTCGCCCGACTCCGACCGCGTCATCCGTTCGGGAACCGGCGGGCTGTACTGAACGCATCGAACGTTAGTTGCCTTGCCGGTTCGAGACGGATAAACCCCATCAACTTGCAAATCTAAATGTGGCCTTCGCGGCTCGATGGGACATTACATGCGCGCCGAAACTCAAAGCATCATCGAGGAGATCAAGCAGTCGGTCGGGCTGCTGAGGAGGCATCTTTGACTTTGATGCGTCGAAGATCCGCCTTGCCGAGCTGAATCAGCAGGCCGAGGACCCTAACCTCTGGAACGATACCGCGCGCGCGCAGCGGGTGATGCAAGAGCGCACCACACTCGAAAATCAGCTCAATTCCATTGCTCGCATCGAGCAGGAACTCGACGATCAAGTGACGATGATCGCGCTTGGCGAGGCCGAGAACGATCAGCAAGTGGTCGCCGAGGCTGAAGCGGCGCTGAAGAATCTCAAAACCGAAGTCGAGCGGCGCCAGTTGGAAGCGCTGCTTTCCGGCGAAGCCGATGCCAACAACAGCTACCTCGAGGTTCATGCGGGCGCGGGCGGCACGGAGAGCCAAGACTGGGCCAATATGCTGCTGCGCATGTTCACGCGCTGGGCCGAGCAGCATGGCTACAAAGTGGAATATCTCGAAGAGACACCGGGCGAAGAGGCCGGCATCAAATCGGCAACGGTGCAGATCAAGGGCCATAACGCCTTCGGCTGGCTCAAGAGTGAGGACGGCGTGCACCGCCTGGTGCGCATCTCGCCGTTCGATTCCAACGCGCGGCGCCATACCTCCTTCGCCAGCGTCAAAGTCTATCCGGTGATCGACGACCGCATCATCATCGACATCCCCGAGTCCGAGGTGAAGGTCGATACCATGCGCGCCAGCGGCGCCGGTGGCCAGCACGTCAACAAGACGGACTCTGCGGTGCGTCTTACCCACATCCCGACCAACACCGTCGTCTTCTGCCAGAACGACCGCTCGCAGCATCGCAACCGGGCGCAGGCCTGGGACATGCTGCGCGCCAAGCTTTACGAGCGCGAACTAAAGAAGCGCGAGGAGAAGGCTGCCGCCGAACAGGCCGCAAAGACCGATATCGGCTGGGGCCATCAAATACGGTCTTATGTCTTGCAGCCCTATCAAATGGTGAAGGACTTGCGCACCGGCGTGCAGACGTCGAACACCGCGGGCGTGCTCGACGGCGACCTCGACCCATTCATGGCGGCGACGTTGGCGCAGAAGGCCTTCGGCACCGGGCCGAAGGAGGTGGAAGACGTGGAGTAATGCCGCGGTCTTATGGTGATGCGTCTTGAGTTATAGACCTGTCATGGGGTCGTCACCATTACCCTCAATGACGTTGTTCGTATATATATGAAGTTTTCCGATGCCGGCCACGCCGGTCGCGTTTCCGGTAATAGTGGAGGCGCTGATACTGACGGTCGAGAACAGACCTATGGAACTAACACCGGTAGCATAATTGGCGATTGTGCTGTGATCGATCGTGATCTGAATCGGTGGATGGGATGGGCCCTTCACCAGCGGGTCCGTCGTCGCGCCGATGCCGACCGAGCTGCCGACTGAGCTGATGCCGGCTACGACGCTGTCGCGCACGGTCATCGTGATGCCGGAGCCAAAGCTAGGTTGCGTGTTGGCCAGGATACCGCTGCTGTTGCCTTCCGCCTGGACCCGGGTGAGCATGACAAAAGCGCCGCCCGAATCGCTGGGATGGATTAGGATTCCGGTGAAGTTCGCGGAAAGAAGGGTATCCTGCACGTAAAGCTTGCCTGTGCTGGTTCTGGGCGTGAAAAGGATTCCATGCGCTCCCAACCCGCCAAAATCGCTGATCAGGCATTTTTGCACGTACAATGCGTTGCCGCCGATGAAATGGATACCTGCGGCGTCGTTAGACCCAAGCTTCCCCTTAATGTCCAGCCCGCGCAGGGTCACGCTATCGTTCGCGGAGGTGTCGATAACGATGCCATCGACCTGCGCCAGAATGCCGGCCTCGACTCCGGGCGCGACGATGCTGACCGATTGGGTGATGATGACCGTGCCGAAGCCGCCGGAATCGAGAATGTTGATCTCGCCTCGCGGCGATGTCTTCGATAGTGCTTCCGCAAGGGTCCGGCAGGGCGTGGTACGCGAGCATGGATTGGCATCGTCGCCGGTGCTCGAGACCCAGGTGCGGTTAGCCGCCTGAGCCGGCGCCGCGTGCAGGAAAAAGACGAGCATGGTTCCGATGACACTGAGACATCGTGCGGGTTTAGTCATGGGTTCCCCTCCGCGGTCAGGTTCAGAAATCCGGTTCGTCGATGTCGAATTCGAGTTGAACCTGATACGTGGCCATAGCCGTGGTGCAGGCGACGGTCAGGATTGGTTCGGCCAGGATAAATCCACGCAACGGTGTCTGATTTCGGTTCGGCCAGTCTTGCACCCAGTTGTTCACGTTCGCGGTCACGTCGATCGTGAAGTTGAATGAACCCTTGTCCTGAACCGTTCCGGTCACCACGCCTTGCAGGCTGCTGTTATCGAAACCGTCCGGCGGATGCGAGATCGCGGTGACGCGTTTGAGATCCAAGTCTTCTCGCGACACGGCCCAGAAGAACAACGGCTCCGGAGACGGCGCCGCAAGAGACGTTTCGAACGTTAGCGACAGCGGACTGGATGCGAGCGCCGTGTTCTCCACGCTCTGAGCGTTCAGAACCAGCGTGGCGCTCTTGAAATGGTGGGGCAAATCACCGGTGTTGAACAAAATCCTTCCGCGGTACATGAAGAACAGGGTCGGATTGCAATAGTGCTCGAGCCCAACGAACGCGAGCCCGCTGCTGGGTTTGACCAGTGCCGCGGGAAGAATTCCAAACGGGCAGGCGAACGGATAGCACTGCACATCTCCCGTAAGATCCCACGTGCTGACGATAATGGTTTCCACAACCGCGGGCTGAACGACTTTGTGCACGCTGACAGTATCGCCGCACGCCGGCGCAACGAGCATAAGCGTGAACGCGGCACCTACGCCCGCACGCAATAGCCGCACTTTCTGCCTTCCGGTCGACCGGTTCATCGAAACTCGCAGGAGCTGTTAGAGGTCGGGTTCGTCGATGTCGAATTCCAGCGTGACCAGGTAGGTAACGAGCAGAGCCTTGTTGCTCGCGGTGGGACGGCCCTGCTTCATCTCATCGGTTCCGATGAAATAGAAGCCATGGCGGTCCGTCTTGTTTCGGTTTGGCCAGTCCGCGATCCAACTTTTTACCTTCGAGGTCACGTCGATCCGGAAATTAAAAGGATCTATCTCCACGATTCCGCTCGGGTATGGCGGTTGGGGAAAGGGATTGATGAATGGCGTCGTGTAGGTCGAAGGATCAAGATCGGCAAAGTTGATATCGAGGCTGTTGAACTGCGGCCCAAGATCCTCCGCCGCCGTGGTCTGGTCAGCCGCTGCGTTGTACCGAATGTTCCCATAATCGGCCCAGTTCGCGTGCGGTACGTATTCGAATATACCGCTGAAGGGAACTTTGGCGTTCGGATCGCTCGCGTTCACTGTCTCGGCCTTCAACACCAGAGCGACGGCCGTGAAGTGGTGCGGTATGTCGAGCGTCCGGAATACGACCGATCCGCGATTCACCGTGTCGGCATAGCCTGTGCAACAGCCGAAGTCGTCGTATGAAGTGAACGCGAAGCCGACCTTTATGCGTCCGCCTGTCAGCGGTGGCGGGTCATCAGCCGTGCCATGCCGTGCCAAGCATTGAACGGGAAAGCAGGAGTGATCATCCGACGCCACGGCGAATTCGGTTCCGGCGCTGATCGGCTTCACTACCTTGTGCACCCGTACCGTGTCGGCGCGAGAGGCGGGCGCGCCACCGACCACCAGAGTCGCGACGGCCGCCACGGCCACGCGCGCGCGATATGTTGGTCTTGAGCGGATCATGGCGCGCTCATCTGGGCTGAGTGGGAATTGCTCCGCGTTGCGCCGCAAGGAGCGCCGCGCGGGCGTCGGTTGCACTGGCGAATTCCCCCTTGTTGATCGCTGCGGCGACCGTGAGGTGAGCATCGAGAACCGTTTGGAAACGCTGCTTAAGCGGGGCAGCAATGTCCGGACTGGCACATTGCGGCAGTTCGATTTTCCACGTGCCGCCCGTCTGCACCGCACGCCAAGTGACGATCTGCGTCGGACTGTTTTGCTTGGTCGTGTAGAGCCGCATGTCCAGCTCGACCAGCGTCGGACTGATCTGCCGCTGCGCGGCAACCTCGGCGGTGAGCACGACATTCGGCGGCGCATCGACACCCAGACTTCGCGCCGGCTCAGGCCTGAATTTCTGATCGACGGCCGTTTGCAGATCGCCGCGTGCCCTTTGTAGACGATCGCCGAGATCTATTAGGGCGAGAAAATCCGCGCGGCTTGTTTCGGTCACGTAGGTCGCGGCAGTTCCGATGTCGTGCCTCACCACCGCCTTCGCGAAATCCGAGGCGACTTCAGCGGCGGTGGGTGCGGGCTCGGTGATCGCGGCTGCGGCGCCAGGGGCGGTTTGCGCAAATGTCGGCGTTAACGTTGGCGTTAAAGCAATCGACGCGCCGACCAGCACAAAGCCGACAAACCCAATGTATCCACCGACGGTGCGCATGAAGAAACTCAACTGGAAAATGCACAACGTAAAGCCTTGTTTAAAATATCTTCTCTTTTCGATTGTGTCTAGGTCCGCGGGAGTTTTAAAAGTGATCTTTGGTCGGGTGGGCCATCGATACCGTGCTCAACCGCGCTCGACCAATTTATGGAAGCGGCACTGTCGCAGAAGGCGTTCGGCACTGGTCCGAAGGACGTGGAGGACGTTGAATAGCGTTAGGAGTTGCCGCTGAGCCGAACGCCAGCGCGCAAGAATTTCTGCGGATCGACCGCCTCGCCGTCGATCCGCGTTTCGTAATGCAGATGCGGACCCGTGGAGCGGCCGGTCGAGCCAAGCCGCCCGACGGTTTGCCCGATACGGATCGACTGTCCCACGACGACATCAATCTCGGACAAGTGGCCATAGCGCGTGGCGAAACCGTTGCCGTGGTCGACTTCGACCAGCTTGCCGTAACCGCCGTTCCAGCCGGCTTGCGTGACTTTGCCAGCGGCGGTGGCGCGGATCGCGTCGCCGGTGATGCCGCGGAAATCGAGGCCGGTATGCATGGCGGGCGCGTGCAGAAACGGGTCCATCCGCACGCCAAAGGTCGACGTCGTGTCGATCTCGCCCAGCACCGGCTTGCGTACCGGGACTGTCACCAGCGTGCGGTTGAGCTGATCGACCTGCGCGCGTGCGAGATTGATGCGATAGAGCTGGCGTTCGAACGCATCGACATCACCGTGAGGCTTTATCGGGACGAACGGCCCGCCGGTCCCGCCACTGAGCGGTCCCGGGGCTTTGCCCGACGCGATGCCGAGATCGGCAAGGACACTGCGAATTCTGCGCGCCTTGCCGTCGTAGCTCTGCTCAAGCGAATTGAGAGCGAAATTCTGCCGCGCTTCGACACTATCAAGCGCAGCCTGAATGCGCGCCAGAACGCCGCTGATGCCGGTGTCGCTCGTCTTGCCGGCGATGCGCGTTGCTGATGCTGCCGAGGCATGCGGTTGCAGCCGTGTGTCGCGGCCGGGCGGCGCGAAGATGAGACTGTCGTTGATCGGCGATGGCTTCGACGGCGTGGACAAGTCCATCGGACGCGCATTCGACTTGATCGAACCGGTCGGACTTGGATCGGCTGCGGAGGTAAGCGTCAAGGTACGCGATTCCAATGTGGCCTGACGGCGGACGAGCTGATCGAGTTTTTGTTCGAATTGTTCCTGGTCGAGTAGCTGCCGGCTGGTGATGCGATCGATCTGGGCGCGCAGGTCGGCGACGCGGTCCTCATAGGCGAATTGCATTTCCGCCTGCCGGCCAATCAGCCGCGTGAGGACGTTTTCCCGGAAGGCGAAATAGGTGGCGGTGGCAATGGTCCACACACCCATGATGACCAGGGTGCCGACCACGATCCAGAAAGCGATAGGACCAAGCCGCACTTGGCGGCCTGCGTGACCGAGCGTGTAATCCGCAGCCGCTGCCGCGCCATGACGATGCGCGGCGACAGCTTGCGCTCTCGCCTGGGCCGGGCGCGCGGAATGATCTGCGTGATGGTAATAGGACCCGGACCGGTACGACATCAACGCTCCCACGCCGGTCCAGCCGGCAGCTCACCGGTCCAATCTCACCTCCTCATGGTTAATTTTCAGGAAATACAGAGCCAGTCGCGGGCCGCGCGCCAGCTCACTCAGGAAGCCTTGGCTGCTTCGAGCACTTCCTCCGCGTGGCCGTCGACGGACACTTTGGGCCAGACCCGTAGGATTCGACCCTGTGGATCAAGCAGAAACGTGGTCCGCATGACGCCCAAGTAGGTTCGCCCATACATCGATTTCTCGCCCCAAGCTCCGTAGGCTTCCAGCATCTCATGCGTCTCGTCGGAAGCCAGCGGAATCGCGAGCTTGTATTTGACCTTGAACTTGTCCTGCGCCTTTACCGGATCGGCGGAGACGCCAATCACGGCGGTTCCTGCTTTCTCGAAAGCCGGCAGCAGCGCCGAAAACGCCTGGGCTTCGCGCGTGCATCCGGGTGTATCTGCCCGCGGATAGAAAAACAGCACCAGTTTGCGGCCCTTGAAGTCGGCCAACGTAATGGAGCCGCCGCCGTCACGCGGCAATGAGAAGGCCGGCGCTTTGGCGCCAGGGGTAAGAACTGGGGGCATACGCCTTCCTTTGGTCGTTTTAGGGGGCCAAAGTAGTAGTTTATGACATGCTGAACGGTCTGGGTGGTAAGATGATTGGCTTTGGGAGACCCCGGCCACAGGCTACGAATCGCCTTTCGGGATATATCGCAGCAGGTATGACCTTGGGCGGGAAGAAGCCCGGATAGGGCATGGCGGACAAAGACAGCAGTCCGAGCATCGCAGCGCTTCGACGATGGGAAGCGAGCCTGCATCTGCACTGGCAGGCGCGCAAGGCTTACTTCGCGCGCGCGCGTCGGCCGTCGCTTGCTCGTCTTCGGCGCGGAATCCGCGAGCTCTACCAGCGGAAGCTGCTACGACGATCCGTGATCGGCGCAGGGCTCGCCGCCGGAATTATCGGCGTGCTCCTCGTCGGCCTCTGGTGGCGGTTGGCAAGCGGTCCCATTGATCTCGATCTGGCGACGCCTTGGCTTGCCGCCGCGATCGAGGAGAATTTTGGCAGCCACCATCGGGTAGAAGTCGGCGGCACCCAGCTTGAACGCGACGAGTCCGGACGCACGCGCCTTCGCATTCGCGACATCGTCGTGCGCGATGTGAACGGCACGGTGGTGGCGAGTGCGCCGAAAGCAGAGGTTGGATTTTCCGGCGCGAGTTTGCTGTTAGGTCGTATCCGCGCCGAGCGCCTGAGTTTGGTGGGCGCGGAAATGGCGGTGCGCATTGAACCGCGCGGCACCGTTACCGTCTTTGCCGGCGCCGATAAACAGCCGATCGCGACAGCTTTGGCGATGGCGACGGAGCCGCCCGCTGCGGGGACTGCGCCCGGAGGGCCCAACGCCTCGCCGGAATCAACGACCTCCGCAGATGCGCCAAAAAACGGATTAGAAAATCTCACCGCCTTGATGGGCTGGATCGATGGCCTTAGTGCCAGCGGGCTCGACGGCCACGATCTCGCGGAGCTTGGCCTGAAGAGCGGCAATCTCGTCGTCGACGACCAGCGTAATGGAAAGCGCTGGAATTTTGAGAATATCAATTTGAGTCTGACGCGGTCGGACGATGGCGGCGTCATCTTCAGCGTCAGCTCCGACGCGGTGGACCGGCCATGGCTGTTATCTGCTGCGGCAGCTCCGGCACGCTACGGTCACCGCGTCTTCAACGTCGAAGCCCGCAAGGTTTTAGCCAAGGACTTGTTGCTGGCGCTACGCATCGGCGGTGCGCCTGTCATTGCCGATCTGCCGATTTCGGCGAGCCTTCACGCGGAAATTGGCCCGGACGGAGTGACGCAAGCGCTGCAGGGCCGGATCGTTGTCGATGCCGGCTCCCTGAATGATGCAAATGATCCGAGCACCAACATTCCCATAGACCACGCCGAATTCAATCTGGATTGGGATGCGTCCCGCCGCGTTCTAGTCGTCCCGTTTCAAGTTGTTTCCGGGGGTAATCGGCTGACGCTTTTCGCGCAAATCGAGCCTCCGCGCGACCAGGGCGGGATATGGACCGTGGGAATGACGGGAGGCACGGTCCTCCTCGGTTCCAGCGGGAAACAAGACGACGATCCCCTGATCTTTAACCGCATTCTTGTACATGCCCGCATCGACCCGCAGCAGAAACGGATCGAACTGGAGCATGGCGATCTGGGCAGTGTAGAGACCGGCTTGGCGCTGTCCGGAACCTTCGACTATGGGAGCGATGATCCGAGGCTGGCGCTCGGGCTTGCCGGCACGCGCATGAAGCTGTCGGTTCTGAAGCGGCTGTGGCCTTCCTTCATCGCTTACGACGTTCGCCGCTGGGTCGAAGACCACCTGGTCGGCGGCGCTGTCGAGCGCCTCGTGATCGCAACGAACGCGCCACTGTCGACATTCAAAGCCGACGGACCGCCGATTCCGGACGAGGGTTTGTCCGTCGAGATGACCACGAGCGATACTTCGCTCCGCCCGATCGATACGCTGCCGCAAATCCGCGAGGCCGATCTCAATATACGTGTCACTGGTCGCACAGCCACCGTCAGTGTTGGGCGTGGAACGGTCGAATTGCCATCCGGCCGCAAGTTAACGATGGCGAGTGGAGTGTTCGAAGTACCAAACATGTCTTTGCCGGCGCCCGCCGCTCGTACGCGCTTTCGCGTCGAAGGGACGGTTGCCGCCGCGGCCGAATTGCTGGCGATGGAACGGTTGCGGGATTTTTCCAATATGCCCTTCGACGCGGCCGCGGCACGCGGAAACGTGGCAGGTCAGGTCACGCTGGCATTCCCGCTCAGGCGCGATCTACCCAAAGGCTCATCGGACTATGCGGTGAATGTCGATATCGCCAACTTCGCCGCCGATCGGATGATCATGGGGCAGAAGATGGAGGCGGCGAGCCTCCATATCAGCGCCAGCAATCAGGGCTATCAAATCAAAGGTGACGTCAAGATCGGAGGCACTCCGGCGGCGCTGGATTACCGTAAACCGAAGGGCGACGCCGACGCGGAAATTCGAATTCAGGCTACCGTTGATGAAGCAGCCCGCGCCAAGCTCGGTTTTGACGTTGGCAGCGCCATCAGCGGTCCCGTTTCAGTCAAATTAGCTGGCCACATCGCTTCGACCGATCGGGAGAACCGCTTTGCCGTCGAAGCGGATCTGGCGCAGGCGCGGATCGACAATCTCTTGCCGGGTTGGTCCAAGGCGGCCGGCAAGTCTGCACGGGCCAACTTCCAGCTCGTCAACAAGACGCAATCGACCCGTTTCGAGGAACTCGCGATCGATGGTTCAGGCGTCCAGGTGAAGGGAAGCATTGAACTGGACGGATCGGGCGATATCATTTCGGCGAATTTCCCTGTCTTCAGTCTGTCGGAAGGCGACAAGACCGCGTTCAAGGCGGAGCGCGGGGCGGATGGCGTCTTGAAAGCGACGATGCGCGGAGAGGTCTACGATGGAAGGGGGTTCGTGAAATCCACCTTGGCTGGAGTGCCGCCGGCAAATAGCACCAAACGCCCCATCAGCGATCTGGAATTAGACATCAAACTCGGCGCCGTCGTCGGTTTCAATGGCGAAACGTTGCGCGGCGTTGGCCTCAAGCTGTCGCGCCGTGGCGGGCAGATTCGCAACTTCGCGCTGAGCGCCAAGCTCGGACGCGATACGCCACTTGTTGGCGACCTGCGCGGAAGCGCCAACGGCCGTCAGGTGGCCTATTTGGAAACCAAGGATGCCGGCGCGTTGTTCCGGTTTACCGATACCTATCCGCGCATGGTTGGTGGTCACATGTCGATGGCGATCGATCCGCCGACGGCCAGTCTCTCACCGCAAAACGGTATTCTTAACATTCAGGACTTTGCGGTGCGTGGGGAAGCAGCGCTCGACCGCGTCATCTCGGGAGCACCCAACGCGCAACGTAACGGCATTCAGTTTTCGCGGATGCGGGTCGACTTCACGCGCATGCCGGGCCGGTTGTCGATCCGCGACGGTATTGTTCGCGGGCCAATGGTCGGTGCGACGATCGATGGCCAGATCGATTATTCGGCGGATGAAGTGCGCTTGCGCGGCACCTTTGTGCCGCTTTACGAACTGAACAATATTTTGAACAAAGTCCCCATCCTCGGCCTCTTCCTCGGTGGCAGCGACGAGGGAATTCTAGGCGTCACTTACGAGGTTGTCGGCACGCCGGCTGCGCCTCGTCTCAATGTCAACCCGTTCTCCGCCGTAGCGCCCGGCGTGTTTCGCAAGCTTTTTGAATTCCGCAATAGCAACGACAACAGCGCAGGGGAATCGTTGCGCTAGCCGGTCTTACACTGGCTTTACCAGCATGTGGCGCTTCTTACCGAGCGAGAGCTTGATCACGCCCTCGGGCGTTAGGTCTTTCGGCGTCAGCATCATCTTGTCGTCGGTCACCGCGACGTCGTTCACCTTCAAACCGCCGCTCTTGATTTGACGCCGCGCTTCGCTCGTGGACGTGACGAGGCCTGTTTTAGCAAAGGCCGTAAGAACGCCGATTCCCGGATCGATGTCACCGCGGGCAATCTCGAAAGTTGGCAGTGTTGTGGCCAGCCCGCCTTCCTCGAAGGTGGTACGCGCGGTGAGCTCCGCCTCTTCCGCCGCCGCGCGGCCGTGAAGCAGGGCCGTTGCCTCCGTCGCCAGGATCTTCTTCGCCTCGTTGATCTCCTGACCGTGGAGCGCAGCGAGCCGCCCAATCTCGTCAAGCGGAAGCTCGGTGAAGAGCTTGAGAAGCTTCACGACGTCGCCGTCCTCGGTATTGCGCCAGAACTGCCAGTAGTCGTAGGGACGCGTCATGTCGGCGTTAAGCCAGACCGCGCCCGCAGCGGTTTTTCCCATCTTAGCGCCGGAAGACGTGGTGAGTAGTGCTGTCGTGAGCCCAAAGAGTTCAAGGCCGCCGACACGGCGCCCGAGTTCGATGCCGCTGACGATGTTGCCCCATTGATCCGAACCGCCGATTTGTAACAGGCATCCATGCGTGCGGTGCAGCTCCACGAAGTCGTAAGCTTGCAGGATCATGTAATTGAATTCGAGGAAGGTCAGCGGCTGTTCGCGCTCGAGCCGGAGCTTCACCGAGTCGAAGCTGAGCATCCGGTTGATGGAAAAGTGCCGGCCATAATCGCGAAGGAATTGGATGTAGTTGAGCGAATCAAGCCAGTCCCTGTTGTTAACGAGAATGGCGTCTCGCTGCCCATTGCCGAAGTTAAGAAATTTGCCGAACACGGTGCGTATGCCAGCGATGTTGGCGTCGATTTGCTGGTCGGTTAAAAGCTGACGCGATTCGTCCTTCCCCGAAGGGTCGCCCACGCGAGTCGTACCGCCGCCGATCAGTGCGATCGGCCGGTGTCCCGTCTTCTGCAGCCACCGCAGCATCATGATGCCGAGGAGATTGCCGATATGCAGACTTGGCGCCGTGCAGTCGAAGCCTTGATAGCCGGTGACCACGCCCGCTGCGGCGCGCGCGTCAAGACCTTCGGCGTCCGACAGCTGGTGGATAAATCCCCGGCTCTGAAGGACGTTGAGGAAGTCGGACTTGTAGGTGGTCATCAGCTTATCTTATCGATGTTTTGTGGCCGGTTGTGTAACAGGTCCGGCGAGTGATTCAACTGGACCCCGCGCCATGTCGGTTTTGACGGCCATCGGCTTGATGAGCGGCACCTCGCTGGATGGGGTGGATGTGGCGCTGATCGAGACCGATGGCGAGCGTATCGCCCGCTTCGGTCCGACCGGTTACCGGCCCTATACGGATGCCGAGCGCGCCTTGCTGCGCCAAGCGCTCGTGGAAGGCGTTGCGCTGACAGAACGCGCGCCGCGCCCCGGCATGCTTGCAGAGGCCGAGGCGTTCGTGACGCAGGTCCATGCCGAAGTCGTCGAGACGTTTCTCGATACCAACGAAATCCGCCGCGGCAGCGTTGGCGTGGTTGGCTTCCACGGCCAGACCGTGCTGCACCGGCCGCAAGCCAAACTCACGGTGCAGATCGGCGACGGCGCGGCGCTGGCTGCAAGGCTTGGTGTGCCGATTGCTTGCGACTTCCGCGCCGCCGACATAGCGGCAGGCGGGCAGGGCGCGCCGATCGTGCCGGTCTTCCATCGCGCCATTGCCGAGGACCTCGACCGGGCAGGGCCGATTGCCGTGCTGAACATCGGCGGCGTCGCCAATGTCACCTATGTGGAGAATGGGCAGGAGCCGGTCGCCTGCGATACCGGACCGGGCAATGCGCTGATCGACGATTTCATGCGCGCGCGCACGGGACGGCCGCTGGACCGGGACGGCGATCAGGCGGCCAAGGGAAAGGTGGACGAGGAATTCGTCGCGCGCGTGCTTGCGCATGCATTTTTTTCGCAGCCTTATCCGAAGTCGCTCGACCGCAACGCCTTTGCCTTCGCCAATATGGGACTGCCGGATTTTTCCGTCGTCGACGGCGCAGCGACGCTGTCGGCGCTGACGGCGACGGCGGTGGCGCGGATCGTGCCGCATCTGCCGCAAGCGCCGCGTTCATGGATCGTGGCCGGCGGTGGCGCGCATAATCCAACGCTGGTGCGCATGTTGGCGGAACGGCTGGCGCCGGCGTCGGTGGAGACCGCGAGTGCGGTCGGCTGGTCGGCCGACGCCTTGGAGGCTCAGGCCTTCGCCTATCTCGCGGTGCGGGTGTTGAAGAATCTGCCGATCACGTTTCCCGCGACCACAGGCGTGGGCCAGCCGATGACGGGAGGCGTGGTGGTTAAACCCTCTCCCCTTGCGGGAGAGGGTGGCTCGGCCGAGGGCCGAGCCGGGTGAGGGGGGATGGTAACACGCAAGTTCACCCGTCGGAGCGTGCCGCCGCCTCTGC
Source organism: Alphaproteobacteria bacterium (assembly GCA_034668785.1). GTDB lineage: Bacteria > Pseudomonadota > Alphaproteobacteria > Rhizobiales > Xanthobacteraceae > CANKHA01. Next base: position 16,454 of record JAXDOS010000003.1, read on the forward strand.
GACGCGCTGCACTGCGCCTACGCGCTGGAGCAACCGACGCTGAAAACAAACTTTGGTTATTGCTGCGGGATCGGCGCTTAGCTGGCCTGAAGTTTAGGCGGCAAGTGCCAATCGGACCGTATATCGCAGATTTTGTTTCATTTCCTGCGCGGCTTATTGTGGAGGTCGATGGGGGTCAGCACGCTGAATCCGTTCGTGATGCCGAGCGCGATCAATGGCTCGCAGGCGAAAAGTTCAAAGTAGTACGTTATTGGAACAATGACGTACTGCAAAACCCTGACGGCGTTCTGACCGATCTTCTATCGCATTTAGATTCACAGTAGCCCCCTCACCCGTCCTCGCAGGCTGGCGCCCGCTCGGCCCACCCTCTCCCGCGAGGGGAGAGGGTAAGACACCTAAGCCGCGCTGGTCTTGCGGCCGGTGGTGCCGAGGCGCTTGTCGAGATAGGCGCTCACCGCAGTCATCAGCGGCTCTATCCGGGCATCGAAGAAATGGTTGGCGCCGGAGACCACCTTTTGGTCGATGACGATGCCCTTCTGCGTCTTCAGCTTATCGACCAAGCCGGTCACATCCTTGTGCGGCACGACGGCATCCTTGTCGCCGTGGATGATAAGACCGGAAGAGGGGCACGGGGCTAAAAAGGAGAAGTCGTAAAGATTAGCCGGCGGGGCGATAGAGATGAAACCTTCGATCTCTGGACGGCGCATGAGCAGCTGCATGCCGATCCAGGCACCGAAGGAGAAGCCCGCGATCCAGCAGCTTCGCGCTTCCGGATTAATCGTTTGCGCCCAGTCCAAAGCCGCCGCGGAATCCGACAATTCCCCGGTGCCGTGGTCGAAGTTGCCCTGACTACGCCCGACGCCGCGGAAATTGAAGCGCAAAACGGAGAAGTTGCGGTGCGCGAAGGCGTAATAAAGCTGATAAATGATCTGATGATTCATGTTCCCGCCGAATTGCGGGTGCGGGTGCAGCACGATCGCAATCGGCGCGTTTCTTTGCCGCGCGGGGTGATAGCGGCCTTCGATCCGTCCGGCCGGACCGGTGAAGATGACTTCGGGCATTAGGAACCTCGATCTGAACCCGTCGCGTCCTGCGCGCCGAAACGGGTTAAAGTGCGCTTGACGGGAATGGCGGGCGCACGCAACTGACTGTAAGCATTCTAAATTCTGGAAACGTTCCGGCAGGAGCCGCAGCGAAGCCGTGCCGGCCGCGCCGATTTCTACCATGAGCGGGGGGGCGAAAAGCAAGCATAATGAAGGGCAGACAAGGCCTTTAGCTGCTAGGATGGCTGGAACCATGGACAGGGACATGCCGGAAAGGGTCTATCTCGACTGGAACGCGACCGCGCCGCTGCGGCCTGAAGCCCGCGCTGCCGTGATCGCGGCATTGGATTGCCTGGGCAATCCGTCGTCGATGCATGGGGAAGGCCGGGAGGCGCGGCGGCTAATCGAGGAGGCGCGGGAAAGGGTGGGCGCCTTGGTGGGCACCGCAGCCGGAAACGTCACCTTCACCTCGGGCGGCACCGAAGCGAATATGCTGGCGCTGTCGCCCGCATTGGAGACTGCCGGGACTAAGGCGCCCTTTGACCGGTTGCTGGTATCGGCCATCGAGCACCCCTCAGTCCGGGCCGGGGGCCGGTTCGCGGCCGAGGCGGTTGAGGAGATCCCGGTAACGCAGGGCGTCGTGGACTTAACCGCGTTGGAGCACCGGCTTGCCGTGCTGAAACGCGAGGGCCGGCGCGTGCTGGTCTCGATCATGGCTGCAAATAACGAGACCGGAGTCGTTCAACCAATTTGTGAAGCTGCTCGGATCGTGCATCAGGCGGGCGGATTGCTGCATGTGGATTCCGTCCAGGCGGCGGGACGTATTCCCTGCGATATCAATAAATTGGACGCCGATCTTCTCACGGTTTCTGGTCACAAGCTGGGTGGACCGCAGGGAGCGGGAGCCTTGATCCGGCGCGATCAGAACCTGCATCCGGCGGTGCTGCTCAAAGGCGGCGGCCAAGAACGGGGGCTTCGTGCCGGTACGGAGAATGTGGCGGCAATCGCCGGATTCGGTGCTGCCGCTCTGGCCGCGGGCTGGGCGCTTACAGCCGATGCGCCCCGCTTGATGGGGCTGCGCCAGCGGTTGGAGGCGGGTCTGAAGGCCGCCTCGCCGGAGGCCGTTATCTTCGGCACCGAGGTGGAGCGGGTGCCCAATACGACCCTGTTTGCCGTGCCGGGCATTAAAGCCGAAACGGCCGTGATCGCCCTCGACCTCGATGGCGTTGCGGTGTCCTCGGGGGCAGCCTGCTCCTCAGGGAAGGTGCAACCGTCTCACGTGCTTGCGGCCATGGGCGTTTCCCCCGATCTGGCCCGGGGCGGCGTGCGCGTCAGCCTGGGCTGGACCACAACCGAATCCGACATCGATCGCCTTCTCGGCGCTTGGATAAAGGTCGCAAGAGCATTACTTAAGGAGAGACGGGGTATCGCCGCCTGAGCGGCATCGCAGAAGGGGTGTTCGTCCGAGCGCGATAAACGACCCATAACCGACTTAATCCAACCCGCGGTCCTTGAAACCGCGAGCGAGGGAAGAATGCCGGCATTACAAGAGACCGTCGATCAGGTCCGCCGCATCGACGTGGACCAGTATAAGTACGGTTTCGTCACCGATATAGAATCCGACAAGGCTCCCAAAGGCCTGTCCGAGGATACCGTCCGCTTCATCTCGGCGAAGAAGGGCGAGCCGGAATGGATGCTGGCGTGGCGGCTCGACGCCTATCGCCGCTGGTTGACCATGCGCGAGCCGCAATGGGCACGCGTCGACTACGGCCCGATCGATTACCAGGACCTTTATTACTACTCGGCGCCGAAGCGGAAGCCGCTGGCGTCGCTCGACGAGGTCGATCCGGAAATCCTGCGGACCTATGAGAAGCTCGGCATTCCGCTGCGCGAGCAAGAAATCCTCGCCGGCGTGGAACGGCCAGACGGCACTCATTCGCGCGTCGCGGTGGATGCGGTTTTCGACTCGGTTTCCGTCGCCACCACCTTCCAAGCGGAATTGAAGCAGGCCGGCGTGATCTTCATGCCGATCTCCCAGGCGCTGAAAGAGCATCCGGAACTGGTGCGCAAGTATCTCGGCACCGTGGTGCCGGTGAGCGATAATTTCTTCGCCACGCTGAATGCGGCGGTGTTCTCCGACGGCTCCTTCGTCTATGTGCCGCCCGGCGTGCGCTGCCCGATGGAGCTATCCACCTATTTCCGCATCAACGAGAAGAATACCGGCCAGTTCGAGCGCACCTTGATCATCGCCGATAAGGGCGCTTACGTTTCTTATCTCGAAGGCTGCACCGCGCCGTCGCGCGACGAGAACCAGTTGCATGCGGCCGTGGTCGAGCTGATCGCTCACGACGACGCCGAGATCAAATATTCCACGATCCAGAACTGGTATCCCGGCGACAAGGAAGGCAAGGGCGGCGTCTACAACTTCGTCACCAAGCGTGGCGATTGCCGGGGAAAGAATGCAAAAATTTCCTGGACCCAGCTCGAAACCGGCTCCGCCATCACCTGGAAATATCCAAGCTGCATCCTGCGCGGCGATAATTCTCGTGGTGAATTTTATTCCATCGCCATTTCCAACGGCCGCCAGCAGGTCGACAGCGGCACCAAGATGATCCATCTCGGCAAGAACACCACGAGCCGGATCATCTCCAAGGGCATCGCCGCGGGCCGCTCCAACAATACCTATCGTGGGCTGGTTTCCGCCCACCGTAAGGCGTCCGGCGCGCGCAACTTCACCAATTGCGACTCGCTGCTGATCGGCGACAAATGCGGCGCGCACACCATCCCCTATATCGAGGCGAAGAATTCGTCCGCGGTGTTCGAGCATGAAGCCACCACGTCGAAAATCTCCGAGGACATCCTGTTCTATTGCCGTCAGCGCGGGCTTTCCGCCGAAGAAGCGGTGGCGTTGGTGGTCAATGGCTTTGTCAAAGACGTATTGCAGCAATTGCCGATGGAATTCGCCGTCGAGGCGCAGAAGCTGATCTCGATTTCGCTTGAAGGGTCGGTCGGCTAAGCGGTGGAGATTGCCATGCATCAATATTGGTTCAAGCCGAAAACCTATGGTTATGGGGCGACCCCTGTCACTTGGGAGGGCTGGGCCTTCATGATCGGCTACCTCATCTTCATCGTGGCGATGAGCGTTGCGTTGCTGGCCAATCAACCGGGCGTCGAGGCGTGGCTCACCTGGATCGCCGTGTTGGTCCCGGCAACTATCGCGATCACGTTGCTTGCACGGCAGAAAACCGAGGGCGGGTGGCGTTGGCGGTGGGGCCGCAAGAATTCAAGGAACGCAAGCTGATGGCTTTGCTCGAAATCAAGAATCTGCATGCTGAAGTGGACGGCAGGAAAATCTTGAACGGCCTCGACCTTGTCGTGAACAAGGGCGAGGTCCACGCCGTCATGGGCCCGAACGGCTCGGGCAAGTCGACGCTCGCGCATGTACTTGCCGGCAAGCCCGGCTATACCGCGACTGAAGGCCAAGTCCTGCTGAACGGCGAAAACGTGCTGGACATGCAGCCGGACGAGCGTGCCGCCAAGGGCATCTTCCTCGCCTTCCAATATCCGATGGAAATCCCCGGCGTCGCCAGCATGACCTTCCTGCGTACCGCGCTCAACGCCCAGCGCACGAAGCGCGGCGAGCCGGAGCTTTCCACCCCGGAATTCATCAAGCGCGTGCGGGAAGTCGCGGGCAAGCTCGGCATTGACCAGGAAATGCTGCGCCGCGCCGTCAATGTCGGATTTTCCGGCGGCGAGAAGAAGCGCAACGAGATTTTGCAGATGTCGATGCTCGAGCCGAAGCTTGCCGTGCTAGACGAAACAGATTCCGGCCTCGATATCGACGCGCTGAAAATCGTGTCGGAAGGCGTCAACCGGCTGCGATCGCCCGAACGCTCCATGATCGTCATCACGCATTACCAGCGCTTGCTGGATTATATCGTGCCGGACGTGGTGCATGTGCTGTCCAAAGGCCGGATCGTAAAAACCGGCGGCAAGGATTTGGCGCATGAACTCGAAGCGCGCGGTTATGCCGAATATCAGGACGAGGCGGCTGCCTGAGGGTAACGCCTGGATGACCCAATGAACGCCGAAATTAAACCCATGAAGACCGCGGCCGAGCTTTCGCTCGCGCAAAACTTTGCATCGGCAAAAGGCAAGTTGCCCGGGGCCGGTGAAGTCGCGGCCTTGCGCGAGGATGCCTTCCGCCGCTTCGACGTACGCGGCCTGCCGCACCGGCGCGTGGAGGAATGGAAATATACCGACCTGCGCGCGCTCATGCGCGACGCCAAACCGCTTGCGGAGCCTCCTGACGCCGCGGCGAAGGCGCGCGCCAAAATGGCGGGTACGCTGGCAGGCGACGTCGAATGCCGCCGTCTCGTCTTCGTCAATGGCGCTTTTGTCCCCGAGCTTTCCGACCTGGCCAATTGCGAGCCGGGCTTGACCATCGGCTCGATGGCGCAAGCGCTGGCCGTGGCCGATCCGATTGTTACTGGGCATCTCGGCAAAGTCGTTGCGGTGGATGACGCGGCGCTTGCGCTCAACACGGCTTTCATGGGCGACGGCGCCGTCATCCGCATCGCGGCCGGGGCCAGCGTTGACCGTCCGCTGCATCTCGTTTTTGTCGCTCCGCAGACGCCCGCTGCGATGTTTCCGCGCTCGCTCGTCGTCGTGGAGAAGGGCGCGCGGCTGATGCTGATCGAGAGCCACGAAGGCGCGGCGGGCATCGACTATCAGGTCAATGCCGCGCTTGAACTCGTCGTCGGCGACGAGGCCCACGTCGATCACGTCAAGATCGTCGGCGATGGAAGCGCTGCGCTTCACGTCTCCTCGTTGATG
>JAXDOS010000004.1:0-6908 GCA_034668785.1 Alphaproteobacteria bacterium
CAACTGGTGCGCGACGGCGCAATGATGCAATCGACCACCGACACCGAGGTGATCCTGCATCTGGTTGCCCGTTCGCACAAACCGCGCTTCGTCGATCGCTTCGTGGACGCAGTTCGCACCATTGAAGGCGCCTATTCGCTGGTCGGCATGACCAACAAGAAGCTGATCGGCACCCGCGACCCGCTCGGCATACGGCCGCTGGTCCTGGGAAAGCTCGACGGCAGTCCGATCCTCGCCTCGGAAACCTGCGCGCTGGATATCATCGGCGCGCAATATGTCCGCGATATCGAGAACGGCGAGGTTGTGGTCTTCGATGAGGACGGCGTGCATTCGATCAAGCCGTTTCCGGCGATGACGCCGCGCCCATGTATCTTCGAATACATCTACTTCTCCCGCCCGGATTCTGTCGTCGGCGGACGCTCGGTTTATGACGTGCGCAAGACCATGGGCGCGCAGCTAGCGCATGAGGCCCCCGCCGATGCCGACGTCATCATTCCGGTGCCGGATTCCGGCGTCCCTGCCGCCATCGGCTTTGCCCAGGCTTCCGGCATTCCCTTCGAGATGGGCATTATCCGCAACCATTATGTCGGCCGCACCTTCATTCAGCCGACCCAGTCGATCCGCGAGCTTGGCGTGCGGCTGAAGCATTCGGCAAACAAGGCGGTGGTGCAAGGCAAGCGGATCGTGCTGATCGACGACTCGCTGGTTCGCGGCACGACATCGAAAAAGATCGTGCAAATGATGCGCGACGCCGGCGCCAAGGAAGTGCATTTCCGCATTGCTTCGCCGCCGATCAAATATCCGGATTACTATGGCATCGACACGCCGGAGCGCGACAAGCTGCTTGCCGCCAACCATGACGTGGAAGGGATTCGCGGCGTCATCGGCGCGGATTCGCTCGCCTTCCTCTCCGTCGACGGCATCTACCGCGCCATGGGCGAGGAACGGAGAAATCCGGTAAAGCCACAATTCACCGACCACTGTTTTACCGGTGACTATCCGACGCCGCTGACCGACCGGACGGCTCAGGAATCGCCGCCGCGCCAGCTTTCGCTGTTGGCTGAGGCGAGCTAGCACCGCCTCCTACGTCATGGCCGGGCTTGTCACCGCAAGTCGGGTTTACCTGACTTGCGGCTCTTAATAAGGTGCGGAACTCGGGCAAGCCCGAGTTCCGATGCCATCCACGTCTCTAAAAGACATTAAGTTAAGACGTGGATGCCCGGCACGAGGCCGGGCATGACGATTAAGAGACTCGCCATATGACACGCCCCCTCTCCAACCGCATCGCGCTGGTCACCGGCGCGTCGCGCGGGATCGGCGCAGCGACGGCGCTGGTGCTGGCGAAAGCCGGTGCGCATGTGGTGGCCATCGCACGCACCGTCGGCGGGTTGGAGGAACTCGACGATCAAATCCGCGCGGCGGGCGGCAGTGCCACGCTCGTGCCGCTGGATATCACCGACACACCGGCCATCGCCCGACTGGCGGAAGCGCTCGACAAGCGCTACGGCCGCCTCGACATCCTCATCGGCAACGCCGCCATCGTCGGCAGTTCGTCACCGCTTGGCCATGTGGAACCGAAAATCTGGGACAGCGTGGTGGCCATCAACGTCAGCGCCAACTGGCACCTCATCCGCTATCTCGATCCCCTGCTGCAGAAGTCGGACGCCGGCCGCGCCGTATTCTTGACATCGGGCGCGGCGAGCAGCGCCAAGGCTTATCGCGGCCCCTATTCCATGTCGAAAGCGGCGCTTGATGTGCTGGCGCGCACCTATGCCGCGGAAACCGCTTCCACGCCCGTGCGCGTGAACCTGTTCAATCCCGGCCCCACCCGCACGCGCATGCGCGCCACGGTGATGCCCGGCGAAGACCCCGCGACGTTGCCCAAGCCTGCCCAAGTGGCAGAGAAAATCGTCGATCTTTGCCTGCCGAGCTTCACCGAGACGGGAAAGCTTTACGATTACCGCGCCGGGAAACTGCTGTCGTTTCAGCCGCCCGCCTAGGCAACCTAACGATCCGTCATTCGTTGATGCTCGTATGGCGGACAATTCCGAAATCGATTGCCTGATTATCGGCGGCGGGCCTGCCGGACTGACCGCCGCGATTTATCTCGCCCGCTTCCGGCGCAATGTGACGGTCGTGGACAGCGGCCAAAGCCGTGCCGCCTTGATCCCGGAAAGCCACAACTATCCTGGATTTGCCGAGGGCATTTCCGGGCCGGACCTGTTGGCGTCGTTGCGCGAACAGGCGAGCCGCTATGGCGCCCGATTGGAGAGCGGCAAGGTGGAGGAATTGCGCAAGAGCGATGGACAGTTCGAGGCAACGGTGAACGGCGGCTTCATACGTGCGCAGCGCGTGCTGCTGGCGACCGGCATTGTTGACGAGAGTCCAGATATTCCCGGCATGAAGGACGCGATCTATCGCGGCGCTCTGCGCTTCTGCCCGATCTGCGACGGCTACGAAGCCATCGACAAGCGCATCGGCGTGCTCGGCCGCTTGCAGGCGGCGGCGCAGAAATCGATGTTCATGCGCACTTATAGCCGCGACGTGGTGCTGCTGCCGACAGAGCAGCCTGAAAGGATCGCACGAGAGGACGCCGACATGCTGAAAGCGGCGAAGGTCAAACTTGCGCCGGCGCCGGTCACTGATGTGGAAAGAACGGAAACCACGATTACCGCCATTCTGCAAAACGGCGACCGCATCGAAGTGGACGTGCTTTATCCCGCGCTCGGCTGTGACGTGCGTTCGCAACTGGCCAGCGCGCTCGGCGCTCGCGAAAACGAGATCGGCAATGTCTTTGTCGACGACAAGCAGCGCACCTCGATCGAGGGCTTGTATGCGGCGGGCGACGTGGTCACCGATCTGCATCAGATCAGCGTCGCCACCGGACATGCCGCTGTCGCCGCCACGGCGATCCACAACAGCCTGCCGCGAAATTATCGCTGACTGGCGTACCATCCTCTCTCCTCGTCATGCGCGGACTTGATCCGCGCATCCATCGATCGGAATCATTACGATGGATTGCCAGGTCAAGCCCGGCAATGACGAGCTAGGCAGCCTCCGCTTTCTTCTTCTCCCGGATGTCCTTGATGTCGGTGAAGTCGATTCCCGGCGCGCGCTCGCGCGTATAATCGAGATAGAATTGGTTGCGCGCCATGAATACCGGATCGCCGTCCAGGTCCTCGGCGATGCCGGAATAATTCGCCTTGATGAAATCGTCGAGCTTCTTGCGGTCGGGACACGCGATCCAGCGTGCCAATTGGAATTCGCTGACTTCGAATCCGATCTCCAGTCCATATTCGGCGGCGAGGCGGGCCTGGAGGACGTCGAGCTGCAGCGGGCCGACGACGCCGACCATGGCGGGCGCGCCATCCTGCGGGCGGAAAACCTGGACGACGCCCTCCTCCGCCATCTGCTGCAGCGCCTGCTTGAGTTTCTTCGCCTTCATCGGATCGGTAAGGCGGACGCGACGCAGGATTTCTGGCGCGAAGCTCGGCACGCCGACAAAATTCAGGTCCTCGCCTTCGGTCAGCGTGTCGCCGATTCGCAACGTGCCGTGGTTGGGAATGCCGACCACGTCGCCTGCATAGGCCTCATCCGCCAGCGCGCGGTCCTGCGCGAAGAAAAAATGCGGCGTGGTCAGGCTCATGGGCTTGCCGGTGCGCACCAGCTTCGCCTTCATGCCGCGCGTGAGCTTGCCCGAGCACAGCCGGGCGAAAGCGATGCGGTCGCGGTGGTTCGGGTCCATGTTGGCCTGGATCTTGAAGACGAAAGCGCTCATTCCCGGATCGTGCGCGTTGACCTTGCGGGTGTCGCTCTGCTGCGCGCGCGGCGGCGGCGCGAAACTCGCCAGCGCGTCGAGCAAATCCTTGACGCCGAAATTCCTCAGCGCCGATCCGAAATAGACCGGTGTCAGGTGGCCTTCGCGGAACGAGGAAAAATCGAAGCGTCGGCAGGCGTCCTTTACCAAAGCTAGTTCGTCGTCGATGGCTTTGGCGTCGAGCATGGTATTTTTCGCGGCCAGCGTGGCGAGATCGAGCGCCTGCTGGTCATGGGTCTTGCCACCCTCGTCCATCAACCGCATGGCGCCGCTGGCGATGTCGAAGGTGCCGGCGAAATCGCGGCCGCGCCCGATCGGCCACGTCATCGGCGCGGTGTCGAGCGCCAGCGTTTTCTCGATCTCGTCAAGCAGATCGAACGGATCGCGGCTCTCGCGGTCCATCTTGTTGACGAAAGTGATGATCGGGATATCGCGCAGCCGACAAACCTCAAACAGCTTGCGCGTGCGCGCCTCGATGCCTTTCGCCGCATCGATCACCATGACGGCGGAATCGACCGCGGTAAGCGTGCGGTAGGTATCCTCGGAAAAATCCTCGTGGCCCGGCGTGTCAAGCAGATTGAAGACGCGGCCCTCGTATTCGAAAGTCATCACCGAGGTGACGACGGAAATGCCGCGCTCGCGCTCGATCGACATCCAGTCCGAGCGGGTGGAGCGGCGGTCGCGCTTGGCCTTCACCTGGCCGGCGAGATTGATGGCGCCGCCGAACAGCAAGAGCTTTTCGGTGAGCGTGGTCTTGCCCGCGTCCGGATGCGAGATGATGGCGAAGGTGCGCCGGCGTTCCACTTCGGCGGCGAGCGGCGAGTTTTTGCCGGCCTCCTCGGCGCTGAGTTGCTTGTTCATGGCGCGCATGTGGCAGGGAAAGGCGGCGGGATCAAGAGCGGTATCGATTTCGCTAAACTGGCTAGGCCCGCTTCAGCTCCATTTCCTCGCCCAGCAGCACCGGATGCGCCATGGCCTCGTGCAACTTGGCGCTGTCCAATTCGCCTTCCCAGCGGCTGATGACCACGGTGGCGACGCCATTGCCGATGAGATTGGTCAGCGCGCGGCATTCGCTCATGAACTTGTCGATGCCGAGCAGGATGGCCAGCGACTGGATCGGAATATCGGGAACGATAGCCAATGTGGCGGCGAGGGTGACGAAGCCGGCGCCGGTGACGCCCGACGCGCCCTTGGAGGTGATCATGGCGATGAAGAGAATTCCCATTTCCTGGCCGAAGCTGAGCGGCGTATTGGTTGCTTGCGCCAGAAACAGTGTCGCCAGCGTCATGTAGATGTTGGTGCCGTCCAGATTGAAGCTGTAGCCGGTCGGGACCACGAGGCCGACCACCGGCCGCGACGCGCCGAGCCGCTCCATCTTCAACATCATCTGCGGCAGCACCGTTTCCGAAGAACTGGTGCCGAGGACGATGAGAAGCTCGTCTTTGATATAAGCAACAAAACGCAGGATCGAGAACCCGGCGAGCCGCGCGATGGCGCCGAGCACGAGAACAACGAAGATCAAGCTGGTCAGATAGAAAGTAGCGATCAAGGCCAAGAGGTTCACCAGCGAGCCGAGCCCATAGGCGCCGATTGTGAACGCCATGGCTCCGAAAGCGCCGACCGGCGCCACCCGCACGATAATGGCAATGACGCGGAAGAAGACCTTGGCCGCGAGATCGATCGCATGCGACACGCGTTCGCCGGCCTCGCCCATCAGGGCAACGGCAAAGCCGGTTAAGATCGAGACCAGCAGCACCTGCAGCAGATCGCCCCGCGCCAGCGCGCCGAAGAAAGAATCTGGAATGATCGCCAGCAGATGACTGACGACGCCCTGCTCGTTGGCCTGCTTGACATAAGTCGCGACCGCGTTCGGATCGATGCTCGCCGGATCGATGTTGAAGCCGCGTCCGGGCTGAATAAGTTCGCCGACGATCAGGCCGATCGCCAGCGCCAGAGTGGACACGCATTCAAAATAGAACAGCGTTTTTATGCCGACACGCCCAACCTTGGTCAGATCGCCCATGGAGGAAATGCCGTGCACGACGGTGCAGAAGATGATCGGCGCGATCATCATCTTGATCAGGGCGATGAAGCCGTCACCCAGCGGCTTGAGCGCCTTACCGAGATCGGGAAAGAAATGGCCGACGAAGACGCCAGCCGCTATGGCGATCAAAACTTGGATGTAAAGGATCGTGTACCAGGGCCGATGCGCGCGCGGAGAGGATTTGGTCGGCATAAAAAGCACCAAGGAACAGAGCGGTTACAATCGCGCGCCGCTGAGGAGAAATTCTGTCATAGAAATATGGTTCCGGCGATGGCTGTTCGGATCCGGATTGGATTTTGAACGGACTTCTTATTTCTCCGACGAGGAGGGATAAAAAACATAGCTCCGCCGGCCCTGTTGTTGGCGGCGCGGGCGCGCCGGTCTCCTGTTTCCTTCCCCTCAAAACGAGGGGAGCGGAGCGCCGAGAAGGCGCTTTAACAAAGGTCCGCGCTGTGAGGCGCGGCACGGGCTTTGCGCCGCAGACAAGTTTACGCAGTCTGCGTAATCTTACCTGCGAGACCCGTCTCGCCTCTCGGCGCTCCACTGCGGCGTCTTCCTTACTGCGCCGGTCCGCGCTCACTGGGGTACGGCTTTCTTAAGCCTGCCAGCTGCGTGCTCCCGCGCTCAGGTCCTAGTGCCCGAGGGTCGGAGTCCGGCGCCGCCCGAGCGCATGGGTTTGCGTTAAACCCACGCCCGCAGGCGCCGCACCCGGCTCCGCCAACTAGCGCCCCTAGAAGGCGCCCCTCGACGAACCGGGCGTCGGTGGATTATATACCTATAGGAATATTGTCAAGAATTATTTCGTGTGCCGCCGATATTGTTGGCTTTAAAGGCGGCGGGCGTTCGCCGCCCCGGCAGCATCGATCGCAGAACCGTGTCGCGGCGCCAGAAGTGGTGAAAAAGCGCGGCGGCGGCGTGGAAACCCGCCACCCAAATAAGCACGTTGCCAAGCCAGCCATGCAGATTGGCAAACCAAAGGCCGAGCGCCCGCGACGGCGAAAGCCAGGGCTGAATGTTTCCCAAGCCAAGCAGCGTCAGCGGATGGCC
>JAXDOS010000005.1:0-6935 GCA_034668785.1 Alphaproteobacteria bacterium
CGATCCGACGGCAATCAGGCCGACATGGCGCGTCCCGACGATCGTGGCTACATTGGCTCGCCCGCCTCGCCGATCCTCATCGCGATCGAACAGCTCGTTGATTGCATGGCCAAAATTCGCCACCAGAGAAATGATGACAACAAGACTTCCGAGCAATGCAAGCGCCAGCAAAAAAGAGACAGAGGTTCCGATAAGCAACAACAGCGCGAGCAGTATCGAAAGCGGAAGTTTATGATACCACCACTCTCGAGGACGTACGAAGATCATCGGGCAGCCATCGAGACTTTCTGGACTTTCCGGTAGCGCGCAAGCGCTTCTATGCAAAGCCCCGTCGTCAGTTCCTCGGATCCCCAGAATTCGGTTGGTCCGCTGTAGAATGGGTGAGCCGGCCACGAGCCGTCGTCCCGCTGCGCGCTAAGCAGAAACTCAATTATGCCTGCAAGAGTCGCTGTCCGTGGGGCGAAGGTCAACAAGGCCGAAGCGGCCAGAGCCGCCGCCAGCGCGTGACCAAATGAGCCGTTTGCCTGTTGTCGCGCGAGGATATCGCCAACCACACGGTCGCCGACAACGGCGAGCGACGGTGCACTGTGTAGGTAAGCGCGGGCAATCATGTAGTGCAGAGCCAGACGGTCCTTATAATAGAGGCTGAAACTCTCGCTCACGCCGGTCCGCATGAGGTCAATCAGATACTCGACGGCCGGCGCCGTGTCGGCATTCTCACCCAGAAACAGAATCACGTTGGCATTCACCGCAGGGTCAACGTCATCGACGGGAACAATGTCAATCGGTGTGCGGAGAAGGCGCGGATCACTGACAATCGTCGGCACCGGAGCGGTTCGGCGGGCGCGCTCAGCCTGCAGATTTCCGATCATACGCGCCAAACGGAAACGTGGCGCAAAGGATTCGTCTTTTGTGAGAACCCAAGTCAGGTAGCGGCCAGTTTTATCTCTGTTATAGCGAAACAACCACCGATTCGAAGGAACTCGGCGCCCATGGATACGCAACGCGAAGCATGCACAAGCGGTGTCATCGAGATCGGGCGGGATTCTACAATGCTTGAACTGACGCGAGCCGTAATAGCGCCAGACGCCCCCAAACTCCATCTCGCTGCGTAGGAAGGCGATCCCCTGCTCCACTATATCGTCAACTTGAATGCCATCGACATGGCTTAGCGCATAGACGACGAACGACGTCACGAACGGCGAACTGTCGAACACCGCGTTTGACAACTGCTTGTCGGCGCCAAGGAGGGTTTTGAACTCGCCACTAGGTGACTGAGCATTCCGCAGAAAGGTGATCCCTCGATCGATCGCACTTAATATATTCTCCGCTGTCATCGTCGTTCCCGACTAGTCGCACAGCGCGACCGCCACCCGGTCCGGTTGCGAGAAGCGCCCGCATGTCCCGGACTCGCAGCCACGCTTCATTTTCCTCGCCTCCTTTCGCTCAACATTGCGGAATTTGTGAGAAGGCTTGGCGAAGGGGTGGGAACGAGAGCTCGCTACTCTGCTAAGCCATCGAAGGCCTAAAAGCCGAAGGATAAGGACGGAAAAATTCTGCGCGGCGGCCAAAGCTGGCGTCTTGAGTGACCTTTAGGAAAGCTATTTCGGCAGTTGCGGAGCGTGAATTGGCTGGCTACCGGATTCTTAAGCGACAAGCCGCGCCGCGGCGGTCAGCGCTTCCAACTGGCCGCGTATAGCATCGGCTGCTACGGGCCGGCCAAAGAAGTAACCCTGCCCCTCGTGACAGCCCTGTGCAGTGGCCAGTTTCATCTGCTCTTCCGTCTCGATGCCCTCGGCGACCACGATTTTTTCTAGGCCAGCGCCGAGGGTGGCGATGGCGCCGATGATCGCCCGGGCGTCGCGCTCCTCCTCAAGATCGCAAATGAACGATCGATCGATCTTGATCTTGTGGAAGGGGAACTTGCGCAGGTAGTTGAGCGACGAATAGCCGGTGCCAAAGTCGTCCAACGAGAAGCTGATGCCGAGATTCTTGAGCTGCTCCATCGTCGCCAGCGTATCGTCGCATTCCTCAAGCAGCACGCGCTCGGTTATCTCCAGTTCGAGCCGTTGCACCGGAAGGCCGGACTTCGCGAGCGCCGAAACAACGTGCAAGGCAAGCGCGCGATCTTTGAATTGTACCGGAGATAGATTGACGGCGACTTTGACGTTTTTCGGCCACTTCGCCGCCTCGAGGCAGGCTTGGTGTAACACCCACTCCCCGATGGCGACGATCAATCCGGTTTCTTCGGCGACGGGTATGAATACGGATGGCGGGACGTTGCCGCGCTCCGGGTGCGACCAGCGTAGCAACGCCTCGCATGCCGTGACACGCTTGGTGCGCAGGTCTACCAATGGCTGGAAGTGTAGCCGGAATTGGTCGGATGCGAGAGCATCGCGCAGATCAAGCTCAAGCGCCCGCCGTGCCCGAACCGCTTCCTCCATCTCCCCGGCGAAAAACCGGTGGCTGCCGCCGCCATCTTTCTTAGCGGCGTAAAGCGCCATATCGGCCTTTTTCAATAGCTCGTCCGCATCGACCCCGTCCGTGGGCGTCATGGCGATCCC
This sequence comes from Alphaproteobacteria bacterium, assembly GCA_034668785.1. Lineage (GTDB taxonomy): Bacteria > Pseudomonadota > Alphaproteobacteria > Rhizobiales > Xanthobacteraceae > CANKHA01. The sequence continues at coordinate 2,565 of JAXDOS010000005.1, forward strand.
GATGGAAGCGCCGACTTCGACACGGTGGCCGTCGATGTCGAACGGATCTCTCAGCGCGGCGGCCAGTCGCTGAGCCAGTTGCTCGGCATCCCCACGCTCGGTGGCGACCTGCAGCACGACAAAGTCGTCGCCACCAAAGCGCGTGATGGTTTCGGCGGTGTCGATGATGCCAACCAATCGCCGCGCCACTTCTTTCAGCAGCTTGTCGCCGAATGGATGACCGAGCGTGTCGTTGATGGACTTGAATTGATCGAGATCGATCAGGTGGACAGTGACGTGATTTTCGGGTTCGCACGCCGCCGCAAGCATGCCGTTGATCTGCTCGCGGAACTGCGTTCGGTTGGGCAATCCGGTGAGCTCATCATACTTGGCCAAATGCGCTATGCGCTCCTGCGCGTGCTTGCGCGCGGTTACGTCTTCAAGAATGATGACAGACCCGCCGTCGGACATCATCCTGCGCGACAGCGCGATGGTCCGGTCGCCGTCGGGCGATGTTTGCACCTGGTCGAACCTGTCTTGCTGCAGATTGAGAGCTAAGTCGCGGAAAACCCTTCTCACGTTTCTGGCTTGGAATTTGCCAGCGCGAATGCTGTAGCGAGCCAAATCGGCGACCCGCATACCGACATGGACTGAAGTATTTTGCAGGTAAAGCAACTCCAAGAAGCGCTCGTTCCAGACCTGCAGACGATCCTCCTGATCGAGCATGCAAAGGCCGTGCGACATGTTGTTGAGAGCGATATCGAAGCGCCTCGCCTGTTGCTCGAAGCGGGCCGCTAAAGCTGCTTCCTTCCGCGTCATCGTCAGCGCCTGGATGATGATGTCGCGGATGCTGAGCGTGATATCGACCATTCCGTAGATGAACATCAGCACCACAAGACCCAGCGCTCGATGTACCCAATCAGGATAGGCAATAAGTGCCAGGGCCATTGGCAAGGTGGTGAAGGCGAGTTGGGCAATCGCGATGAGAGGACGGCCGGCGTTGCGGCCTGAAATAGCAGCCGCATAACCGACCGCCGTCGTGCTGACGGCCATCTGCAGGGATGCGTCACCGGAGTGTGTGATCGTCACCCAGCACAACAGGCCGAGGAGAGCGGAGAATCCCCAGGCGCCATATTCATAAACATGTTCCCACAGCTTGGTAGCCGCGGGCTTTTGGCGTTCTTTATATCTCTCGTAGAGGAGGGCGGAGGCAACGCGCAGCATTCCGACCGCAAAAAGCGCGACCGAAATAGTCATGATCCGATCGTTGCCAGCCCGCAACGCCACGGCCGCGCCGACGATCGAACAAGCGAGCGCGCCGAGGATCAGCGATCCCACCGGCGCAAACAATTTCTCGACCAATGCCGCACGGATTTCTGTTGGGAGTTCCGCGTCCGTCCGGCGGGTATGCATCAGCCTCTTGATAAGCATGGGACCTGCGGCTGCCTGGATTGTCGAGATAATACATGTCGTTGGTCAACATCGCCCAAACGGGATGGACCTATCGGCAGTGACGGTGAATGGCCGGTAACCAGCCAAGTCGCAATTCAAAAGGATGTGCCGCCGCTTTCGGCATCGGAAACCGAAGGCGCGCGTTGCGGCCGTCGCGCGTCGGAATCTTCTCGTCGTGGTTAACACGAAGATTTTACTGAGATTTTCCGATCTAAAGCCCTGCAAAATCCAGTTGCCAACGTCGGTTCGGGCAAATCGAAGCTCAACGCTCGATTGTGGACCAGGTGACATCCTGTTAAGGTAAAAAAATCGTAAAGGTGGTGCGTCACAGTGGTGCGTCCATGTCTGTTCCTGCGTTAGACGCTGCTACGCTCGGCAGGGTTAGAGCCGCTCGGTCATTCCCGCCGATCGCTCCGTACTCGCTGACCAATGCGAAGAACGCACGGCGTCTATTTGAACTGGAGCAGTTGGAGGTATCCTGGGAAGAGGCCACGGGCACGCTGTGGACCTTTATGCGACCGCGTGGGCGACCGAGCTATAACCCCGACCTTCTGGAAGACTTCCACGCTTGGCAACGCGGCATCCTGGCGATGTTCGCCGACCGGCCGGACGATCTGCGCTATTTGCTGCTGGGATCGCGCACTCCGGGTGTGTTCAACCTTGGCGGCGACCTAGATCTGTTCGCGACCAAGATCCGCGAACGCGATCGGCAGTCTCTCGTTGCCTATGGTAACTCCTGCGTCAGGATCTTGCATCGGAATCTAAATGGACTTGGTCTTCCGATGGTGACAATCGGACTGGCCGAAGGGGATGCGCTCGGCGGCGGTTTTGAATCGCTTCTCTCATTCAACGTTATCATCGCCGAACGTGACGCCAAGTTCGGCTTTCCGGAAAATCTCTTCGGCCTTTTTCCCGGCATGGGTGCCTACAGCCTGCTGGCGCGGCGGCTCGGAGCTGCGCTCGCCGAGGAGATGATTCTCAGCGGTCGCATTTACACCGCGGAAGAGATGAAGGACTTCGGCTTGGTGCAAATCTTGGCCGAACCGGGTCAGGGCATCGCCACGGCGCGCGATTACATCCAGCGGAACAGGCGGCGACACAATGGCAATCGCGGAGTCTTCCGGGCCGGCCGTGAGGTCAATCCGTTGACGCTTGAGGAACTCGACCGCATCGTTCAGATTTGGGCGGACGCGTGCCTACAGTTAGGTGAACGCGATCTCAAGGTGATGCAACGACTCGTTTCTGTTCAGGATCGGCTGCTTCACGCGCGTCAGGCCGCCGAATAGCACGATAAGGAAGGTGGCGGAGGGAGAGTAACTGCAAACAAAATTCTCTGCTCGTAGTACAGAGCACCCCCGCGTAGCCCAGCGCAGTTGAGCGTAATGGCGGAGGGAGTGGAACTGCAAAATAACCTCTCCGCTCGTAGTACAGAGCAGGCCCGCGTAGCCAAGGGTAATTTGAGCGTACGGCGGTGCTTTCAAGTGGATACGAAAACCGTACTCGGAAGACCATTTTTTGATCGTCGCTTGGCCGAAGATTTAGAACTTCCACAAGAAAGCTGAGGGCGCACCGACCACACCGAGATTAAAGAGTATAAGATGGGCAAACGCTCGGGCAGGTCGCTCCTGCGTGCGCCAGAGCTCGGAACCCACAAGACGCCGTTCACGAACAGGTGGTTGTCGCTGCCAGTGCGACCGTGATGGCTGGTTTTACCGGGCAAGAAGCCTGCAATCCGCCGCCACTGCGCATCTGACAGTTCATATCGCTTGACCATTGGCATCGCCCCGAATCATCGAGCCGGAACGCAATGAATCACTACTTTAGCCCCGCTGAGAATCCTGAATGTGATTGGACCTATCGAGCGGGACCTATCTTATAGCTCCTTGCTCAAGGCATCGAGCGCCTGAGATAGACCGCGGAATGATAGCCCGATCGCGAGATCGCGCCCTGCGGCGTCCGTCCATGTGATGCGTCCAGCGCTCGTCTGAATTTTCCAGCGGCGAAGCACGTCGTCCTTCAGGACCGCATCGGCAATGCAGCCTCCGGGCAGGCATTTACGCCAGCCGAGATCGAGTGGCTCCTGCGCCTTGCCGTCGGCCGAGAAGCCTGGGGGGTTGGAAAAGGTGACATTCACCGGGAAGGCAACTGTCAGACGTAGTGGATCGGCCTTCTTCAAATGTCCGATGGCAAGTTCCGCTACTGGGTTTTGCTGGTCCTGCACGCGAATTTGCTGGGTCACTTCACACACGCGCTGCGCTTCCGCGCCGCTGCCGAGGCGCTGGCAGCGCAAGCTCCAATCGCCAAAGCTAGCCAAGGTGGTGGTCGGCTCTGCGTCTACGGGACGCGGAGCTTCGGACTTGGCCGTCGGTGCGGGAATAGCGGATTTCGGCGACTGGGCGACGGCTAGCGACCCGAGGCCGAGATAAACGATGGCTCCCAAAACCCCGGCACGAAAAGACATACCTGACTTCATCATCATTCGGCTCATTTGATTCACCTCTTTTGCGAGAAACTGAGTTTGCAAGATGTGGCTTTCGCGCCGGTTAGATCGGCATAACTGTATCGATTGAGACTCTCCAATATCCCCACGGGTGTGCGGGTCGACCCGTCCGGACCCGCAGCGGAACTTGCCGATACGAAGCCGTTGTCGCTATTGCAGGGAAAATCATTCGACGTGAAATCGCTTGGGAACGCCACCGCCGGCGCGCTCGCCGTGACCGTGAGCGGCGCTGCTGTCACGGCAAGGTTCGCACCGACATAAGTGAGCGCGTAGTTCGAGGATGCGGCGAGCGTGCCTTGGGTGATCGCATACGCGCCGACATTGGACGTGGCCGTCGCCGGGGTGGCGAGCAGACCGGAGAGCGTGTCGCCGTTGACCAGGCCGGAACTCGCGTAGGTCAAGGTTGGGTTGGCGGCTCCGTAGAGACGCGACTGCGCATC
>JAXDOS010000006.1:0-14360 GCA_034668785.1 Alphaproteobacteria bacterium
TCCAGCGTCACCTCTTCCCCAAAGGCATCGCCGTTCTGCGCCGGCGCCGGCAAAACGGGCACGGATGGCGGAGGCGGCTCGGCTTGCGGCGGAGTTTGAGCGGGCGCCGGAGTTGCGGGCGCCGGAGCTTGCGCGAAGGACCGTAGCGGCTGAGCCAAATGGAATACGGCGGCGATTACGGCCACGCAGATTGCAATTCGAACAAACGCCATCGCGGTCTCCTTGATGCGACGCCGCCCCCATCTCGCAGCGCCCCTCAGCCGCCCTATAGCATGCGGCTTTGGGTCGGGGTGACGAAAAGCTCGGCATACCGGTCGTGAAACAAGCAGCTACTGGCCAATCTGTGGCAATTGACCATATAAGTCCGGCAACTTCGGCCCAAGAATGAGCGCACTCGCCAACCAAGCTTTCACCAAAATGAATGGTCTCGGCAACGAGATCGTCGTGGTCGATCTGCGCCGCACGCAGACCGCCATCACTCCGGCTGAGGCCCGTGCTGCGGCGCAGCCGGCGGGCTTCCCCTACGATCAGTTGATGGCGCTGCATGCGCCGCGGGCGCCTGGCACGGATGCTTATGTGCGAATTTATAACAATGACGGCTCGGAGGTCGGCGCCTGCGGCAATGGAATGCGCTGCATCGCCTCGTTGCTGTTTCAGGAGAGTGGAAAGGACGCGGCCACGTTCGAGACCAAGGCCGGCCTGCTGAATTGCTGGAAGGCGGATACGCCCGGTCTCGTGACCGTCGACATGGGAAGGCCCCGTTTCCGGTGGGATGAGATTCCGCTGGCTGAGGAATTCCGCGACACCCGCTCCATTGAATTGCAGATAGGGCCCATCGATAAGCCAGTGCTGCATTCGCCCTCTGTCGTGAACATGGGCAATCCGCATGCGATTTTCTGGGTCGACGATGTGGAAGCCTATGATCTCGACCGCTTCGGCCCCTTGCTGGAGAATCATCCGATCTTTCCGGAGCGCGCCAACATCACGCTTGCTGCGATTAAATCGCGTGAGCACATCGTAATTCGCACTTGGGAGCGCGGCGCCGGCCTCACTAAGGCCTGCGGCACGGCCGCCTGCGCTGCCGCTGTCGCCGCGGCCCGGCTCAAGCGTACGGACCGCAAGGTAACGGTGACCTTGCCGGGCGGCGACCTCGTGGTGGAATGGCGCGAGAGCGATGACCACGTGCTGATGACGGGGCCGGTTGAGCTAGAGTTCAACGGCCGTTTCGATCCGGCGCTGTTCGCTGTTGGGGCCGGCTCATGAGTATCGACGTCGTTACCTTTGGCTGCCGGCTCAATATCCATGAATCGGAAGTAGTCCGCCGCCAAGCGGTTGCCGCTGGGCTGGCTGACACCACAATCGTCAACACCTGCGCGGTCACTGCGGAAGCGGTGCGCAAGGCGCGGCAGACCATCCGCAAGCTGCGGCGGGACAAACCCAACAGCCGCATCGTCGTCACCGGCTGCGCGGCGCAGACCGAGCCCGACGCTTTTGCCGCCATGCCTGAAGTCGATCGCGTCGTGGGCAATGAGGAAAAGCTCAAGTCGGAAACGTGGGCACGCACCGAGAAGATCGCCGTCGGCGACATCATGGCAGCGACACAGACCGCGCTGCATCGGATCGACGGCATCGGAGGCCACACCCGCGCGTTCGTGCAGGTGCAGAACGGCTGCGACCATCGTTGCACCTTTTGCATCATTCCCTATGGGCGCGGGAACTCGCGCTCGGTGCCGATGCGCGATGTGATTGATCAGGTCCGCCGCCTAATCGAACGCGGCTATCGCGAGGTGGTGCTGACCGGCGTGGACATCACCAGCTACCGCGACGGCCTGGCGGATGCGCCGAAGCTCGGCGCATTGGTGAAGGAAGTCCTCCGCGCAGTGCCAGAGCTGGAGCGATTGCGCCTCTCATCCATTGATTCGGTGGAAGCTGACCGCGATCTGCTTGATGCCATTGCCAATGAAACGCGGCTGATGCCGCACCTCCATTTGTCGTTGCAGGCGGGCGACGATCTCATTCTCAAGCGCATGAAGCGCCGCCACCTGCATGCCGATGCCGTCGCCTTCTGCGATCAGGTGCGCCGCTTGCGGCCCGATGTGGTGTTCGGTGGCGATATCATCGCTGGTTTCCCGACGGAAACGGAAGCGATGTTCCGCCGCTCGCTCGATCTCGTTGATGAATGCGGCCTCACGCATCTGCATGTCTTCCCCTTTTCACCACGGCCGGGCACGCCGGCGGCGCGGATGCCGCAGGTCCGGGGCGAGATCGTCAAGGAGCGAGCGCGGCGGCTGCGGGAGAAAGGCGAGGCCGCGCTGCAACGCTTTCTCGGCGGCGAAGTCGGCTGGCGACGGCGTGTGCTGACCGAAGCCGGCGGCATCGGCCGCACCGAGCAGTTCACGCAGGTTTTGCTTTCCGCGCCGGTAGGGCGCGGCGTGATGCTCGACCTCACCATCGCCGGTCACGACGGCCGGCAATTGCTGGCTGCATGAGATCGCGGAGGGTAGTCCATGAGCTCTCCGCAAGCCACAACGATCCGTTCCATAAGCCCGAGTGATAGCATCGAAGAGCTGGCAGCCCTCCTGCATCGGTCCTATGCCACGCTTGGGAAGATGGGCCTCAATTACACGGCCGTCGATCAGACACTGGAGGTGACACTCTCGCGCATGAAGGGTGGAGTGTGCCTCGTCGCTACGGATGCGAATGGACGGATCATTGGGACAGCCATGTTCTATCCGCACGGACGGTCGGGCGACACGCCGTGGTTCGACCGCCCGGAGGTGGCGAAGTGCGGCCAGTTGGCCGTCGATCCGCCATTTCAGGAACGCGGCATCGGCGCGCGTTTGATGGATGCGGTCGAGGACGCGGCGCGTGCGGCCGGTGCCAGCGAGATCGCGCTCGACACGGCGGAATCGGCCACGCATCTGATCGACTGGTACGGTCGCCGCGGCTACCGGTTCATTGAGTACGCTCAATGGGAAGGCAAGTGCTATCGCAGCGTGATTCTGAGCAAACCGCTTCAACTGACGCCGTCCACCTAGCCCTCCCACCCGCACGCCCGCAGCTGCTCGCGCATGTGTTCCGGCACCGGCGCGGTGACAACGACAGGCGGCTTGTTCTTGGAAATTGGCACCACGATCTCGCGCGAATGTAAATGCAGCGTCGGTCCGCCGCTGCGCGGGGCGCTGCCGTAGATGTTATCGCCGACAATCGGCCAGCCCATCTCGGCGCAATGCACGCGTAGTTGATGCGTGCGCCCGGTCAGAGGTTCAAGCGCAAGCCAGGTCAAGCCGTCGGAGCGCCCCAGCACCTTCCACGTGGTCACCGCCGGCTGGCCTTGGGGATCGGGTTTCATCCACCAGCCACGGCTTTCGTCCAATCGCCCGAGCGGCAGGTCAATGCGCCCCGTCTCCGCCTCCGGCCCGCCCTCGACCACCGCCCAATAAGTCTTGCCGACCTGGCCGTTCTTGAACATCCGTCCCAGCGCCGCCAGAGCCTTGCGGTGGCGGCCGAGCACCAGGCAGCCGGAAGTGTCGCGGTCGAGGCGATGCGCGAGCGCGGGCGCTCGCGGTAGCCCGAAGCGCAGCGCGTCGAAATGATCCTCCAGGCTTTCGCCGCCCTTCGGCCCGCGATGCACCGCCATGCCGGGCGGCTTGTCGAGCACCAGCATCAACCCGTCGCGGTAGAGCAGCCGCGCCACCATCTCTTCCGGTGTCATGGCGAAACGGCTATCACGGGCACGCAATGAGTGACAGCGAACAGAAACAAAGCTGGTGGCAGCGCCTGAGCAGCGGGCTCAAGCGCACCTCCGCCTCTATCGGCGGCGCCATCTCCGATCTGGTCGCCAAGCGCAAGCTCGACCGCGCCATGATCGAGGAGTTGGAGGAGGTGCTGATCCGCGCCGACCTCGGCGTTGAAACGGCGGCGCGAATTGCGGCTGCCATCGGCGAGGGCCGCTATGACAAAACCATCGCCTCCGACGAGGTGAAGGAAATTCTGGCGGCGGAAATCGAAAAAGTGCTGGTGCCGGTGGCGCAGCCGCTGGTCATCGCGGCAAAGCCTTTCGTTATACTGGTCGCCGGCGTTAACGGCTCCGGCAAGACCACGACCATCGGCAAGCTGGCCGCCAAATTCCGCGCCGAGGGCCGCAACGTGATGATGGCTGCCGCCGATACCTTCCGCGCAGCCGCAATCGATCAGCTCAAGATCTGGGGCCAACGTACCGGCGCGGTGGTCATGGCGGGCGAGCCAGGGTCTGATCCGGCCAGCCTTGTCTTCGACGCGCTCACCGCGGCGAAGAAGCAGAGCGCCGATATTGTCCTGGTCGATACGGCAGGACGGCTGCAAAACAAAACAGTGTTGATGAGCGAACTGGAGAAAATCGTGCGGGTGATGAAGAAAGTGGACTCCACCGCGCCGCACGCGGTTCTTCTCGTGCTTGATGCGACCGTGGGACAGAACGCTCTGTCCCAAGTGGAAATTTTTCAGAAGATCGCGGGCGTCACCGGCTTGGTCATGACCAAGCTCGACGGCACCGCGCGCGGCGGCATCCTTGTCGCCATCGCCGCCAGGTTTGGCCTGCCGGTGCATTTCATAGGCGTCGGCGAAAGCGTCGACGATCTTGCGCCGTTCTCGGCGCGGGATTTTGCACGCGCAATCGCGGGAATTGAATGACTATGTCTACGGCAACCGGCCGACATCAATGACAACACGTCGCCAGCTCAATCCGCTGCTCAAGCTCGTGCTCGACCTCGGGCCTCTGGTGCTGTTCTTTGTCGCCAATGCGCGCTTTGGCATTTTTGCCGCGACCGCGACCTTCATGGTCGCCATCCTCCTCGCGCTCGGAGTGTCCTATGCGCTGATACGGCGGCTGCCGGTCATGACCATCGTCTCCGCCATCGTGGTCCTGGTATTCGGCGGACTGACATTGTTCCTGCAGGACGAAACCTTCATCAAGCTGAAGCCTACGATCATCTACCTGCTGTTTGCGGGCACGCTGTTCGGTGGATTGTTTATGCGCAAGCCGCTGCTGGAGATCGTCTTCGACCAGATGTTCCACCTGCGGGAAGAAGGCTGGCGCAAGCTGACCATCCGCTGGGCGGTCTTCTTTCTTGCGCTGGCGGTCCTCAATGAGATCGTCTGGCGCACGCAGACGACCGACGTCTGGGTCAGCTTCAAGGTATTCGGCGCATTGCCGCTGACATTCCTGTTCGCGGCGGCGCAATATCCGTTGCTGCAAAAATACGAGGCTTCCGACAACGGGAAAACCTCATGATCGTCATGCCCGGCACATGACGAAAACATTACCCTATGACGACGGTGTAGCCACCAACGCCTTCTCAATCTCCGGCCTCACTTGCCTGTTCAGATTCTCCGGGGTGATCGGTCCGATCAGCTTGAAGGCAATCCGTCCGTCACGGCCGACGACATAGGTCTCCGGCACGCCATAGACGCCCCATTCAATCGAGGCGCGGCCGTTTGCATCGGTGCCCATCGCAGCAAAAGGGTTTCCATAGCGGCCGAGGAAGCGCCGTGCGTTGTCGGCCACATCCTTGTAATCGATGCCGACGATCTGGATGCGCTTGTCTTGAGAGAGTTGCTGCAGCAGCGGAGCCTCGTCATGGCAAGGCACGCACCAGGATGCCCACACATTCACCAGCGTCACTCCGCCCTGGAATAGCGAGGGCGTGATCCCCGGCACCGGCTGGCCTTCCCGTTCGAGGCCGGACAGCGGCGGCAAATTGGTCTCGGGAACAGGGCGGCCAATCAATGCGGAGGGGATATTTCCCGGATCGCCTACGCCCAGGCGGAAATAGAACAGGGCCGCGAGTGCGAGGAAGAGCACCAGCGGCAGGAAAACAATCAATCTCCGCTGTCGGGTTTCGCCGTTGGGCGCCGCAGTCATGGAGACTCCCTGTTCGCCCGCTCCGACCGTCGTGTCACCCCGCGCGCTTCAAGATCGGCGAGAATACGTTGTTGCTTCCGGTAGTCGAGCAGCACCCAGGCAATCAACACGCCAAGGACGACGACCGCTACCGCGTAAGCGGCAAGGATGAAGCCGGCATGCGTTCCGAGATCCATCTCAGCTTTCCGAGGCCGCGGCGGCCTGCATCAGTTGCAACGTGCGTACGCGCCGCCGCAAGATTTCGTTGCGCATGGCGGCGACATGCAGTGTCACGAACAACAGCGTAAAGGCGAGCGTCATGACGAGAAGAGGCAGGAGGATCGCGGGATGAATCGTCGGTCCGCCGAGCCGCAAGACCGACGCCGGTTGGTGCAAGGTATTCCACCAGTCGACTGAAAATTTGATGATAGGCAGGTTGATGGCGCCGACCAGTGTCAGGATCGCGGCGGCGCGCGCGGCGCGCGACGGATCGTCAACGGCGCGCCATAGCGCGATCACGCCAAGATACATCAGGAACAGCACCAGGACGGAAGTCAGCCTGGCATCCCAGACCCAGTAAGTGCCCCACATCGGGCGGCCCCATAGGGAGCCTGTGACAAGGCAGAGGAAGGTGAAAGCCGCGCCGATCGGAGCGGCGGTCTTGCCGGCGACATCGGCTAGCGGATGCCGCCACACCAACGTCCCGAGCGCGGCGAGGCTCATCAACCCCCAACAAAACATGCCCAGCCAAGCCGAAGGCACGTGAAGAAACATGATCTTCACCGTCGCACCTTGCTGATAGTCATCGGGTGCCACGAACAGCGCTTGGTTAAGCCCAAATGCAAAGGCGAGTAGCGTCGCGCCCGCGAGCCACGGCATAGAGGCTTCCACGGCGTCGAGAAATCGGGAAGGATTGGCGAGATTGATCAAGGCCATTGCCGGTTTCTTAGTGGCGCCGGTGTCGTCGCGCAACGTAGGTTCTTTCGGTATTACCACACTGGCTCCATCATTCATTCGGCATGTCTGAATGCCGCCGCTGCGGCAACTGGCCCGACCACGAGGCTCGCCAAGGAGAGCGCGCAAAGAATCGCAAACGGAGCCCCGAACGACACCGGCCCGGCAAGCGCCGCATTGGAAGCCGCGACGCCGAAGATCAACACCGGAATGGTCAGCGGCAATATCAGCACCGCGACAAGCAACCCGCCGCGGCGGAGCGTTACCGCCAAGGCCGCGCCGACGAGGCCGAGCAGCGTCAGCGCGGGGGTGCCCACAAGCAACGTCAGCGCTACGGCTGCCATGGAACGGGATTCGATATCGAGGAAAAGTCCGAGCACCGGCGCCGCGATAACGAGCGGCAGTCCGTTCGTCAGCCAGTGGGCGAGCGCCTTGGCCGCGATCGCAAGCTCCAGCGGCGTGCCACCCATCAGGATCAGGTCGAGCGAGCCATCCTCTTGGTCGGCGGCGAAGAGCCGATCGAGCGTGAGCAGGCTGGCGAGGAGCGCGCCGAGCCACAGGATCGCCGGGCCGATGCGCCGCAACAGGCTAAGTTCCGGGCCGATGGCAAAGGGTATCAGGGTCACGACGATGAGGAAGAACAACACGCCGATCCAAGCGCCGCCGCCGACCCGCACCGCGAGCCGCATGTCGCGGACGAGGAGGGCGGAAAAGCCGTTCATGCGGCCTCTCCCAGGCGCAACTCCTTTGCGCCGTCGAGTCCAATCGGCCCATGGGCGGCCGCCAGGATCAGCCCGCCCTCGGCGAGGTGTTGGCGCATCAGCTCGGCCAGCCGCGCCTGCGCCACGCCATCGAGGGCGGAAGTCGGCTCGTCGAGCAGCCAGATCGGCCGCTTCACGCTGATCAGGCGGGCAATCGAGAGCCGCCGTCTTTGGCCGGCGGAAAGATAAGCCCCGGGGAGCGCTCCCAGCGCTCCTAGTCCGACGGCCGTGAGCGCCGCCTCTACCGTGCTTGCGCCACCGAGATACCGGCTCCAGAACTGGAGATTCTCCAACACGGTCAGCGACGGTTTCAGGGCATCCTGGTGGCCAAGATAATGCGCCTGTTCGCCGATCGTCAGCTCGGAATCGCCGCCTTCGAGTTCGATTTGCCCTCCGGCCGGGCGGAGCAGGCCCGCGATCAGCCGCAGCAGCGAGGACTTTCCACTGCCGTTGCGCCCGGTGATGGCCAATGCTTCTCCCGCCGCTACCGAAAACCTCAAGTCGGCAAAGACTTCGCGGCTTTCTCGCTGGCAGGCGAGGTTTTGGGCGGAAAGCCGCATCAGGCCGCCCTTTCAGGCATTGGCGAGAAGCAGTTCGAGAGCGATAAAAGGACGTCCATCTCGTTGATGGCTCTGCTTTATCTGGTAGAAAACAGGAAAAGCTTTTATAAGCCGCAGATTATGCGAAAACGGGCAGGAATACTGCAAAAACCCCGCGGACGACCGAAGGTCTCTGCCGGTATTAACTTACCGTCACCCCTCAACACCCGCGACCGACGGAGATGGGAACAGCCGTTATGACATCGCTCGACAGCTTCAGGTGCTGCAAGCCTCTCCAGGTCGGCAACAAGACTTATGCCTTTTACAGCCTGGCCGCAGCCGAGAAAAACGGCCTGAAAGGCATCTCACGGCTGCCCTTCTCCATGAAGGTATTGCTGGAAAATCTGCTGCGCAACGAGGACGGACGCACAGTTACCAAGGCGGATATCCAGGCGGTCGCGCAATGGCTCAAAACCAAAAACTCCGATCACGAGATCGCCTTCCGCCCTGCGCGCGTGCTGATGCAGGATTTCACCGGTGTGCCCGCCGTCGTCGACCTCGCGGCCATGCGCGATGCGATGAAAACACTTGGCGGCGATGCGACGAAAATCAACCCGCTGGTGCCAGTCGATCTGGTCATCGACCATTCGGTGGTGGTGAATTTTTTCGGCGGCAGCGGCGCCTTCAAGAAGAATGTGGACGAGGAATACAAACAAAATCAGGAGCGCTATGAGTTCCTGAAATGGGCGCAGAAGGCATTTGATAATTTCCGCGTCGTTCCGCCCGGCACCGGCATCTGCCACCAGGTCAATCTCGAATACCTGTCGCAGACGGTGTGGACCCGCAAGGACAAGGTCAAGCTTGGAACCGATAAGGAGGCGATGATCGATGTCGCCTATCCCGACACGCTCGTCGGCACCGATTCGCACACGACCATGGTCAACGGGCTGGCTGTGCTCGGTTGGGGCGTCGGCGGCATCGAAGCGGAGGCGGCCATGCTCGGCCAGCCGCTATCGATGGTGCTGCCGGAGGTGATCGGCTTCAAGATGAGCGGGAAGCTCAAGGAAGGGGTAACGGCGACCGATCTGGTTCTCACCGTCACTCAGCAGCTGCGGGCGCATGGTGTGGTTGGCAAATTCGTGGAATTTTTTGGTCCCGGCCTCGATAACCTGTCGATCGCCGATCGCGCTACTATCGGCAACATGGCGCCGGAATACGGCGCCACCTGCGGCTTCTCGCCGATCGACGACGATACGATCCGTTATTTACAGGACACCGGCCGAGCGGCGGATCGCGTTGCGCTGGTTCTCGCCTATGCCAAGGCGCAGGGCCTCTTTCGCACGACGGCCACTCCCGACCCGATGTTCACCGAAATCCTCAAGCTCGATCTGGCGACGGTCGAACCTTCGCTCTCCGGACCCAAGCGTCCGCAGGATCGCGTGGCGCTGAAGGAAGCAAAGACAGGATTTGCGACGTCGATGGATAAGGAGTTTGGCAAAGGGTCCGAACTCGATAAGCGCGTGCCCGTGAACGGCCGCAAGCATGATCTCGGTCATGGCGATGTCGTGATCGCGGCCATCACCTCCTGCACCAATACCTCAAACCCGAGCGTGATGATCGGCGCCGGGCTGCTCGCTCGCAACGCCGTGGCCAAAGGGTTGATGGTCAAGCCCTGGGTGAAGACATCGCTGGCGCCAGGTTCGCAAGTTGTCGCCGAATACCTCAATGCTTCCGGCCTGCAAAAGGATCTTGATAAGCTTGGCTTCAATGTGATCGCGTTTGGCTGCACCACCTGCATCGGCAATTCCGGGCCGCTGCCGGACGAGATATCGACCACGATCAACGACCATAATCTGGTTACCGCGGCCGTTCTCTCCGGCAATCGGAATTTCGAGGCGCGTATCAACGCGGATGTGCGCGCGAATTATCTCGCGTCTCCTCCGCTCGTCGTCGCCTATGCGCTTGCCGGATCGATGCAGTTCGACATGCTGAAGCAACCGCTCGGCGCCGACCAAAAAGGCAATAAAATCTTCCTCAAGGATATCTGGCCGAGCAGCAAGGAAGTCGATGAATTCGTCCGTAAGAACGTCACCAAACAGATGTTCGTGCGCAAATACGGCGATGTGTTCAAGGGCGACACGCATTGGCGCAAGATCACCGTCAAGGGCGGAATGACCTATGATTGGAATCGCAAGTCGACCTACGTGCAGAATCCTCCCTATTTCACCGGCATGAGCCGCACGCCCACGCCGCCGACGGACATTGTCGATGCCCGCGTGCTCGGTCTCTTCCTGGATTCGATCACGACGGATCACATTTCGCCGGCGGGCTCGATCAAGGTGACCTCGCCGGCGGGGAAATATCTTGTCGCTCACAAGGTGAAACCCATCGATTTCAATCAATACGGCACCCGCCGCGGCAACCACGAAGTGATGATGCGCGGGACCTTCGCCAACATACGCATCAAGAATCAGATGGTGCCGGGGGTCGAGGGCGGCGTGACCATTCATTATCCGTCACGCGAGCAGATGCCGATCTACGACGCGGCGATGCGTTACAAAGTGGAAAGGGTCCCGCTCATCGTCTTTGCCGGCAAGGAATACGGCACCGGCTCTTCGCGCGATTGGGCGGCGAAGGGACCGAACCTTCTCGGTGTTCGCGCCGTCGTAGCTCAATCTTTCGAGCGCATTCACCGCTCCAATCTCGTTGGCATGGGGATTCTGCCGCTGGTTTTCGAGGAGGGCACTTCCTGGCAATCGATCGGGATGCGCGGCGACGAGCAGGTGACGATCCGCGGTTTGCAAGGCGAGCTCAAGCCGCGCCAACGCCTTATCGCCGAGATCGTGGCTTCCGACGGCGGCCTTAAGCGCGTGCCGCTTATCTGCCGCATCGATACGCTCGACGAACTCGAATATTTCAAACACGGCGGAATTCTACATTACGTGCTGCGCCAGCTTGCGGCGTGAACGGCTCACCTTGAAGTGAGTTGGCAGGTGAACGGCGGCGGTCCTAGACTTTGATAGACCTGTCCGCCGGGTCCGCCGGATATAAGCTTTGGAGATCGGCATGATACGACTGACCGCGTATTGGCTCGCGCTAGGTTGCTCTGCCGTCTTTGCCGCACCGACCGTCGGAGCCTGCGATGAACCGCGCGGCGTGATCGAATTGTTCACCAGTCAGGGCTGCTCGTCCTGCCCTCCCGCCGACAAGCTTCTCGGCGAACTTGCATCTGATCCTTCGCTCGTAACCATCAGCCTGCCGATCGATTATTGGGACTACCTCGGTTGGAAGGATACGCTCGCCAATCCGCGGCATTCCGCCCGGCAGCGCGCCTACGCGCGCCTAAGAGGCGATCGCCAAGTCTACACGCCGCAAGTGGTCGTCAATGGTATGGTTCATGCGCTCGGAAGCGATAAGGCCGCTATCGAACATGCGATCTTGCAGAGTCGGCGCAGTGCCGCGACTTTATCGCTGCCGGTGAGCGCTGCGGTTGTCGGCGGTGATCTGGTCGTGAACGTAGCTGCCGGCAAGGATGACAGCGGGGCGGGAGAGGTTTGGGTTTGCGGCCTGGTAAAAGCGGTCCCGATCACCATCGGTCGCGGCGAAAATCGTGGACATACCCTGACCTATTACAACGTGGCGCGGCGTTGGCTGAAACTTGGTGACTGGAACGGCAAGGCGAACACTTGGAATGTGCCGTTGAGCGATCTGAGCGGCGGCGGCGTCAATGAAGCCGCGGTGATCGTGCAGACCGGCACCGCCGACAATCCAGGAACGATGCTCGGCGCCGCCACCGTCGAGATCCGCTAAATTTCCGCTACGAGCGCTACAGGCAAAAAAAGGGCCGGCGCGAAGCCGACCCTAAGCCTTGGGGATTGAACCTTACACAGAACGGGCCCGGCCCATCACAAACTTCGGGGGGCTGGGGGGCTGAGGATCCGGAGCTCGATCCGGACCGGGCCAACAGTCTTTCTTATCGCTAGAGACCGAGGCGTGTACTAGGCTGAAATTGGGCAGTATTATGTTTTCATTAACGAATCCGTGATCGTGCGAGGCGATATATCGCAAATCTATGCTCGCTCTAGCGAATGCAAAATTGCGGTGATGAAGAGGGCTTGCCGGAACGCGCATCCGGGGCAATCATAGGAGAGAGACAAGGAGGCGCCCATGGATTTTGGGTCCGGCGATACTGAACCGAGTAAGTCCCGCGGGGGCGACTATTCCGCTGGAACGCCCGCCCCCGTCAGGCAAGTCACCTTCAGTCGGCGTGAACTCGGCCGCATTCTTGATCTATATGGCCGCAAGGTCGCCGCGGGTGAATGGCGCGACTATGCCATCGACTTCCTTCGCGATCGTGCCGTGTTCTCGGTGTTCCGGCGCAGCTCTGAAGTGCCGATCTATCGTATCGAAAAAAATCCACACCTGGCGCGCCGCCAGGGCGCCTACAGCGTGATCTCCGCGACCGGTCTGATTGTGAGACGCGGGCAGGAACTCGACCGCGTTCTACGCGCACTCGACAAGTCGTTGAGCGTCGTGGCCTGAGGCTAGGCTCTGCATACAAAAAAGCCCCGGCGGATGCCGGGGCTTTTCCGTTTGACAGTCAGGATGCTTAGCGGCGGTCGCCGAACAAACGCAACATCATCAGGAACATGTTGATGAAGTCCAGGTAAAGCGACAGCGCGCCCATCACCACCTTGCGGCCGGCGATGGTTCCATCGTCCATCGGATCATACATTTCCTTGATCTTCTGGGTGTCCCAAGCGGTTAGTCCGGCAAATACCAGCACGCCCACGGCGGAAATGGCGAATTGCAGAGTCCCGTTGGGCCAAATCAAGTTGACGATCGAAGCGAGGATTATGCCGAACAGGCCCATGATCATAAACGAGCCCATGGCCGTGAGGTCACGCTGGGTCGTGTAGCCATATATGCTCAAGGCACCGAACGACGCTGCCGAGATGAAGAACACCCGAGTGATGGAGCCATGCGTATAGACCAGGAAGATGGTCGCCAGCGACATCCCGAGCAGTGCGGCATACAGAAGGAACAAGCCGAGCGCGGTGCTCGCTTGCAACGACTGTATCCGGAAGCTGATGTAGAAAACGAGACCAAGCGGAGCCAGCACCAGCACCCACATCAACGGACCGTTGAATACGGCCTCACCGAATGGCGTTAGTGCAAGGGCGCCGCTGGGCGACGCCGTCACAGCCATTTGAAACGTCAGCCAGGCGACCACGCCGGTCAGCGCGACGGCACCAGCCATGTAGTTGTAGACGCGGATCATGTGAGCGCGCAGGCCCGCGTCGATCGCGAGCGCCTGATCGGCGCCGAAGCCGCGGCGAGTGGCCGCTACATTCCGATCAAAATCCGACATCGAAGTACCCTCTCTATGTTCCGGCATGAAGGCCGGATCAGCGATTGGCGCCTGGGACAGGACGCCGGCAAGCGCCGATGGCAGGGAATCTAGTACGGGTGGGTTACCGGCGCCAGATGCGCCGTATGATTTACTTTAAGGGATGGTTGGTAATCCGCCGAAAATGCGTGTTTCCTGGCAGACTGCGGCGAAAACACGCGGTTAACGCTCATAGATTTCGAAGCACCCGAGCGGGCTTTTGCCCCAGCGCGGTGAAAGTGCCAAGCAATCCCAAGGCGACAGTGATGATCAGGGCGCCAAAAGCTGCCGAGAGAGCAGGTCCGGGCAACCAAACGAAGGGCAAATTCATCACCCTCGTGACGATAAGCGAGGCGGCGAGCGAACCTGCGATCATCCCGAAAACGGCGGTCGCCAATCCAAGCACCAGATATTCCAAGGCGTAGCCGGCGAGCAGGCGAGAACGGGTGGCGCCGAGCGTCTTTAGAATCACCGCGTCGTAGACACGATGCCGGTGTCCGGCGGCGAGTGCTCCTGCCAGCACCAACACGGCGGCGATGAGGGTTATCAGGCTGGCGCCGCGAATCCCGAGAGACAGGTTGGCGATAAGGCCGCCGAAAGTCTCCAACACGTCTTTCACCCTCACTGTCGTCACAGTGGGAAAGGCGTCCGCCGCCGCTTTCAGCAAGGCGTTCTCCTCCTCGGCAGTGCTGCCGCCCGGATAGGCCAAAGTGGCAATATGGGTGTGCGGCGCGCCGCTGAAGGCGCCGGGCGAATAAACCAATACGAAGTTGATCCCCAAACTTTCCCAATCCACCGTTCGCAGATTGGCACTGCGCGCGGTGATGTTGCGCCCG
>JAXDOS010000007.1:0-20875 GCA_034668785.1 Alphaproteobacteria bacterium
ATCGATATTTCCACCGGCGAATTCCGCATTGCCGAATGCGAACGCTCCTCGCTCGCCGCGGAGATCGCGCGGCTTGAGCCGGGCGAGCTTATCGTTTCCGACGCGCTTTATTCCGATCCCGACCTTGCGGTTTATTTCCGCTCGCTGCCGGCAGTGACGCCGCTTGCGCGCGACGTGTTCGACGGCGCCACCGCCGAACGCCGGGTCGCCAATTATTTCGCGGTGGCAACGACGGATGCCTTCGGCACGCTGACGCGGCTGGAGCTGACCGCGGCGGCGGCCTGCCTCACCTATGTGGAGCGCACACAGATCGGCAAACGCCCGCCGCTATCGCCCCCGCTGCGCGAGGTCGCCGGGGCTACGCTCGCTATCGATCAGGCCACGCGTGCCAATCTCGAACTCATACGGACGCTTGGCGGCGAGCGCAACGGCTCGCTGCTCGCTGCGATCGACCGCACTGTGACGGCCGCCGGCTCGCGGCTTTTGGCACAACGCCTCTCCGCGCCGCTGACCAGCGCCGAGACGATCGCGCGGCGGCTAGATTGCGTCGGAGCTTTTGTCAACGACGCCAGCCTGTGCGCCGAATTGCGCCAGCGCTTACAGGCTGCGCCCGACCTTGCCCGTGCGCTCAGCCGCATTGTGGTCGAGCGTGGCGGGCCGCGCGACCTTGCCGCGATCCGCGACGGCATTGAAGCAGCGATGGCGCTGGCCGCTCGCCTCGAAGGGCTCAAGGACATGCCCGAAGACATCGCGGAGGCGGTCGGCGCACTGCGCCGGCTGGATCCGCTGATCGCGGAAGGCCTCCATGCCGCACTCGCTGAAGAGTTGCCGGCGTTCAAGCGCGACGGCGGCTTCATTCGGCCCGGCTACAATGCGTCGCTCGATGAAGCACGCGCGCTGCGTGATGAATCCCGCCGCGTGATTGCCGGACTACAGGCGCATTACGCCGACGGCACCGGCATTCGCGGCCTGAAAATCCGGCATAACAATGTACTCGGCTATTTCGTCGAGGTGACGGCGCAGCACGGCGACAAGCTGATGACGCCGCCGCATAACAGTGCCTTCATCCATCGGCAGACGCTCGCGGGGCAAGTCCGCTTCACCACAACGGAGCTTGGCGATCTGGAAGCCAAAATCGCCAATGCCGCTACGCGCGCCCTCGGTATCGAGTTGGAAAGCTTCGGGCGGCTGGCCTCCACAGTCATCGCCGCCAGCGAAGCGATCAAAGCTGCCGCCGAAGCACTCGCCGTGCTCGACGTCTCCGTTGCGCTGGCGCAGATCGCAAGCGAGCGCCATTACACGCGGCCGGAAGTCGACGACAGCCTGCATTTCGTCATCGAGGGCGGCCGCCATCCCGTGGTGGAGCAGGCGCTGTCGCGTGACGGCGCACCCTTCGTCGCCAACGACTGCGACCTCTCCCCTTCCGATGTTGCGGAAACCGGCCACATCTGGCTGCTCACCGGCCCGAACATGGGGGGCAAATCCACCTTCCTCCGGCAGAACGCGCTGATCGCCGTTCTCGCGCAAATGGGCAGCTTCGTTCCCGCCCGCCGCGCGCATATCGGTATCGTCGACCGGCTGTTCTCCCGCGTCGGCGCCGCCGACGATCTGGCGCGAGGACGTTCCACCTTTATGGTGGAGATGGTGGAGACCGCCGCCATCCTCAATCAGGCGCGGGAGCGCTCGCTGGTGATCCTGGACGAGATCGGCCGCGGCACCTCGACCTTCGACGGGCTCTCTATCGCTTGGGCGACCATCGAGCACCTGCACGAGGTCAACCGCTGCCGTGCGCTGTTCGCCACTCACTTTCATGAGCTGACCGCGCTGTCGACGAAGCTGCCGCGGCTGTTCAATGCTACCGTCCGCGTCAAGGAATGGCACGGCGATGTCGTGTTTCTGCACGAGGTGGTGCCGGGCGCCGCCGACCGCTCCTATGGCATCCAGGTGGCGAAGCTCGCGGGCCTTCCCGCCGCTGTGATCGAGCGGGCGAAGCTGGTATTGGCCGGCCTGGAGGCGGAAAACCGGGTCTCGCCGGTGCGCGGCTTCGAGGATTTACCGCTATTCGCATCCGCGCCGCGTTCGTCCGCGCCCTCCCCCGACGCCGCCTTGGAGGCGCTAGTAGCTGCGCTGACCGCGTTGCACCCGGACGAGATGTCGCCGCGCGATGCGCTGGAAGCGCTTTATGCGCTGAAGGCCAAGGTGGCCGCGAAGGAAAAAAACTAGACGCGATTCATGCTGACGGCGACCGGCGGGCCGGACTTGATCGTTTGATAGACCACGCAATAGCGCTCGGTAAGCTTCAATAACTGATCGAGCTTGTCCTGCGGCGCGGCGGTATCGACATCAAAGCGCAAACGGATTTGCGCGAAGCCGACCGGCGCATCCTTGGCAACGCCGAGCGTGCCGCGGAAATCGAGATCGCCCTCGGCGGATACGGTGCCGGATTTGAGCGGAATGTCGATCGCGGTCGCCACCGCTTTGAGCGTGACGCCGGCGCAAGCGACAAGCGCTTCCAGCAGCATGTCGCCGGAGCAAAGCTCCATTCCCGATCCGCCGGTCGCCGGATGCAAGCCCGCGACCGCGAGCGCGCGCCCGGTCTCCACCTTGCAGGCGATGTTGCTATCGTCGAGCGTGCCCTTGGCTTTCAGGGTGATCAGACCCGCCTTGGGGTCGCTCTTGTAGCGCTCCTTGATCGGCGCCTGCATCGCGCGCAGTTCGGCGGCATCCATATTAAATTCCTTTCGTCATGGTCGGACTTGGGCCGGCCATCCACGTCTTGGTGTCTCGGCTTGGTATAAGACGTGGATGCCCGGCACAAGAGTCTACACTTGGGCCCGCCGGAGGCGGGACCCGAGTGCCGGGCATGACGGCTAAGAACAGGGCCTCACCACCACAGCGCGGCGCCGGCCTCGCTCTTGGTCTCGCCGTCGTTCACGGTCGCGGCGCGGTCGAGTGAACGGTCGAGCGCCGCCAAAATACGGCGCTTGGCAAAGTCGAAAGCCGCGGACTGACGGTCGCGCGGCCGCGGCAGGTTGGTTTCGATCTCCTCGAAAATGCGGCCGGGGCGCGAGCGCATCACCAGCACGCGGTCGGCGAGCACGATTGCCTCGTCCACATCGTGGGTCACCAGCACCAGCGTCGGCTTCAGGTCAGCCCACAGATCGAGCAAGTGATCCTGCAGGTCGATGCGGGTGAAAGCGTCGAGCGCGGAAAAGGGCTCATCCAGCAACAGCACCTCCGGGCGCGGCACCAAAGCGCGGGCGATTGCGACGCGTTGCGCCTGGCCGCCGGACAATTCGCGCGGCCACATCTTAGCCTTCTCCGTCAACCCGACGCGTTCCAGCGCGGTAGCGACGCGCGCGTTGCGCTCGGACCCCAGTACGCCGGCGAGTCCGAAGCCGACATTGTCAGCCACAGTGAGCCAGGGCAGCAGCCGCGGCTCCTGAAAGATGACGCCGATTTTTTCATGCGGCGCGCGGATCGGAATGCCGTTCAACGTCACCGTGCCTTGGGTCGGAGGATCAAGGCCGGCCGCCGCCCGCAACAACGTCGACTTGCCGCAACCGGACCCGCCGACGATGGCGACGATTTCGCCCAGCTCAACCTCAAGCGAGACGCCATCAACGGCCCGTACGCCGTTGGGATAGGTCTTGCCGACGCGGTCGAGGACCAGCATTCCTGTCTCCTATCGCCGCGCGGCGACGTCTTCCCAGCGCAGCAACGGCGCTGTGGCCATGGCGAGCAGCCAATCCGTGGTCTTGCCGAGAATTCCGAAGGCTACGATGGCCGCGACGATTTCGGCGGGTTTGCCGAGTTGCTGGCCGTCGATCAGCAAGAAGCCAAGCCCCTGCGAGGCGCCGAGAAACTCCGCCGCCAGCACGAACATCCAACCAAGCCCGAGGCCCGCGCGCAGCGAGAGCACATAGGCGGGCATCACCGCCGGCAGCAAAATGCGGCGTATCATCTGAAAGCCGGACAGACGAAAGATACGGCCGACTTCGACAATCTTGCGGTCTACCGATAGCAGTGCGCCCATCACTCCGAGGTAGACGGGAAAGAACACGCCGACGGCGATGAGAATGATCTTCGATGCCTCGTAGATGCCGAACCATAGGATGAACAACGGCACCCAGGCGATCGACGGCACGGCACGCAAAGCTTGGAAGGTCGGATCGAAAATACGGTAAGCCAGCAGCGAATAGCCGCTGATCGCCCCAAGAATCGTGCCCTCCAGCACGCCGAAGAAGAAGCCCGCGGCGACGCGCCACAGCGTCGCCAGCGTATGCGCTTGCAGTTCCCCGGTCTCCGCCAATTCGGCGAAGGTGCGGAAGACCACGGACGGCGGCGGCACCAGACGCCCGTTCGAAAATCCCATCCGCACGGCGATTTCCCAGCCGACCGCCAATCCGACCGGCAACAGCAGGCCAAGCGCGGGCCGCGCCAGGCGGACCAGCCAGCCTTTCGACGCTTTATTTGCCGCTGGAGCCTGCTCAGCAGTCGCCGTCATGGATACAAGAGACATAACCCGCTCGCGGAATGCAACATCATCGCTGCTGCAGCGGCTTCCCGGACGCGGTGCAGCGCACGCACAGGATAAGTTTACGCAATCCACGCAAGCTTGATTGCGTGCGGTGCACCGCAGATCCGGGACCGTTCGGAACTGTGGCGGTCCCGGGTCTGCAGCGCATCATTACATGCTGCGCTGCGCCCGGGAAACGCGTGATCAGTTCGCCACGTAACGGTCGTCAATCAGATCATCGACGGATTTTTCCACGTCAACAGAGGCTTGCACCACGCCGGCTTTCTGCAGGGCGAGGCCGGCTTGCAAAATAGATTCCCGCTGTGCCGGGCCGATCTTGTTGAATGTAAGCTGTGTACGCTCCTTCAACTGCTTGTCGACAACGTTTTCCGGCAGCTTGGTTACGGTGATGAAGATCTTCTTCAGTTCATCGTAATTGGCCAACGAATATTTGCGCGCCTCCTCATAGGCGGAGATCACGCGCTTCACGATATCCGGGTGGTCTTTCACGAAGTCTTCCGGCGAATTGAGGATGCCCCAGGTATTCGCCTCGGCGTTGCGATAGAACAGCCTGGCTCCCTCCTGCAGCTCGACCTGCGCCATGGGTGGGTCGAGGCCGGCCCATGCATCGACATCGCCGCGGATCAGCAAATTGCCGCCGTCGGCATGTTGTTGCACCAACACCGGCGTGATGTCCTTATCCGTCAAGCCGACCGAAAGCAGCGCGCGGACCAGGAAGATGTGCGGATCGGTGCCGCGCACCATCGCGACGCGCTTGCCTTTGAGGTCTTCGATTTTGGTGATCTTGCTGTCTTTGGTCGTGACCAGCGCGGTCCATTCCGGCCGCGAATAAACGTAGACCGATTTGATCGGATTGCCGTTGATCTTGGCTACCAGCGCGGCGGAACCGGCGGTCGAGCCGAAATCGATGGAGCCGGCATTGAGGAACTGAAGGGCGTTGCTGGAACTCACCGTCTGCACCCAGCGGATGGCGATGCCGTCCTTGGCAAATTCTTTTTCGAGGAAGCCCTTCTCCTTCAGCAGCATCGACACCGGATTATAGGTCGCCCAATCGATGCGGATTTCTTTTGGATTGTCCGCCGCGACAGCGGCGGCAGCCGGTACAATGCCGGCAAGTATGGCGAGCGCAAACAGCGAACGCCGAGATAGGAAACTCATTGGCATCCTCCACACGCAAGTGATCCTTCGCGCCTGCGGACGCGAGAGGTTTCCGGCCTATTGTCGAGAGGCCCCCTGGATACTTAGCGGTATTTCGCCGCTTGCCGCAAGCAGACCACTCGCAGCGACGATAGTTTTATTCTCGTATAACGCGAATATCCCCGAGCAATGAGACATTCTTTCCTTAATACTACCCGTCGGAGGAAAGTTATACTTACACCAGAAGCGCCGAGAACTGGCGTGATAAGCTTCGCTTGGTGACACCGCCGACCGGCTCGTCTATCCCGAAGCATCATGCCTCTGACGCCTCTTCACTCCGGCGAAATTTTCGACGCCGCGGAGATTTCCGCCGATCTTGACCGCATCGCCGCGGCGCATACCGGCCGCGACCGCGAGCTGAGAGCGGCTGTCGCCCAGCGCCTCAAGGCCGCGCTGATTGAAGGACGCGCAAGAGCCGAACAGCTTTTGCTCAAAGACCGGCACGGCCGGCGTTGCGCCCAGCGCCTGTGTTTCATGCAGGACGAGATCATCCGCGTGATCTTCGAATTCGTCGGCAGGCATCTTTACCGCTCGCAGAACCCTTCCGAAGCGGAGCGCATGGTCATCATTGCCACCGGCGGCTACGGCCGCGGCTTGATGGCGCCGGGCTCCGACATCGATCTGCTCTTCCTGCTGCCTTACAAGCAGACCGCCTGGGGAGAATCCGTCGCGGAGGCGATCCTCTATTGCCTTTGGGACATGGGGCTGAAGGTGGGACACGCCACCCGCTCGGTCGACGAGTGCATCCGCCAGGCCAAGGCGGACATGACCATCCGCACCGCCGTCCTCGAGGCGCGCTTTCTGCTCGGCGACCGCAAGCTCTACGACGAACTGATCGCGCGCTTCGACAAGGAGATCGTGCAGGGCACAGCATCCGAGTTCGTCATCGCCAAGCTTGCCGAGCGCGAGGAGCGCCATCGCCGCGCCGGGCAATCGCGCTATCTGGTCGAGCCGAACGTCAAGGACGGCAAAGGCGGCTTACGCGACCTGCACACACTGTTCTGGATCGCCAAATATGTTTATCGCGTGCGCGAGCCCGCAGAATTGATCGAGCGCGGCGTGTTCGATCATCAGGAGTTCGCGCTGTTCCGCCGCTGCGAGGATTTTCTCTGGTCGGTGCGCTGTCACATCCACTTCGTCACCGGACATACAGAAGAACGGCTTTCCTTCGACATCCAGCGCGAGATCGCCGTCCGGCTTGGCTATACCGAACATCCGGGGATGCAGGATGTCGAACGCTTCATGAAGCATTACTTCCTGATTGCGAAGGACGTCGGCGACCTCACCGCCATTCTCTGCGCCGAGCTGGAGGAAAGCCAAGCCAAGCCAACACCGGTGCTCAGCCGGATGATGGCGAAGTTCCGGCCAAGCGGGCGCCGCACGCTGACCGAGACCGAGGATTTCGTTGTTGACAACAACCGCATCAATATCGCCGATCCTCAAGTCTTCCAGCGCGACCCGATCAATTTCATCCGCATCTTCCATTTGGCGCAGAAGCACAATCTGGCATTCCACCCGGACGCCACCCGCGTGATCACGCGCTCGTTGAAGCTGATCGATGCCGATCTGCGCCGGAATGAAGAGGCGAACCGGCTGTTCCTGGAAATCCTGACGTCGCAAGACGCGGAGATCGTGCTGCGGCGGATGAACGAGACCGGCGTGCTCGGCCGATTTTTCCATGCCTTCGGCCGCATCGTCGCGATGATGCAGTTCAACATGTATCACCACTACACGGTGGACGAGCATCTCTTGCGCTGTATCGGCGTGCTGACGGAAATCGAGCGCGGCAACAATGAGGAATTTGCGCTGGCCAATGACCTGATGCGCAAGATCCAGCCGCAAAACCGGCCCGTGCTTTACGTCGCGCTCTTTCTGCATGACATCGCCAAGGGGCGTACCGAGGATCATTCCATCGCCGGCGCCCGCGTCGCCCGCCGCGTTTGCCCGCGGCTCGGCTTCTCGTCCGCCGAAACCGAGACGATTGCCTGGCTGATCGAGCAGCATCTCGTGATGTCCACGATCGCGCAATCGCGCGACCTTTCCGACCGCAAGACCATCGAAAACTTTGCCGCCATCGTGCAATCGCTGGAACGGTTGAAGCTTTTGACCATTCTCACCACCGCCGACATCCGGGCGGTCGGGCCAGGCGTCTGGAACGGGTGGAAGGCGCAATTGCTGCGCACGCTCTATTACGAGACCGAGCCGGTGCTCACCGGTGGCTTCTCCGAGGTCAACCGGGCGCAGCGCGTGGCCATCGCGCAGGCCGAGTTCAGGGCGGAGATGAAGGATTGGCCGGCGGCGAAGCTCGACGCCTATATCGCCCGGCACTATCCGGCCTATTGGCTCAAGGTCGATCTGCCGCACAAGATCGCGCATGCACGCTTCCTGCGCGACGCGGAGGAAACCGGAAAGTCGCTCGCCACTACCGTTGGTTTCGATGCGGCGCGTGGCGTCACTGAGCTGACCGTACTGGCGCCGGATCATCCGTGGTTGTTGTCGATCATCGCCGGCGCCTGTGCGATAACCGGCGCCAACATCGTCGATGCGCAGATCTATACGACCACCGACGGGCTGGCGCTCGACACCATCACCGTGTCGCGCGAGTTCGACCGCGAGGAAGACGAGATGCGCCGCGCCGCGCGTATCGCCACGTCGATCGAGAAGGCATTACGCGGCGACCTGAGACTGCCGGACGTGGTGCCGAAGCGCACTGCGCCGAAGGGACGGCTCAAGGCCTTTGCCGTGGAGCCGGAGGTGACCATTAACAACCAATGGTCCCATCGCTATACGGTGGTGGAAGTGACCGGCCTCGACCGGCCTGGCTTGCTGTATGAGGTGACGGCAACGCTATCCAAGCTCAACCTCAATATCGCCTCCGCCCATGTGGCGACGTTCGGCGAACGCGTCGTCGACGTCTTCTACGTCACCGACCTCTTGGGGGCGAAGCTATCATCGCCAACCCGGCATGCGGCGATCAAACGCGCGCTGCTCCAGCTGTTCGCGCCGGGGCCTGACCTCCAACTACAAAAGAGCGCAGCCCTCGGGTGATGGCCCGAGGCGCGCGCGTCAGCCGCGAAGCTCGGCAGCTTAAGATTTCTTCGACTTCTTGGCGGCGGTCTTCTTCGCCGGCTCGGCACTCTTTTGCGCACCGGCGGCCATCGATTCGAAAGGCACGACCCACTGATGCATGGCGTCTTTGAAGAATTTAGAGTTGTCGACCGGACCCTTGTCCTCGGCAGCGGCGGGTTTTGCGGCAGGTTTCTTCTTGGCGGTCGCGGCCAAGGCGAGTGACGGCGCCGCGATAAGCGCGGCGGCGGCAATCAGAAGAATGGCTTTTCGCATGGCAATACCTCGGGTGTTGTCTGCCGGTTCCTCCCCGGCGGCGCCATTATGCAGGAAAAACGTCCGCGGCAAAGGCAACGAGGCCGGCCAACAAAGCCTTTTACCTCCGCGAAGCCGCCCCTATCCGCGCGGTAAGCCTAGGTTAACCGGCCCTTAAACCGCCCCCGCTAGCGTAATCGGCAAAGCGTCCACGGCGGTCTTGCTGATCTATGTTTTGACGCGGTTTACACGGGACGGGACATGAGGAAGGGACGGCGGAAGGCCAGCGCACGGCGCGAGCCGGTGTTCGACGCCGCCTCCTCGAACCTTGATTTGCGGCTACGGCCGCAGGACCGCGCGGGCGCTTCCGCCGGCAACGATCCCAAACCTCGACCAACCCGGCGCGGCGCCTCCGAAAGCGATGGCGGAAGCCGCCCCCGCAAGAGCAGTGGTTCGACCACGCGCGCAGGCGGCAAGCGCGGCGGCGGACGCGGACGGCGTTCTCATCTCGCGCGCTTTCTCTATTGGTCGGCCGTGCTCGGGCTCTGGATGGTGATTGCCGCCATCGGCGGCGCGGTCTGGATCGGTGCGCATTTGCCGCCGATCCAGTCGCTGGAAATTCCCAAGCGTCCGCCCTCCATTCAAATGGCCGGGCTCGACCGCCGCGTCTTCGCCATCCGCGGCGACATGGGCGGCGCGGCGGTGTCGATCAAAGACCTGCCGCCCTATTTGGGGAAAGCTTTCGTCGCCATCGAGGATCGCCGCTTCTATTCGCATCACGGGGTCGACCCGCTCGGCATCACCCGCGCCTTCATCGCCAACGTTCTGCACCGCGGCGTGTCGCAAGGCGGATCGACGTTGACGCAGCAGCTCGCCAAGAATCTGTTTCTCACGCAGGAACGCACCGTCGGGCGCAAAATTCAGGAACTGGTGCTGGCGTTTTGGCTGGAGCGCAAGTTCACGAAAACCGAGATCCTCGAGCTCTATCTCAACCGGGTTTATTTCGGCTCCGGCGCCTATGGCGTGGAAGGTGCCGCGCAACGCTATTTCGGCAAACCGGCGCGCCAAGTCACGCTCTCGGAGGCGGCGATGCTGGCCGGTCTGGTCAAGTCCCCGTCGCGGCTAGCCCCGATCCGAAATCCGGACGGCGCCGAGCGGCGGGCGCAGACCGTGCTTCTGGCGATGGCGGAAACCAACTCGATCACCGAAGAGATGGCGAAAGTCGCCATTGCCCATCCTGCCCACGCGGTGCCGCAAGCCGGCACCGGCTCCGTCAATTACGTCGCCGACTGGATCATGGACGTGCTCGACGATCTCATCGGCCGCGTCGACCAGGACATCGTGATCGAAACGTCAATCGACCCGGTGCTGCAGGCGGCAGCCGAGAAGGCGCTGGTCGACGAGATCGCGCAGAAAGGCGAAAAGTTCGGCGTCAGCCAGGGTGCGGTGGTGGCGATGACGCCGGACGGCACCGTCCGCGCTTTGGTCGGCGGCAAGAATTACGCGGAAAGTCAGTTCAACCGCGCCATCGCCGCCAAGCGTCAGCCGGGCTCGGCGTTTAAGCCTTTCGTTTATCTCACCGCCGTCGAGCGCGGCCTCACCCCCGACACCGTCCGGGAAGATCGTCCGCTCGATATCAAAGGCTGGAGGCCGGAAAACTACAGCCGCGAATATTTCGGCCCGGTGACGCTGACAAAGGCGCTGGCGCTCTCGCTGAATACCGTCTCAGTGCGGCTCACGCTCGAAGTCGGACCGGCGGCGGTGATCAAAACCGCGCATCGGCTTGGCATCTCCTCGAAGCTTGAGCCCAATGCTTCCATCGCGCTCGGCACGTCGGAAGTGTCGGTGATCGAGCTGGTCGGCGCCTTCGCCACCTTCGCCAATGGCGGGCTCGCAAGCGCGCCGCATGTAGTGGAGCGCGTGCATACGGCGGACGGCACGCTGCTTTACACGCGAACTCCCGAAAGCCTCGGGCGTATCATCGACGCGCGCTCTATCGGCATGATGAATCAGATGATGCAAGAGACGTTGCTGACCGGCACCGCGCGCACGGCGCAGCTTCCCGGCTGGCCTGCCGCCGGCAAAACCGGAACCAGCCAGGATTTCCGCGACGCTTGGTTCATCGGCTACACATCCCATCTTGTTGCCGGCGTGTGGCTCGGCAACGACGACGGCTCGCCGACCCATAAGACGACAGGCAGCGGATTGCCGGTGGAAATCTGGAGCCGGCTGATGAAGACCGCGCATCAAGGCGTTCCGGTCGCCGGCCTTCCCGGAATCGGCGGAGGAGTACCCGTCGCCGCCGCGATGCCACCGGCGAATGTTCCCGGGCGTCCGCAGCTTGCCGAAGCCAGCCGGCCAGCACCGGCAGCCGACAAGGGCGGCCTAGACGATTGGTTATTGGGAAAATTATTCGGACGGCGCTGAGACTTTAGATGTCGCCGTCATCCGAATTTGGTCCATACCCGCCGGCGGATGACGCGCCGGTGTCGGGCAGTCCATAGCGGTGCAAGTCGGTGCCATGGACGTCGAGCCACACCTTCGCGCGCGCCATCGACGGCGACAGCCGTGCGAGCAGACGCCAAAAGCGCGGCGAGTGGTTCATCTCGACGAGATGCGCCACTTCATGGGCGGCGAGATATTCCAGCACGAACGGCGGCGCCAGAATCAGCCGCCAGGAATACGACAGCACGCCGGTGGTCGAGCAGGAGCCCCAGCGGCTCGACTGATCGCGCACGGAGACGCGCTTGATTTGCGCGTCGAGCTTCTCCGCATAACGCCGGCTTGCCGCTTCGAGGTCGCGCCGCGCTTCGCGTTTGAGAAATGCACCGACGCGGCGGTTGACGTGCGGCGTATCGCCGGCGACGCATAACAGCCGGTTGCCGCGCAAATCGGTTTCCGTCCACACCGTGCCGCGGGTGTTGCGGCGATGCACGATGCGGTGGGGAACGCCGCGCAGCGGCACGACGATGCCATGCGCGAAGGGCGCCGCTACCGGCAAGCGGCCAAGGCGCGCGGCGATCCAGCCGCCGTGCTTTTGCGCGAATTCCTTCGCCTCTTTGAGACTGCCGCGCGGCGGCATGGTGAGCACGACTTCGCGCGTGGCGGAGTGAATGCGAAGTGTGTAGCGGCGCGCCTGACGATGCCGTCGCAGGCGCACGAGATAGATCGCCTTATCGAAAACCACATCGATGGCTTGTGGCTCGGTCGGACGGCGGTAGAGCAAGGCGCGAAGCGGCATGAAACGTCCCAGCGGGAAGAACTCTGGTCGAAATATTGCCATATCCGTGACGGTCCGCAGCCCCTTTGAAAAGAATAAAGCCGACGCACAAGGCATGGTGGTTCCACACCCCTTCGAGCGCCAACATCCTGTGCGTATGATGGAATGAAAGGAGATTCGCCGCTTGGCTGCCGATTTCATTGGGAACCGAGGCAAATCGGCGCCTCGTGTCACCGGAAATAGAGAAGTAAATACAAGATGTTGCAGTGATTTGAATCGGCGAAGCGAGTGTTCAATTTTGAGAAATGCCCGCTATGTCTCGGTTTCCCTAATTGTGGCGCCTCCGAGCGGGATAAAATCATCCCGGCCAGTTAGCGGCAGCCCGCTTCAAGAGCGCGCTTCGCGGGCCGCACCGTTGCCTTTGTGCGCGACGATGCCGGCACTCGCTTCGCGGCTTTTTGTTCTGCCGCCACGCCGCTCGCCATTGTTCGCCAAAATAAAATCGGCAATGCGCGGGACGATCTGGGCGCGAAAGCGGGAACCATTAAACACGCCATAGTGGCCGACGCCGGGCGCGAGATAGTGGACCTTGCGATCGGCCGGAATGTTGGTGCAAAGCCGGTGCGCGGCCTCGGTCTGACCGACGCCGGAGATATCGTCTCTTTCCCCTTCCACCGTCATCAGCGCCACGCGGCGGATGCACGACGGATCGACGGTAACGCCGCGATGGGTCATCTCGCCTTTCGGCAGCGCATGGCGCACGAAGACGGTGTCGACGGTCTGCAAATAATACTCCGCCGGAAGATCCATGACCGCGAGATACTCATCGTAGAATTCGCGGTGCCGCTGCGCCGAGTCGCCATCGCCGTCGACCAGGTGATTGAACAATTCCTTATGCGCTTCGATATGACGATTGAGATTCATGCTCACAAAGCCATTGAGCTGAAGAAAACCGGGATAAACCTCGCGCATCACGCCGGGATTCGGGAACGGCACCTTGGTGATGACGTTGCAGCGGAACCAGTCGACGCCGCGCTGTTCGGCGAGCTTGTTCACTCCGGTCGGATTGGACCGGGTATCGACAGGTCCGCCCATCAAGATCATGGAACGCGGCACGATGGGATCGTCGTTGGCTTCCATCAGCGCCACGGCAGCCATCACCGGGACCGAAGGCTGGCACACGGCGACGACGTGGGTGTCGCTGCCGAGAACATGCAGGATGTCGGTGATGTAATCGATATAGTCGTCGAGGTCGAAGCGGCCCTCCGCCAACGGCACCATGCGGGCGTCTACCCATTCGGTGATGTAGACGTCATGCCCCGGCAGAAACGCTTCCACCGTGCCGCGCAACAGCGTCGGATAATGCCCCGACAGCGGCGCGACGATCAGCACCTTCGGCTGCGGCCGTTGCGGCGGCCGCGCGAAGGCGCGCTCGAAATGCAACAGCCGGGAGAACGGACGTTCCCAGATGGCTTCGATATGTACGGGGATGCGGACGCCATCGATCTCGGTGGCGCTGATATCCCACTCCGGTTTGGCGTAGCGGCGGGTCGAGCGTTCGAACACCTCGCAGGCCGCGGCGACCGACTTTCCGAAATTCGTATAGAAAAGCGGATTGGCCGGGTTCTTGTAGAATAGCCGGGTGGCCTCGGCGAGCGCGCGCGATGGATTGAGCGCCGCCTGGCTCATTTCATAGAGCCAATACATCGGTGTCGACAGGATCATGCCGCTTTCTGAAGGGGCCGCGACAGCCCCGCCGAATTCACCAATAGCCATAGAGGGAAGTCCCTTTTGCTGCGGCGCAGCAGACTGTCGGTCTTTGGTCATCCCGTCAATATAGTGCAAGACATTTCCGGCATAGGTAGCAAACTCACCAAGGTCTGTTACCGATACTCCCACTGCTCCGGTTTGGTTAGGTAAGAAAAAATCTCAAAGTCACTGACGAGAAGGTTGAGCGTTGACTCTTCCAGAGGCGAGAGCGGCACGACTGGCCAATTTGTAGAAATCACACCGCCGTTTTGGCGGGCCTCTTCCAGGATCGGCTCAACTGTTCGGAACTCGAGCCCGACATAGCCGCAATAGATGCGGCGTCGATTATCCCAAGGCCGCTTGTGGAACGGGTGTTGCACTATCGCGCACGCGGAGCGAACCGCAAGAAACGGATTGGGATAGTCAGCGTCCGCCAAATCCCATGGTTCGCGCTCCGTAACAGGGAAATTCCTGTCGGGATTACGATGGATAGGGGCAACGGCGATAACAGTCGCGCAAGTGATGGCGGCCCGCTTTGCTGCGTCGCTTAGATGGCCGTCCGGGACGTACAGCCCCTTGTAGGCGTCATGTAGCGCAAAATAAACGTGAGCTAATTGCGAGGGGGCGCTGTCATGGTACATGAGGTCAGCCCCTCTGAAGGCCCGAGAGGCTGTTGTGAGTTCAAGCGCTTTCTTAAAGAATCTAGCCCGGTCTGCGAGTTCCTCGGCCGTTCGCGACTGTATCGGCAAGCGAGTACTCTCCCCGAGGCAACCAGCAGCGGTATATTACGCCTTGGTGCGTCGGCGCAACCCGTTCAGGAAATCTTCCTCCCCAGCGGTCATTTCCTCGTTTTGGGCACAGAGGTTGGCAATCCACGTATCCACTTCCGAGGCGGAAGCCTCGTTGTCGTCCGGGACCGCGCGCATCCGGGCCATTGTTTCGGCCGGATGATATGGCTTCCTGAGTAGCCGAGGGTCGTTAGAGCTAGGCATGGTGTCCGCTCCGATTAAGGACACTACTGGGTGTAGCACCCAAGGTTTAAAAAGCAAATAAGGGCCCTCGCCCCGCCCCGCTGGGACGGGGAAAGCGAAGGATTTGAATCGCTTAGCCGAACGGAGCGCGCGAATCAATCCCGCGAGTCGCTACTCACTCGCGCAGTCAAGTGATTCGCGCGGCAACGCACACCCGAAATATGGGGTTTTGGGCCTACCCTTCAAGGGTCCGCCAAACGCGAACGCCCTTTCGTTTCGGCGCGGAAAGCACCTTCCCGCGCTTCGCTTGCAATCTCATGGCTTGCACGATGCGGAAGGCCACAGAGCGCCGCAGCACTGTATCCCCTGCATCGAAGCCCTTAGTTTTTATGACCGCCAGCGCCAATTCCCGCGTATCTAAGGAACCTCCTTCGCCAGTGCCGCTTTGCAAATCGTCACTATTTCCCCACGCTTAAACAGCCTCAGCGTGTCCATATAGACGGGGAATTGTTTAGGGCCAGAAAGCCGCTTTCAAGAAAGCGCGGCGTGCCGGATGGAAAGGCTTCATCTACGAACTAGCGGCAGTAAAGGATGCCTTCGTCAGGCTTAGGTGAGTTTGCTACCTAATGCCGGACATTTCACCACTCGTTACACACGGTTAATCACGTTCGCGGGTGCTATTCGCCGGTCTGCATGAGCGAGCCATGGCGGCGCGCACTTGCCAGCAGCTTCAGGAAGGCGAACACCGCCGCGCCAAAAAACACCGCGTTGAGCGCCAGCGCCTCGATCATCAGGTCGGCGCGAAAGACGTTGTCGATCAATAACGCCCGCATTCCTTCGAAGACATAGGTAGGCGGCAACATCCACGCAACCGGCTGCAGCCAATCCGGCAATGTCGCGACGGGATAATAGACGCAGGTCAGCGGCAGGAACAAAAACATCAGTGTCCAGGCCATGCTCTCTGCACCGAGGCCGTTGCGCAACAGCAGGCCGGAAACCAGAATCCCGATCGCCCAACTGGTCAGGATCAGATTGACGAAGAAGGCGACGAGGCCGAGCCCCATCCCATAAATATTGAAGCCGAAGAAGCCGATGGCAAGAAACGACACCGGGACCATGCCGATGAGGAGCCGCAGGATGCTCATGATCATCAGCGCGGTGATGAATTCGGCCGGCCGCAACGGGCTCATCATCAGGTTGCCGAGGTTACGCGCCCACATCTCTTCGAGAAACGAGATGGAAAAGCCGAGCTGGCCGCGGAACAGAATTTCCCAGAGCAGCAGAGCGCCGATCAAGATGCCGCTGGCACGGGCGAAAAACCCGGCATTCTGTCCAATGTAAGTTTGCAACAGGCCCCAAGTCAGCATCTGCACCGTGGGCCAATAGATCAGCTCGAGCAGCCGCGGCCACGACGATCGCAGCAGATACCAGTAGCGCAGCACCATGGCGCCGACGCGCCGGGGCGAGAAAGCGATCGGCTCGACGGGCGTGCTCATGATACGCGCTCGCGCATTTCGCCGCGGCCGCGCGCGACATCGAGAAAAACCTCCTCCAGCGTCTGCCGGCCATAGCGGGCGAGCAGCCGCTCCGGCGTGTCGTCGTCTTCGATCCGGCCCTTCTTCATGATGATGACGCGTTCGCACAGGCGTTCGACCTCGGCCATGTTGTGCGAGGCCAGCAGGATGGTGGCGCCGCGCTCGGCGCGGTAGCTCTCGAGGCGCCCGCGGACCCAATCGGCGGTGTCGGGGTCGAGCGAGGCGGTTGGCTCGTCGAGCAGCATCAGTTCAGGGCGGTTGAGCAGGGACTTGGCCAGCGAGACCCGGGTCTTCTGGCCGGCGGAGAGCTTGCCCGTCGGCCGGTCGAGCAGTTCGGTGAGTTCCAGCTCCGCCGCCAAGTCAGCGATACGTCCCGCGACGTCCTCGACGCCGTAGAGCCTGGCAAAGACCGTGAGATTCTGCCGTATCGTCAGCCGCATCGGCATATCCACATAGGGACTCTCGAAATTCATGCGGTGCAACACGCGGTAGCGTTGCCGCGGCATCTCGGCGCCAAGGACGGTGGCGGTGCCGGAGGTCGGCGCCAACAGACCCATGATCATGGCGATAGTCGTGGTCTTGCCGGCGCCGTTGCCGCCGAGAAGGCCGGTGACGGAGCCGGGCGCCAGCGTGAAGGAAATGCCGGCGACGGCGACGGTTTCGCCATAGACCTTACTCAGGTTGTCGACGGCGACGGCTGCTTCGGGGGATGCGTTCATGACCGTAGGGCATATCTTGGTTCGAAGGCTTTTGACGTTATTCCCCAACTCCACGCAAGTTTTTCTGCCGGATTGGTGCGTAGAATAACAGCGCGTACCTGCCGCCGTTCCGCGTTGAGTGCGCCGGACGAACCGTTAGAATGAGCAATGCCCGGCTTCCTCCTGGATCACGCGCAACATCCACAACGCAACGTGCGGCTCGATACGCTGGTGCGACTGCGATGGCTCACGGTGATCGGCCAAACTACCGCCGTGCTGGTGGTGCATTATGGCTTTGAGTATCTCCTGCCGATCTGGGCATGCCTCGCCGTCATCGCGCTGTCGGCCTGGCTTAATATCGCTTTGCGCGTCCGCTTTCGCCTCACGCAGCGGCTGGAGCCCGACCGGGCGGCATGGCTGCTCGCCTTCGATATCGCTGAACTCGCGGTGCTCCTGTTCCTAACCGGCGGATTGCAGAACCCGTTCGCCTTCATGTTCCTGAGCCCGGTGCTGATTTCCGCCACCGCCCTGCCGCCGCGGCTCACATTGATGCTCGGCGCTTTCGCGGTGCTATGCGCCACGGCGCTGGTATTCGCGCATTATCCGCTGCCCTGGGACAGGGAAGATCCACTGGAGCTGCCGCCCATCTATATGATGGGCGTCTGGCTCTCGATCCTGCTCGCGATCGGTTTTATCGGTGTTTATGCCTGGCAGATCACCGAAGAGGCACGCCAACTCGCGGTAGCGCTCGCGGCAACGGAACTCGTGCTCGCGCGCGAGCAGCATCTCTCGCAGCTCGACGGCCTTGCAGCCGCCGCCGCTCACGAACTCGGAACGCCTTTGTCTACGATCACCGTAATCGCCAAAGAATTGGAGCGTGCGATCTCTCCAGATTCCCGCCACCGCGATGATGTGCGGCTGTTACGCGAACAGGCGCAGCGCTGCCGCGACATCCTGGCGAAAATCACCGAACTGTCTTCGAGCGGTGAGCCCTTCGACCGGTTGCAATTGTCGGCGTTGATCGAGGAGGTGGTTTCTCCGCACCGCAATTTCGGCATTGGGATCGACGTCGTGCTTCCGTCGGAACGCAAGCTCGAGCCGGTGGGCGCCCGTAATCCGGCCATTGTTTATGGGCTTGGCAATATCGTGGAGAATGCCGTCGATTTCGCGCGCGCGCGCGTGGAAGTCAGGGCCGCTTGGACCGAAGAGGAGGTTCTCATCACGGTCCACGACGATGGCCCCGGGTTTTCCGCGGAAGTCATAGATCGCCTGGGTGAACCCTATGTTACCACCCGCCGTCCCCGTCCCAGGGATGAAGGGGAAGAACCTGGGCTTGGACTAGGCTTTTTCATCGCCAAGACGCTGCTCGAACGCTCGGGGGCGACGGTCACCTTCCAAAACCGCAGGTATCCCGATAACGGCGCCGAGATAAGGATACGCTGGAGCCGCGGCGACTTCGAACGCGAGCGTCCACCCCTAGAGCGCTCTGTGACGTTGTCTTTGACGGAATAGGGAATAGATATAGGCGGCCAGCCGGCCGTTCCGTTTCAAGACGATATGGAAGCGTATGCCATGAGCGACGAAGTGATGACCGCTATCCCGAGCCAGCGGAGCTTGCTGATCGTCGACGACGATAAACCATTCCTTCAGCGTCTTGCCGGCGCCATGCAAAGTCGTGGCTTTACCGTAACCACTGCGGAATCGGTGGCGGAAGGTCTCCAGCAAGTCGAACAGGCACCACCGGCTTTCGCCGTGGTGGATATGAGGCTTGGCGACCGCAACGGCCTCGACGTTATCTCCGCGCTCAAGCGCGTCCGGCCCGACGCGCGGGGGATTATCCTCACCGGCTACGGAAACATTGCCACGGCGGTCACCGCGGTGAAGCTCGGCGCGGTGGATTATCTCGCCAAGCCTGTGGATGCCGACGACGTTGTTGCCGCGCTGCTGGCGCAGGATAACAACAAGATCGATCCACCGATAAATCCGATGTCCGCCGACCGCGTGCGCTGGGAGCATATCCAGCGCATTTAC
Source organism: Alphaproteobacteria bacterium (assembly GCA_034668785.1). Taxonomy (GTDB): domain Bacteria; phylum Pseudomonadota; class Alphaproteobacteria; order Rhizobiales; family Xanthobacteraceae; genus CANKHA01. Next base: position 19,263 of record JAXDOS010000007.1, read on the forward strand.
GAGCTATGCAGCCGCAATGTCTCGGAGACGGCGCGGCGACTCAATATGCACCGGCGCACACTGCAAAGGATTTTGGCGAAGCGGGCGCCGAGGTAGGTAGCATGGCGAGCCTTCTTCACGGGATCGCCGTAGCTCTTGGCCTAATCTTATTTGCCGCCGGGCTCATCGCCTTCTGGCGCGGTTTGGGATTGAAGCCACACCCTCCAGAGGAGAGACCGCCGGAAAGATGGGGCAGCGGGTTTTAAGCCCTACGGCTTCTGGAACTTCAGCACGAATTCATCAACCGGCGTCGGCGCCTTGAAGACGAGGACATCGCGGGTGTCTTCCGGGTGGCGCAGGAAATCGCCTTGGGCGACGAGCTTGAATCCGGTGGCCTCGATCTCCTTGCGTAAGACGCTTTCCTCAATGCGATGGAGAGTCTTGCAGGCGGTGGTGCCGACGCCATCATTCGCCGCGTGATCGGCGATTACCAGATAGCCCCCGGATTTGAGCGCGGCAAACATCTTCCTGTTCATCGCTGCACGGTCGACGTCCATGCAGGGGACGTCGTGGTAGGCAAAGAAAAAGGTGATCAGATCGAGGTTGGTCACTTCCGGTGGCACGGGATCGGCGTAATCGCGCGTGAGGTGAACGACGTTCTGCATGGCCGGTGTCTTCGCCCGCGCGGCAAAAGCAGCCACCGCACGCTCATTTCCGTTGGGCGCATCCTGCCCATAGACGACGCCGGCCGGTCCCACGGCACGCGCCATGAGCTCGGTGCTGTAACCGCCGCCCGCGCCCATATCGAGCACCTTCATACCGGGCTTCACGCCTGTGAAGGCGAGGAGCTTCGTCGGATCGCGGCGCTTGTCGGTCTGACGATCCGCGTCGCTGCGGTCGGGCGCGGCGAGAATGGCCGGGTAGTCCTGCGCCAAAACCTGCCCCACGGTCATGAATGCCATGGCGCCGAAGAAGCCGAGCGCGGCGTAGCGCGCCAAGTATAGGCCTCTGATCATCACGTTCTCTCCGGGTTAGATTTCCGTGTCGTAGGGCCCATTCGGGTCCGCGAGCGATTGCAGCCGCAGCGCCGCCGCATGGGCGAAACGCAGCATCATGCTCTTGCGTGTCGCCGCTGGAAGCCGGTGTTCCGGGGCCTCGCATTTAATTTCGGCGCCAAAGGCGTCGGCGACGATCAGCCCGGTATCCTGCGGAAATATTTCGCAGGGAACTTCCATGGTGGTGGCGAAGAACAGCCGGTCGCAATGCAGGCGGTAATCCATCCATTTCTGGTCGGCGCGGAAATCCTCGATGGAGGATTTGATCTCCACGATCCAGATTTCGCCATCGCTGTCCAGAGCGACCAAGTCAGCGCGGCGACCCGATGGCAGCGCCAATTCGCCGACGCAGGCAAAGCCAAGCGACAGCAAAAGCCGCCCGGTGCCGCGCGCGACGGCGAGCGCGGTCTGCGATTGGCGGCCGTCCACGGGAAAAGGCTGAACGATTTTCAAACGCATGGGGCGACCATGACATGGCGAGAGGAGAAGGCAAGTTAAAGAAGATTGCGCTTACTTGCTTCCTTCCCTCTCCCCTTGCGGGAGAGGGTGGCGAGGACGAATGCAAGTGAAGTCCGAGCC
>JAXDOS010000008.1:0-5436 GCA_034668785.1 Alphaproteobacteria bacterium
ATATCCTGGGCGACCCGGCAGCAGGACCGCTGACGGCAAAGCAGCGCGAATATCTCGGCTATATCCATTTCTCGACCAATGCCTTGCTCGCGATCATCAACAACATCCTCGACCTGGCGACCATCGATGCCGGCGCCATGTCGCTCAATCTCGGCCCCGTGGATATCCGCAAGACCATGGATGCGGCGGTCGAGGGCGTTCAGGACCGACTGGTGAAGGACGGTCTCTCGCTCGACATGCGCGTCGCCACCGACGTCGGCAGCTTCGTCGCCGACGAGCGGCGGGTGCTGCAGGTGCTTTTCAATCTTTTGGCCAATGCTGTGGGCTTCTCTCCGCCGGGGGAGACCATTACGCTGACAGCCGAACGGCGCAACGACGCCGTGGTGTTTTCGGTGACGGACCGTGGTCCGGGCATTCCGGCGGAGGCGAAAGATCGGGTGTTCAACTGGTTCGAAACCAACTCGCTCGGCTCTCCGCATCGCGGTGCTGGGCTTGGGCTTTCCCTCGTGCGCTCCTTCGTCGAGCTGCATGGCGGCAGCGTCGGGCTTGATTCTGCCATCGGGCGCGGTACCACCGTGATCTGTACTTTCCCGCTGGAACACGCCGCCGAGCGGACGGCTGCCTAACAACAGGACATTGTGACGGCATGCTCCCGGCGACTTCCGGCGGATCGAGCTTCGCGGTGGTATTGCCGAACGAGGAGGCCATGCGCCGCCTTATGCGCGACATCGCCATCGCGCTGCAGCCGGGTGACTTGATCACGCTGTCGGGCGATCTCGGCGCCGGAAAGACGACCTTCGCGCGCGCGCTGATCCGGCATCTCGCGGGCGACGAAAGCATCGAGGTCCCGAGCCCCACTTTCACATTGATCCAGACCTACGAGTTGCCGCAATTTCCCGTCGTCCATGCCGACCTTTATCGTCTGTCGGGTTCGGCTGAACTGGCGGAGCTCGGCGTCGACGACGTTGCGGAAGACACCGTCGTGCTGCTGGAATGGCCCGACCGCGCCGGGAGCTTTCTACCAAACGATCGTCTGGATATCGCGTTCACGCTGGCGCCGCAGCTCGGCGTCGAATACCGCAACGTGCGCGTCACCGGCTACGGAACCTTCGCCGCCCGCGCCGAGCGGATCGGAGCGACCCGTGTTTTTCTCGACGAAGCCGGGTTCCACGACGCCGAACGCCGGGTGCTGCAGGGCGATGCTTCGGCGCGTTCCTATGAGCGCCTGGTCCTGGGCGGCGAAGGCTATGTGCTGATGAATTCGCCGCGGCGAGCGGACGGCCCGCCGGTGCGTGACGGCAAGCCCTATAGCGCCATCGCGCATCTGGCCGAGGATGTCCGCCCCTTCATGGCGCTGTCGGCCGGATTGCGCGAACTTGGCTTCTCCGCGCCCGCGATCTATCACGCCGACAGTGAAAAGGGCCTGCTCATCATCGAGGATCTCGGCAACGAGATGGTTGTCGAAGGCGATCCGCCACGGCCGATCATGGAGCGCTACGAAACCGCGGTTGACGTTCTCGCCGCATTGCATGAGCGCCAGCTTCCCGAAGTGCTGCCGATCTCGCCCCATGTCGAGTACCGCATTCCGCGCTACGATATGGACGCGTTCCTGATCGAGGCCGAGCTCTTGATCGACTGGTATCTGCCGCGCTTGAACGCGGCGATCTCGCCTGCCACGCGCGCGACCTTCGTGGCGCTGTGGCGCGATGCCTTACAACCCCCCGTCGAGGCGCCGCCCACCTGGGTGTTGCGCGACTTCCACTCGCCGAATCTATTGTGGCTGGAGGAGCGGGAAGATTTGGCACGGCTCGGCATTCTCGACTTCCAGGACGCGGTGCTCGGGCCGGCCGCCTATGATCTCGCTTCGCTCCTGCAAGATGCGCGGATCGATGTTCCCGAGGCCATGGAACTCGCGTTGCTTGGACGCTACGCCACGGCGCGGCGCGAGACCGACCCAAATTTCGACGCCGCGCTTTTCGTCAAGAGCTACGCCATCGTCGCCGCCCAGCGCGCCACAAAGATCCTGGGGATTTTCGCCCGGCTCGACCGGCGCGACGGCAAGCCGCAATATTTACGTCACATGCCAAGGATATGGGGATATCTGCAGCGTTCGCTGGCGCATCCGGCGCTGTCCCCGCTGCGCGCCTGGTACGACGCGCACGTTCCCGCAGTGAAACCTATATAGGTCAGATGACAGATTCAGTCTCGCAGCCGCAAACCAACGCCATTCCCCGCCGCGCCATCGTCCTCGCCGCCGGGCTGGGAACACGGATGCGTCCCGTCAGTGACACTCGCCCGAAGCCGCTGGTCAGCGTCGGCGGCAAGCCTCTGATCGACCATGTGTTGGACCGGCTGGCGGATGCCGGCGTCGAGCAGACGGTAGTCAACGTTCATTACCTCGCCGATCAAATCGAGCGGCACTTGGCGACGCGGCAGCGCCCGCGCATCCTGATCTCCGACGAACGCAAACAATTGCTCGGCACCGGCGGCGGCGTGGTCAAAGCTTTGCCCATGCTCGGCGGCGATCCGTTTTTCTACATGAATTCCGACACCCTCTGGATCGAGGGCGTCAGGTCTAATCTGCAACGGCTCGGCGAGGCCTTCGACCCGGCGCGGATGGACGCGCTGCTTTTGCTTGCGCCGACGGCGACCAGCATCGGCTACGACGAACGCGGCGATTTCGCCATGGGCGCCGACGGCCGCATCCGCCGCCGCGCCGAGGGTGAGGTCGTGCCCTTCGCTTATGCAAGCGCGGCTGTGTTCTCCCCCGCATTATTTTCCGGCGCGCCGCAAGGCGCTTTTTCGCTGATGGTACTGTTCGAGCGCGCAATTGAACAAGGACGGCTTCATGGCCTGCGCCTCGAAGGCGTCTGGATGCACGTGGGCACGCCTGAGGCGATTACCGCGGCGGAAGCGGCGCTGTTAGCAAGCGCGGCGTAGATATCGTCACGCCCCGCTGAGGTGGGGCATCCATCAATACATTGGTTGCTGGATCGCCCACCTGCGCGGGCGATGACATATGTTGGTACAGTGATCCTTATGCCGAATCCTTCACCCCGCGTTTTCACCATTCCCGCTTCGGCGCCGTTCCTGCCGACGCTGATCACGGCATTGGTCGAAGGCCGGCTGGTGCCGGGCTTTGCCGCTGATCCGCTCACGCTGTCATCGGCCACACTCTATCTGCCGACGCGGCGCGCCTGCCGTCTCGCGCGCGATGTTTTCCTGGATGTGTTGAAAACCGACGCGGCGATCCTGCCGCGCATCGTGCCCATCGGCGATGTAGACGAGGACGAGATCGCCTTCGCAGAGGCAGCAACAGGCGATCTCGCTGCAGCCGCGTTGGATTTGCCGGAGGCGTTGGGCGGGCTCGAACGCCGGCTGCTGTTGGCGGAATTGGTGTTGAAATGGGCGCGCGCGATTTCGCCCACCGAAAAAGGCCACGCTCCGCTCGTCGCCAACAACCCGGCAGCGGCGCTGGCGCTGGCCGACGACCTCGCGCGCCTCATGGACGACATGACGACGCGGCAAGTGTCCTTCGAAAAGCTCGACGGCCTCGTTCCGCGCGACGTGGATGACTATTGGCAACTCACGCTGCGATTCCTCAAGATCGCTCGCGTGGCATGGCCAAACATTCTCGCCGAGCGCGGGAAGATCGAGCCGGCAGCGCGGCGCGACCTCTTGATCGAAGCGGAAGCTGCGCGGCTGCAACAAACAGAAGGCCCCGTGATCGCCGCCGGCTCCACCGGCTCGATGCCGGCCACGGCAAAGCTGCTCGCCACCATCGCCAAGCTGCCGCATGGCGCGGTGGTGCTGCCCGGCCTCGACACCGATCTCGATGAGCCTTCATGGGAGATGATCGGCGGCAGCGCGGAGGAGCGTCTCCCGCCCGCAGCCGGCCATCCGCAATTCGCCCTGCACGGCTTGCTGCGACGCATGGGCATTCGCCGCGACCAAGTGAAGGTGCTGGCCACACCGGCGGCGTATGGCCGCGAGCTATTCACCTCCGAGGCGTTGCGTCCCGCCGCTTCGACTGAACTCTGGCGCGAGAAGCTTACCGCCTCCGCTTTCACCGCCCAGGCCGAGCGCGCGCTTGGTTCGCTCTCGGTGGTGGAAGCCGCCAATGCCGAAGAGGAGGCGCTCGCCATAGCGGTCGCCTTGCGCGAGGCGGTGGAAACGCCGGAGATGACGGCGGCGCTGATCACGCCGGACCGCGGCTTGGCGCGACGCGTGCTGGCGGCACTCGCGCGCTGGAATGTACTCGTTGACGATTCCGGAGGTGACGCGCTTGCCGATACGCTGGCGGGCGTGTTTGCACGGCTTGCCGCCGACGCCGCCCTAGGCGGTCTTGCGCCGGTGACGCTGCTGGCGTTGCTGAAGCATCCGTTGCTGCGGCTGGGCGCCCGCGAAGGCGAACATCGCGAGGCGGTCGCGGTGCTGGAACAGGCGATCCTGCGCGGCCCGCGTCCGAGCGCGGGCACATCCGGGCTTGCCCGTGCACTCGCGAATTTCCGTGAGCAACGCGATACGCTGTATCGCGGCGATCCACGCCGGCTGCTTACGGATGCGCAGCTCGACGCCGCGTCGATTCTTGTCGACCGGCTCACTGCGGCGCTGGCGCCGTTGGAAAAGCTGCCGCCAAACTCGATCTTTTTTGCTGAGATCACTGCCCGTCACCGCGATGTCGTGCGCGCGCTTGGCGGCGATGCCGAAAATAACATCGACGCTTTCACCGGCGCCGGGGGCACGGCGCTGGCTACCGCCCTGGAAGAGATTGCCACTAGTCTTCCGGCGGCCGGTTTTACTATCACGCTCGGCGACTATCCGGATCTCTTTCGCGCCGCGATCGTCGACCGCGTAGTGCGGCGGCCGGAACTGCGGGATGTGCGCATCCGCATCTACGGCCCACTGGAAGCGCGCCTGCAAAATATCGACCGCGTGGTGCTTGGCGGGCTGGTCGAGGGAACCTGGCCGCCGGAAACGCGCAGCGACCCGTGGCTCAACCGGCCCATGCGCCATGACCTCGGCCTGGATTTGCCCGAGCGGCGCATCGGCCTCTCCGCCCACGATTTCGTCCAGGCGCTCGGCGGCAAAGAAGTGATCTTGACCCGCGCCGCCAAGCTCGCCGGCGCGCCTACCGTGCCATCCCGTTTCGCGCAACGTCTCGCGGCGGTGGCAGGAAAATCGCGGTGGGAGGCAGCGCTATCGCGCGGCGCGCGCTACCTCGCGCTAGCGCGCATGCTGGACTCCCCTGCACAGATTGCGCGCATCCCCCGGCCGGAACCGAAACCGCCGCTGGAAGCCCGGCCGACCTTGTTGTCCGTCACCGAGATCGAGCATTGGCTGCGCGATCCCTACACCATCTACGCCAAGCACGTGCTGCGTCTGGCGCCGCTCGACGCCGTGGATACGCCGCCCGGCGCCGCCGATCGCGGCACC
>JAXDOS010000009.1:0-4195 GCA_034668785.1 Alphaproteobacteria bacterium
TGTTGGTGCCGACGAGCACCCGGGCCACTTCGGCCTCTTTCGCGGCTTTGGCATCGGCGCCGGGCGCTCCGGCAGCCCGCGCCTTTTCGGCGCTGATAAATGAAACCGTGTTGCCCTCATCCCCGGTGCGGGCGCTTTCGCGGTTCGCCACCGCAACCAATGCGCCATCAGGGCTGGGCGCCATCCCCCAGGGACCGGTGGCCACCGGAATACGGGCGATCTCCGCACCCGGATCGCCTGCGAGTGCGCCCTTGAGATCGATGACGGAGACGTCGTCCGTGCCGCCGTTGGCGGTGAAGGCGAGCCCGCCCGCGGCCGGAGTGATCACGACAGCGTTCGGATCGGCGAAGCATCCAAACGACATATGTGGTCCCGCGTGCGGGATTGGATTCGGCGGGCAGGGAAAGCCAGGCTTGCCGTAAGCTTGCGTCACGTGATGCAAAATCTTGTTGCTGGCGAGATCCATCACCGCGATGGTCCGGCCGCCTTCCTCATCGACATCGCCTTCGGAATTGGAGACCAAAGCGTGTTTCCCGTCTGGCGTGACGGCAAAACCGACCGGACCGAAGCCGCCGGTGGGGACGAATTCCTCGACGGCTTTCAGCGTGCCTTTGTTCGCCGGATCGAGCGTCTTGGCGAGGTCGAGGACGACCACGAGACCCGCGTGGCCGTGCTGAAACTTCTCGGTAGCCGCAGCGGTCGCCTTGCCGGAATGATTGACCACATAGACCCGGCGTTTATCCGGGGAGATGACGACATTGACCGGCTGGCCGCTCGCCGGCGTATCCGCCTTGCCGTTGCCGGTGTCGATGTCGGGCGTCACGCGAACCGAATTAATGATGGCGTTGGTGGTGCCGTCGTTCGCCGGCTCCATTGCCTTGGCGAGATCGATCACTAAGATCGTGTTGTCCCAGCGGCCGCTCACCAGCAGCTTCTCGTCGGCCGCGGACGCGATATGGGCAATCGTCAACGTCGCCGTGCCGGCCAAGAGGCCGGCGATAAATTTGCTTTTCACGTTATCCTCCCCACGCGCGATTTACGTCCGCGCTTTGCAAGGCGTTTCCTTCAAGGAAACGCGCTCGCCGACCGTTCAGCCTTGCGCGGAGCGTAGTCAAGCTGGCGGGTTGTCGCAAGCCAGCCTGGCGCGTCTGTGGTCATCAAGCTTTGTTGTTGACCACCGCGAGCACGACCGGCGCGAGACCGGAAAAGCCAAGCGCGCGGGCCGCAGCCGGCGACACGTCGATGACGCGTCCGCGAATGAAGGGACCGCGATCGATGATACGCACCACGACGGAGCGGCCATTCTTCCGGTTGGTGACGCGGACCATGGTGCCGAACGGATAGGATCGGTGCGCGGCAATAAGGCCGCTTGGATTCATGCGCTCACCGCTCGCGGTCCTGCCGCGTGGGTAGCTGTAGACTGAAGCTATTCCGGATGGAGTTCGTTTCACAGCCGCGGCTTGCGGCGCCTCCGCCGCATTCACCGGCGCTGCGGCAAGCATCAAGCATGTGGCGATGACGCCGCCCGTCAACCTAACAATCATGTTCCCTCCCCGCACTTCGTGCTCGAGCCATAGCCGCCTAAGGGGCGAATGCCGCCGATTACCGGCGACAATGGGAAATCATTGAGGCGAAGGGTTACTCACGACGGAGATCGGCGTCAACTAAGCGGCAATTGCAGCGCCTATTATGCGGGATGCGGAGCAGCCGCCGCCATTGAACTCCCCTTCCCTCTTCGCTATACGGGCACTCGACCTCGCCGGGGGAACGGCTGGTTGCATTATACCCAGCGATCGGGTGGCTGCTCGGGGTCCGCAGGGCTTTCAAAACTTCTTTCCCGCCAGAGATTTAACCCATGTCCTCGACCTTCGATACCGTGGCAAAGATCATCGCCGAGACCTGCGATATTCCGATCGAGACCATCACCCCGGAAAGCCACGCGATCGACGACCTCGGCATCGACAGCCTCGACTTTCTCGACATCGCCTTTGCCATCGACAAGGCCTTCGGCATCAAGCTTCCGCTCGAGCAATGGACCCAGGAAGTCAACGACGGCAAGGCGACGACCGAACAGTATTTCGTCATGAAGAATCTCTGCGCCCGCATCGACGCTCTGGTCGCTGCCAAGGGCGCGTGAATCGGTCCGCATGCGTCTCGAATATTTCCAGTTGATCGACCGTATCGTCGAACTGGATATCACCGCCCGCACCATCCGCACCGAGGCGACCGTCCCACAAGAGAGCACGATTTTCGAAGGCCACTTTCCCGGCTATCCGCTGATGCCCGGAGTGCTGCTGCTGGAGTCGATGGCGCAGACTTCCGGCTGGCTCATCATCGCGCTGACGAAGTTCGAGCGGATGCCGTTTCTCGCGGCGTTCAAGGAAGCGAAATTGCGTAGTTTCATTGTGCCCGGTCAGCGGTTGTCGATCTCGGCGAAGCTTGAACACGAAGGCTCCGGTTTCGCCGTCGTTCACGCCGCCGTCACCGCCGAGGGCAAGACCGCGTGCAATGCGGAGATCACTTTCCGGGTCGTACCCTTCCCCACGCCCGACTTCCGAGCACACATGAAGGAAATCGCCGGCCGTCTTGAGTTCCCGATGGGAGCTGTCGCGGATGGCTGAAAACCCGCGCGACGTCCTGATCACCGGCATCGGCATCGTTTCATGTCTGGGCGAAGGGCCGGAAGCGCATTGGCAGGCGCTGGCCGCCGCGCGGCCTCATGCCGATACCAAGACCTTTGCTCCTTACATCGTGCATCCGCTGGCGCCGCTCGATCTCGACAAGCAGATCCCGAAGAAGGGCGATCAGCGGCAGATGGAGCCGTGGCAGCGGATCGGCACCTATGCAGCCGGTCTCGCGCTCGACTCGGCGGGCGTCAAAGGCAACGCCGAATTGCTGGCGCGGATGGACATGATCGTCGCCGCCGGCGGCGGAGAACGCGACCTCGCCGTCGACGGAGCGATACTGACCGGCATGCCCAAGGCCGCCGCGCCGGATGCTTTCCTTAACGAGCGGCTGATGAATGATTTGCGCCCCACGCTATTCCTGGCGCAGCTTTCGAACCTGCTCGCCGGCAACATTTCCATCGTTCATGGCGTCACCGGCTCCTCGCGGACCTTCATGGGCGAGGAAGCCGCCGGCGTCGATGCGGTCAGGATCGCCATGGCCCGGATCGCAGCCGATCAAAGCGACATCGTGCTGGTCGGCGGTTCGCAAAATGGCGAGCGCAAGGATTTGTTGATCCTCTACGAATTCGGCGGCTGCAATTTGAAGAACCGTTTCGCCCCGGTATGGCAACGCGGGCCGAAGGGCGGATTCGCGCTCGGCTCGCTCGGTGCCTTCCTGGTGCTGGAGTCGCGCGCGCATGCGCAAGCACGTGGCGCTAAACCGATGGCGCTGCTTTCCGCCGTCCTGTCCGACCGCAGCAATCGCAAGCCGGGCGCCGCCACCTCGACCCTGCGGCGCATGTGGGAAAGTCTAGCGCAGCGGCTTAAGCCCGGCCATGCGGTGATATCGGGGGCAACCGGCGCCGAACCGGCCACCTCCGAGGAAAGGACTTTTCTTGGCGAGCACCCCGATATTCCCGTCCGCGCCACGGCTACCTATCTAGGTCATGGGATGGAGCCGCAATTCGTCATGAACATCGCGCTCGCCGCCATGGCCGTCAGCCGTGGTAAACTATTCCCGCCGGGTGACGCTTCAGGGGTTGAGCGCGCCATGGAGGGGCCTCTGACCCAAGCGGTAGTAACCGGGGTCGGGCATTGGCGCGGTGAAGGCCTGGCGCTGGTCGAAGCGGCAGGTTGAGGAGAGGCTAAATGACGAAGAACAAAGATAAGGCGGGGCGGCCCATCGTCGTGGTCACCGGCCTTGGCGTCGTGACCTCACTCGGCGTCGGCAAAGCCGACAATTGGGCACGCCTGACCGCGGGCACGTCCGGCATACACGCCATCGAGCGCTTCCCGACTGAAGGACTGAAAACAAGGATAGCAGGCACCGTCGATTTCATTTCGGTGGAGCCGTTTTCCGCTCCGGCGTTGACGGAGCGTCTCGCCGATGCAGCCGCAGAGGAAGCTATCGAACAGGCGAATATCGGCGCGCGCGGCGACTTTCCTGGCCCGCTGTTTCTCGCCATGCCGCCGGTGGAAATCGAATGGGCACAGCGCATCGAAAGCGCGCGGGAGTCCGGCGCGAATGA
>JAXDOS010000010.1:0-7768 GCA_034668785.1 Alphaproteobacteria bacterium
CGGAACGTGCACAACTTCAATCCTATGACGTCGGCGAAGGCGGCCGCTTCCACTTGCAAGAACTGGCGTTGGGCGTTCTGTTCGACCAACCCTTCGGTCTTGGCCCGTTCGAGTTTGAACGTCTCTATGGCCTGCAGCAACATAACGTCTACCTTCAGGCCTTTATTGTCTACGGCTGGGTTGGTGGCCTCACCTATATCACCCTCGTATTGCTGACCTTGATGCTTGGCCTGCGCTCTGCGCTGGTGAGGACGCCGTGGCAGCCTTATTTAATTGCTATCTATGCGACCTTTGTCGGCGCCGCCGTTGAAGGATTCGTCATCGATACCGATCATTGGCGGCATTTCTTTTTGCTCCTTGGATTGATCTGGGGATTGTCGGCGGCAACGATCAACGTCGGGCGCCGCGCAGCTTCGGGCATCAACGCGACGGATTACACCGCCATGCGGGTGGCATCATGACCGTGGCGATCCGTGCCGTGCCGCCGAGTGAGGAAGTCACGCCGCCGCGCGCCGTGCACAAGGCGCTGCCTAGGATTGCCATCAACGGCCGCTTTCTTACGCAGCGGACCTCCGGCGTGCAGCGCTTCGCTCTCGAGACCACCAAGGCGATCGATGCATTGCTCGACACCCCGGACTATCGCGCCCTGAAAGGGCACGTGGAGCTGCTGGCACCGCGTAGCTCGCGGAGTTTCGATCTGGCGAATATCCCGCTCAGGCGCTGCGGCCTGAGCAGCGGCTATGTGTGGGAACAGATCGAGTTTCCTCTCTATGGCGCCGGCCGCCTGTTGTTGAATTTCTGCATGCTGGGCCCGGTCGCCGCGCGCCGGCAAATCGTGGTGGTGCATGACGCCACCGTGAAGGCGCTGCCGGACAATTTCTCCTGGCGCTTCCGCGCGGCTTACGATTTTCTCATCCCACGTCTGTGCCGGCGCGCCGTACTGCCGGTGACGGTCTCCGAATTCTCCCGGAGCGAGATCGGACGCCTCTATGGCGTCAATACCGACGCCATGCCGATCTGTGCCGAAGGCGGCGACCACATCACCGCGGTGGCCGCGGACCAATCGGTGATCCAGCGTCTCGACCTCGCCGGACGCAAGTTCTTTCTCGGCGTCGGCGTCGGCAGCAGCAACAAGAATATCGAGACCGTACTGGCGGCCTATTCCCAGGCCGGCCTTGATGACACGCTCCTCGTGCTTACCGGCAAACGCGACGCCCGGGTGCATGGCCAGCTCGTCAGCGTCACCTCCGATGGCGTTCGCAATGTCGGTTTCGTTTCCGATGCCGAGCTGCGTGCGCTCTATGAGAACGCCCTCGCACTGGTATTTCCATCCCGCTACGAAGGTTTTGGCCTGCCGCCGCTCGAAGCCATGACATGCGGCTGCCCGGTTATCGTCAGCGACCAGCCAGCTTTGGTCGAGGTCACGGCGGACGCGGCCCTGCGCTGCGGCATCGATGACGCGCCGGAACTAGCCCGGCTTATGCGCTTGGTGCACGACGACCCAGCCGTCCGCGCGCGATTGAAGACTGCCGGCCTTGAACGTGCGGCGCGCTTCACCTGGCGCGCCACCGCGCGCATGCTGCTGGATCAGTGCATCCGGATCGGCGTGTGATGGCGGTCGCGCGCAATGTCATTGCCAACATCGCCGGCACCGGCGTTCTGGTCGCCACCACCGCCGCCACCACGATCCTGTCATTTCGGCTGGCCGGTGCCGAGCAATACGGCCTGATAGGCTTCTACCTCACGCTGCACAGCATCGTTGCCATGCTCGACACCGGCCTGGGGCCGGGGCTTGTGCGCGAGGTCGCGCATACCCGAATGGGCGATCAACCGCATGGGCTGCGGACAATCCTCTTCACCTTCCAAGGCATCTATGCCGGTATCACCATCCTCACCACGCTGGTGCTGATCGGCGCATCGAGCTTTATGAGCACATGGCTTTCTGCGCGCACCATATCGCCCGGCGAAATCCAGGTCGCGCTGGTGCTGGCCGCGCTGACCGTCGGGCTGCAACGCCTGCGCACGGTCTATTCGGTGTTCCTGGAAGGCCTGGAGCAGCAGGTGCTCGTCAACCTGCTGCAGGGCGGCACGTCCATTGTGCGCGCTATCGTCGTGCTCGGGGCCATGCTCCTGATCGCACCGACCGCAATCGTTTTTCTCGCCGCCATGCTGTTGCTCATCTGCGCGGAAGTTGTCGTCACCGCCGTCTTTGCCTGGCGCTCGACCCGGGAAAGCGGCGACCCGGCGCGGTTTTCGCGGCCGATGATCCACCGCTTGTGGCGTTATCTGGTGACCTGTTCGCTCGCGGTCGCGATCGGAGCGCTGTTGCAGGCCGCCGACAAGTTCGTGGTGAGCGCCGCTCTCCCGCTTGAGGTCGTCGGGCGGTATATCTTTGTCGCGCAAATTTGCCTCATCATACTCAAGCTGGTCGCGCCCAATGTCACGGCGATCTTCCCGCGCTTGTCGGCGTCGGTGCGGCGCGACGATGCGGTCGAGACGAGACGCATCTATTTCGTCGCCTCGCAGACCGTGTCCTGTATCGTTGCTATCATGACGCTCGGCGCGGTCTTCTTCGGCTCCGAGGCGCTCTACATCCTGACCGGCAGTTGGGACATTGGGCGGGACTATTATTTGTTTTTCGCCGTCCTATCTGCGGGCTATGGTTTGAACAGCCTCTGCCTCATCCCCAATGCGCTGCGCCGAAGCGAGGGAGATGCCGCTACCGCCTTGTGGGGTAACGGAGCGGCGGCGGTGTTCTACTTGCCAGCCATCATTATTCTTACTCCGGTTTACGGCATCATGGCGCCGGCGTGGCTGTGGCTCGCTGTGAACGCGGCGCTGCTCGCTCTATTTGCAATCCGCGCTAACCGCCGCATCCTCCCGGCGCAATCGTGGTCATGGCTTCTGGCCTGCGTGATACCGCAATTTGCCGCGACGGCAGCGATATTCGCCGTCGTCCGCGCCGCGTTACCGCAGGCCGGCTCTGTCCTAGTCATTGTTCCGGTGGTCTTGCTTGCGACAGTCATCGCCATGGCCGCGTCAGTCGCTGCAAGCAGCGAGTTGCGGCTCTTTGCCCTCGACGTTATCCGCCGATGGGTTTCATTGCCGGGAAGCGTGAGCCCTGCCCGCTGAGCTCACGGTCGCCGCTGGCGACGGAGCAATCTTCGTATCCGGATAATCCTCCGGGCTGATGATCCGGTCGGCGACTTCCGGCCAGGACAGCAGTTTGGGCGGCGCGAATTTCCCGCTGGAAAGCGCCCCGCCGATTGCTTGAGCGACAGATACCGCATTACCCGGGATGTAGCCGAAGCGGCCCGCATAATCGCTCACAACCACGGCGGGGCATACCGCCGGTACGCCGAAGGATGCGTATTGCATTAGCTTCAGGGAGGAATCGGCCAAGTATTCTGCCACGTGCTCCGGGTCATAGGGCGCGATCCCGAAATGCGCGTGTTTGAGATAAGGCAGCGTCTCGCGAAACGGCATTTCGCTGTAGACCTTCACGTTCGGATAGTTCAACCGAGCCGCATGCCGGCCGCCGCCGATGACATGGAATGTGATGTAGGGAAACGCCGGAGCCGCGATGTCAAAAAAGCCGCGGTCGAACAGCATGGAACCGATCGACACCGCATGGATGCCGGCGCCGTAGGGAGACGACCCGACGACGACCGGATTCGGATCGAAACCATTGGGCACATAGCGGACATTCCCATGGGGCGGAAGCGAAGGCGCCATGCGCCGCGACTTCACCATGACAGCCTCAAAGCGCGTGAAATATTTCTCAAGCTCGTGCGACACGAACGGGTCGACGCTGATGGTGTCGAGCGGGTCCGAGACAATGAAGATTTTTCTCGCTGTTGGATTGAGCCTTTCAATTTCGGGCATAAAAATCGGCGCCATACCCGACTCGACAATGATCGTGTCGCTGTTCGCGACCCAGTGTTTGAACGCCTCCGGCGTGCGGCGGCGATAGGCCATGAACAACAGCCGCGACAGACCTTGCAGCGCGCGAACATGCCAATTGAACGGGTGCCAGGTTGTCTTCCAAAGATAGCATTCGACGCCCGCGAAATTCTCGACCGCGTTAGCGCGGTCGGCGATCGAGAGGCGCGGGTCGTGCCGCAGATACGACAGCCAACTAAACCCCGTCGAGAAGAAGCGCAGCGTGCCGCGCTTCGCGAGCTCCTGCGCGACAAAATGCACGCCGGCGCGGCGAGGGCTGCGGTAATCGTGACCTGAAATGAGAAGATAGCGGTGCAAGGCAGTCAGGCTCGCCGTTAAGGGCCGATTGTCTTCGACCGGCCGGATACCCGGAAGGATATCCGCAGGTCCTTAAAAAGCTTTATCGTCTTGAAGGCCGCCAATATTGCGCGGCCTAGGCCTCGTCCCTATAGTCCGCGGCGTCGGAGCGTAGCGCAGCCCGGTTAGCGCACCAGTCTGGGGGACTGGGGGTCCCGAGTTCAAATCTCGGCGCTCCGACCAAATGAGCTGCGATATATGGGCTTTTCACAGCCTCCCGAAAGGGCTGAATCCGGATAGTGTAACAAAGTGGCTACCAAGTCCCGGAAGCGGAACGAAAGTCCGCTTGCTGTCACCAGCGCGGAAATCGTCATCAAATTTCGGATGACAGTTCGAGATATGGAGTGGTGCCGCCTACTTGCTGAACGGCGCACCCGCTTCCCACAGTCAAGGCTCCCGTCAGATTGGCGTTGAATTCCACAACGTTGGCGGTTGAAGCGTCCGTCGACAAAGAGGATATCGTCGTAGAGTTTCCGGCATAATCAGTCACCGGCAAGTTGCCGCCCATTGCCAAGGTTGGGACATCCCGCATTGCCGGACAGATTGGGCAGCCGAGCCGACCGGCAAGCGTGGCACTAAACACAAAACCTTTTAAGGGCGGCTGCGCCCAACGGCGTAAATAACGGTAGCATCGATCTTGTTCTTCTATTTGATTGCGAGCCAACAACCGCAATGCTGCAAAACTAGTCGGCACGCTCGATCCAGGAATGATAAATGCGGGGCTGAGTTGAAAAACATCCGACGTGGCCGCAGCGCCGTTCACGATCCCAACACCGGATACGCTCGAACCATTCGCCGCAGTCCAAGCGCCATCGGCGACTTGTAGATTTGTTCCGGCATTAAGCCCGAAGCAAAGCCATGCGGACAATTGGTTGTCAGAGAGCCAATTTCCCGACGTGACGCCGGGAATCAGGATTCTTTTCAGCTCCCAGGTGTCGGCAGCGTTGACTGTGTAGTGAAACCCAAAACTTAGAGACGTTCCTCCATTTAATGTCTTTTTCCACGTACCGCCATAGGTTCCAGGGCGGTGCGCTTTGACGCCAAATGCCAAAATGATGTCCTGGGCACCGGCTGTTCCATATTGCAGACTACTTAGTTTGATCCCCTCAATTGTTTGATAGATCATGCAACTGTCATCGGGACCGAACACTGGCTGTCCGGTTGAAAATGTAACTTTAAGCGAATAGGGAAAGCCAACAGGCGCGTCAGTCACCCGCTGGACGCTGGCGACATAAGTGCCGTGGCTTTCGAACCCCCAGCGATCCACCAAACTGTAGAAACCATAAGAAGGGCCAGCCGCCACGGCGACAGCCGAACTGCCGTTCTTTTGCGCTATCTCGAATAAGCTGTTGTCCAACACGCGCGTAGCACCTCCCTAGCGGCATTCCCGCCTCGGGTGAACATACCACATTTTCAACTAAGCGGGAGGGTCCAAAGCATTAAGCCGCTGTTGAAGACCGGAATCTTTGCCTCGCCATCCGCGCCCATTGAAGAGGCAAAGCTTTCACTGCTAACAAGGGGCCTTGCTTCTCATTCAAAAGCGGCTGCCCCGTTGGAAGACTCCAAGCTTAGATTTCTTCGACTATCCAATAATTGGTCGCATGAGTTAGGCACGGCACGTTGGGAGTTCAAATCTCCCCGCTCCGACCATCACTCTATTGAAGGTGCCGGCGGCGGCGCTCGATGCCGCCCGGACCTCTTTCCAGTCCTTCCGGCGGCCGCCCAACGCTCGTATAGCTGAAACCGTATTTCGTCACTTGGTCCGGCTGGTAGACGTTGCGTAGGTCGACCATGACCGGCTGGCGCATGACGCCCTTCAGCCTATTCAAATCCAGCGCGCGGAATTGTTCCCACTCCGTGACGATCACCACCGCGTCAGCGCCCTCGCCGCATGAATAGGGATCGTCGCAATAATGCACGTTGGTCAGGACCTTTTTGGCTTGCTCGGCGGCGACGGGATCATAGGCCCGCACCTTGGCGCCCATGTCCTCCAGCGCCGTGATGATGGAGATCGCGGGAGCCTCGCGCATGTCGTCGGTATTGGGCTTAAACGCCAGCCCGAGCACGGCGATGGTTTTCCCCCGCAGATTGCCGCCGAGCGCCGCGCTCACTTTGCGTGCCATCGCCCGTTTCCTTGATTCGTTGACGGCGACGACGGTCTCGACGATGCGCAGCGGCGAGTCGTAATCCTGCGCGGTTTTGATCAGCGCCACCGCGTCCTTGGGAAAGCACGAGCCGCCAAATCCCGGACCCGCATGCAAGAACTTCGCTCCGACACGGTTGTCGAGACCGATGCCCCGTGCCACCTCCTGAACGTTGGCTCCCACCTTTTCACATAATTCCGCGATCTCGTTGATGAAGGTGATCTTGGTGGCGAGAAAGGCATTGGCGGCGTATTTGATCAGCTCGGCGGTACGCCTGCCGGTATAAAGCAGCGGCGACGCATTGAGATAGAGCGGCTGGTACAACTCCGCCATGACCGCCCTGGCTTTTGGATCATCGCTGCCGACAACGATGCGGTCCGGATGTTTGAAGTCGTTGATCGCGGCTCCCTCGCGCAAAAATTCCGGATTTGAAACGACGGCGAAGTCCGCATCGGGACGCGCCGCGCGAATGATGCTTTCGACTTCATCCCCGGTGCCGACAGGCACTGTTGATTTTGTGACCACGACGGTGAAGCCGTCGAGCTGCGCGGCGATATCTCGCGCTGCCTCGAAGACGTAGGCGAGGTCGGCATGGCCATCGCCACGGCGCGACGGCGTGCCGACCGCGATGAACACTGCATCCGCCGCCTTTACCGGCCCCGCCAGGTCGGTGGTAAAAGCGAGCCGGCCCTCGTTGAGATTTCTCGCCACTAGCTCCGCCAAACCCGGCTCGTAAATCGGCATCACGCCGCGCAAAAGCGACGCGATCTTTTCCTTATTGGTGTCAACGCAAATGACGTTGTGACCGAAGTCGGCAAAGCAGGCGCCGGAGACGAGGCCGACATAACCGGAACCGATAATCGCCACCTGCATAGTCAAATTTCCTGTCTAGAATTTTGCCGGCCGATCGGGGCAATCAGGCTTAACGCTTTATTGATGCAACCGCACCACGAGCCATGCGGCACGGCTGTTTAATATCGGCGAAAAACGTCGCTATTGGCTTAATTTCCGCCTGGAATCCCGCTCGGCGACCGTGTGTTGCCTTAGCCGCCAAGCGCCGCGATGATAGAGGCTGGAGCTGGCGCAGCACTGGAGGATCACATGAGCCGGTTTGGATGGGGCACCTGGGCTGCGGCAGCTTTCGGCTGTTGGCTGATCGCGGGCCCCGCCGCGGCTGAGGATTTTTACGGCGGCAAGACCATCAAGTTCATCGTCGGCGGCGATCCTGGCGGCGGCTACGACATCTATGCCCGCGCCATCGGCCGGCATCTTTCCCGTTTCATCCCCGGCGCCCCGACCGTCGTGGTGCAGAATATGGCCGGCGC
>JAXDOS010000011.1:0-5794 GCA_034668785.1 Alphaproteobacteria bacterium
TCGGCGGCACGAAGATGCCGTTTTCCGAATCGAAGACGACTTTGTTGTCGATGATGATGCGTCCGGAATCCGGCCGCTCCAGCCCGGCGAGGCAACGCAGCGTCGTGGTCTTGCCGCAACCGGAAGGGCCAAGCAGCGTCAGCAGCTTTCCTGTTTCGACGTTGAGACTGATGCCATCGACCGCGCGCACGTCGGTCTGTCCGGGCGCGATGAATGCTTTGTGCAAATTTTCAATGACAAACATTACAGTCTCTCAATTCGTTATCGCTGCACGATCCTTGCCGCTTCCGGCCTGGACGCGCCGACGCAACCGCGTTTCCAGCCAGCGCAAGCCGGCGACGATGCCGATCAGCGGCACGATCTGGATGATGCCAAGCGCGCAGACCGCGCCATAGCTGCCGCCCTCTTCCCACATAGTTAGGCTGATCGTGCCGAGCACATGTGTTCCCGGGCCGATGAGGAAGATCGAAGCGCCGAGCTCCCGCACCGACAATACGAAAACATAGATCCATCCCGCCAGGAGAAAGGGCGCCAGCAGCGGCAACAATATCCGCAGGAAAATCTGGTGCAGCCGCGCGCCCGCGACTTCCGCCACCTCTTCCAACTCCTTATGGATTTGCGTAATGCCGCCGGACGCGAATCTCATGCCATAAGGCAGATACAACGTCACGTAGGCGACGAGCAAAATCCAGATCGAGTTGTAGATCGGGATCGGCAACATCAGATAGGCGAAGAGAACGCTGGCTCCGACGATAACGCTTGGAATGGCGATGGGAGTGAAGGCGAGCGCATCGAGAATCCAGCCAAAGCGGGTCTTGGAACGTTGCGCGATCCACGCCATGACGAAAGTGAGGCCGACTACGAATGTCGCCGCCATCGTTGCCAATAGAACGCTGGTCTTCACCGCATCGATGAAGATCGGATAACCAAGAACGAATTTGTAATTTTCCAACGTGAAAGGAAGCGCTGACGACAGAAACGGCGGCGCCAGGTTTCGGAAGAACGACTGCCAGGCCAGGGTAAAAAGCGGCAGCCCAAGCGCGATCAGAAACAGCAGGCCAATCGCGATGGTGATCGGCCAGCGCCAGTGGCGCAGTTTGATCCGCGTGGGCGTATAGCCTTTTCCGGTGATGGTAGCGAAGGCTTCGGCGTTGCGCGTCGAACGCCGATAGAAGAACACGGCGATAATGCAGATTATCAGAAGAGAGAGCGCAAGAGCGCTGGCGGTGCCGAATGCGGGCGGCGTCCCCGCAGTAGCAGCCTGAATTTCGGTGGTAAAGACATCGATGCGTGCCGGCCTGCCGATAAGCCGCGGGACCTCAAACGAGGACATCCCCAGCACGAAGAGCAACAGCATGGTGGAGAGAATGGCGGGGCGCAGCAGCGGGAAGGTGATCCGCAAGAGGATTTGCCAATAGCGGCTGCCCGATACCAAGGCCGCTTCTTCCATGCGCACGTCGAGCACCCGGAAAGCCGGCCCCAAGGCAAGATAGGCGAGCGGAAAGTAATGGCTTGATAGCGCCCAGATCATTCCGGCCATCGAGTAGATATTCACGGGCGAAGACGACAGGCCGAGTTCGGTTTTCAGCAGCGTGTTCACCCAGCCGATGTTCGGGCTGAAAACAAAAATCCAGGCCATGGCGGTGAGCAGGCCGGGCAGCGCGAAAGATAATAGCGCGAGGTTGTGAAACAGTTCGGCGCCCGGCGCGTCGGTGCGTTCAACGACCCAGGCGACGATCCCGCCCATAATGAAGGTCGTGATCGCAGTGCCGATGGCAAACAGCAGGGAATTGCCGAACAGCCGCAGGATATGCCAGCCCGAATAGGCTTCGACGAAGTTCTCCAGCGTCGGCGCGCCGATACCGTAAATCGTGTCTTCGGTGAAGGCCGTGAACAACAGCGCCGAGAGCGGGATAATGACAAGCCATGCCGCGACGACGACGCAAGCAACAAGAAAGATATGCGAAGGCCGAAGCTCGATCAGCCGCCGGCGGAAAGGTGTCCAACTCGGCAGCGAGTCCATGCGAGTGTTTGCAAAACTCAAAACTAAAGCTCCAACGCTGGTTTCCGAATATTCATCGCGTCAGCGAGGCGGCGACATCGATAGCCTGATGCGAGGACGACGGCTCAGCGATCCTTGAATAAAGTTTCAAAGGTTTTCTGCCATTTCTTTTCTTCTTCCGGACTCAGCAGCGTCGTGATGATCTTCTTTTTCTTGAGCGTCTCGAGGACGTCAGGCGGATTGCTCGGGACATCCAGTCGCGTCGGAATCCTGCCGAACTTGGTCAGGAACTCCTGCGATTCCTTGCTCAGCATGAAGTTCGCGCCGAGCCGGGCGGCGTTCGGATGCGGCGCTTTCAAATTGACGCCGATCTGGCCGAAGATCAGCACCACCGGGTCCAGTGCCCAAAAGTCGGTGGGACTGCCGGCGAGCTTCACATTCATCGTCAGCATTAGATATTGGTTCAGGGCAACCCAGTATTCGCCGGAGCCGACCGAGCGCGCCATGGCGAGATGCCCATCGGTAACGACCGGCTTGAGATTGGCGACGATATCTTTGATCAGCTTCGTCCCCTTCTCCTCGCCGTAATGCAGCATGATCCCTTTCACCCATTCATTGTCGCTGTTGTCGATGGCGATCTTTCCCGCCCACTCCTTGTGTTTGACGAATTCCTCGTAGCTCTGCGGCAAGTCGGACGCCTTCACGTGCTGCGTGTTGTAGCTCGGGGTGTTGTAGTTGGCGTAGACGCCATACCAGCGGCGGCCCGGATCTCGCGCCTCGGGAATGATGTTCTTCGCCTCGGAAGGATCGAAGGCGGCGAGCATTTCCGGAAGCACTTTGTTCAACGTGGTGGTCTGGAGGACGTCCCAGGTATACTGGCCGGTGCGATATTCGACCGCGATACGGCCCATCAGCGGGCCGTCGGCGCCGCGGATGTAATTGACCTTGAGCCCGGTCGCGTCCTCGAAAATCTTCCAGAGCGGAAGACCCTCCTGCTCATTGGTCGAGGAATAGACTGTCAGCGATCCTTCCGCCTGTGCCGCCTTGAGCAGATCGGGATCGATCCAGGGACGATACACCGCGCTTGGCGCTCCCTGCCCATAGGCCGGCGCGAGCGCGAGCGACAGCAGGCTGAAAAGCCCCGCCACAGCAAAAAACATGGATTTCCGACGATGCAGCACCGACACCTCCCTGATTATATTTTTAGGGAGTAAACGTCATAGCGCGTGACGTGTCCACTCGCTCAGGCGTCCTAAACCCCGAGGGCGGCTTTGACGCGATCGGGGGTGAGCGGCAGGTCGCGAATTCTCGCGCCGGTGGCGTCGGTAACGGCATTGGCGATGGCTGCGGCCATTGGTCCCTGGGACGCTTCGCCCGCCCCCAAGAAGGGCTGGCCGGGCCGATCGATAACATGCACTTCGACGGTTTCCGGCACCGCCGCAAACCGCAGGATCGGATAGCTACGCCAATCGCGGCTGATGATCCGGGTTTTGTCGAAGCCGACCGATTCATAGAGCGTCCAACTTGCGGACTGGAGGATGCCGCCTTCGATCTGGTTGCGGATGCCGTCCGGGTTCACCGCCTGGCCGCTGTCGGTAGCCGCCACCACGCGCAGCACTTTGATAGCTCCGGTGTCGCGCGCGACCTCCACCTCGGTTGCCAACGCCACATAGGTGGCGGAATTTTTGTAACGGGCATAGGCAAAGCCCTGTCCCCGCCCCTGCGGCAATTTCTCTTTCGACCAGCCGAAGCGTTCCGCTGCCAGGCGGATGACGTCAAGCGCGCGCGGATCATCAAGGTAACGCAAACGGAATTCGACCGGATCGCTGCCGGCGGCGGTCGCCAACTCATCCATCAGGCTTTCGACCGAGAAGACATTCATGTAAGCGCCGAGCGACCGCAGCGCCGAGGTCCGGATCGGCATTGCCTTGATGTGGTGGTGCACGACGCGTGCGCTGGGAAGCTTGTAGGCGGGCTTGGAATTGCGATTGCCTTCCGCCTCGTTGGTCCCCGGCAGCCGCGATGGCGGCAACGAAAGCGGCGGTTCGATCAGCCAGCCGGCGATCAGGCTTCGCGCTCCGCCGGGGCGCGTCCCGTGACTCATGCTCCAGACGCCATATTGCCAATCGACGATAGTGCCGCCGGCGTCGAGCGACGCCCGCGCCTTGGTGACCATGGCGGAGCCGTAAGGCTCCCACGCATGTTCGTCCTCGCGCATCCACTGCACGCGCACCGGCTTGCCGGGCATGGCTGCTGCCAGCGGCGCCGCGTCGCCGCCGGCGTCGTCTGACCCGTTGTGGCCGTAGCAGCCGGAGCCCTCCATATGGATGCAGCGCACCTTGTCTTCCGGCATGTGCAGAAGCTCGGCGACCGCTTTGCGCAGCGGATAGACGCCCTGATTATGCGTCCACACGGTCAGCTTGCCGTCCTGCAAGAGACCGACGGCGCAGGATGGACCGATGGCGGCATGCATTTGATAAGGACGGCGGTAGGTCGCCTCGACGGTTCGCGCGCCGGGAGCCGGTTGCGTCTTGGTGTCGAAGATGACGAGCTCTTCCGACGGTCCCTTCTGCAACATGTCGTAGACGCCGGGATAATCGGTCAGCTTGGCCTGTTCGTCCCACTGCGCCGCCGTGGCAAGCGCGCGCATCGCCTGGATCGCCTGGAATTCTCGTTCAGCGATGACGGCGAGGTAGCTTCCGTTGCGGACCACCTTCAGCACGCCGGGCATTTTTTCCACTTGGGCGGCATCGAGAGAGCGCAGCCGCGCGCCCATGCTCGGCGGGCGCACGACGCGGGCATGCACCATCCCAGGCAGTCGAATGTCCTGCACATAGGTGGCGGCGCCGGTCACTTTGCCGGGAATATCGATCCGCGGCATCGACTGGCCGACAAGCGTGTAGGTCTTGAAGTCCTTCAGCTTCGATTTCGGCTCGGCATTGACGTGCAGAACATTATTGGCGACCAATTCACCGTAACCAAAGCCGCGGCCGTTGCCGGCGACGATTTTGCCGTTCTCGGCCTTAAGCTGGCTGGCGTCGACCTTCAGCTTGGCCGCGGCGACGTTGATGAGGATTTCGCGAACCTGCGCCGCGGCATTGCGCACGGCATTGCCACTGTCCTGAATGGAACGGCTGCCGGCGGTGTAGCCTTCGTCGGCGGTTTGCTCCGTGTCGGAGGAGACGACCTTGATCGAGTGGGGTTCGAGATAGAGTTCTTCCGCTGCGAGTTGCACCAGCGCGGTCTTGATCCCCTGGCCAAGTTCGGCCTTGCCGGTAAAGAGAGTGACGCTGCCATCCGCCTCGATGCGGATCCAAGAGTCGAGCATCGGGCTGTTCTGCAAACTGCCGGGGAGCTTCGGCCCGCTTCGCCCTCCGCCCTCCTCCGCCTCCTGTGCGAATAGGCGCTGGTCGGAAAGCGCGAAGCTGACGATCAATGCGCCGCCGCCCGCGAGCATCTTGCGGCGGGAGAATTTGCCTAAAGACGGAGCGTTCATCGGGAGGCTCCCTTCTCCGTCGGCCCCACCGGATCGCGCATGGTGGCGCCCGCCCGGCGTACTGCCCGCAGGATCCTGGTATGGGTGCCGCAGCGGCAGAGGTTCGGCTGCATTTGCTGGCGGATTTCCGCGTCCGAGGCGGCTGGATTCTTTTCCAGCAAGGCCTGCGCCCGCATCATCATGCCGGGGATGCAGTAGCCGCACTGCGCCGCCTGCTCTGCCTTGAAGGCGCGCTGGATCGGCGCCGGCGCCTCGACGGTGCCGAGGCCTTCCAGCGTGGTCACCTGTTTGCCCTC
>JAXDOS010000012.1:0-5054 GCA_034668785.1 Alphaproteobacteria bacterium
CACACAGCGTCGCCTGCATCGGATCGAGACTGTTGGTCTCGGTATCGATGGATACGACGCCTTCGTCATAAGCGCGCGCGATCCAATGCTTGAGGCGGTCGAGGCTGCGGACGGTTTCGTATTTGGAGCGGTCGATTTTGGTGGCGCGGGCTTTCTCGGCGCGAACGTTGGCGAGGGAGATCGGGGAGAGGTTGCTGTCTATCCCTCCCCCTTGGGGGAGGGTGGCCGCCGGAGGCGGCCGGCTGGGGAGCGCAGTTGGCGATGTAGCCCCACCCGGCGCCGCTGGCGCGGCGCCACCCTCCCCTTGCAGGGGAGGGATGGAAGAAGTCAGCTTCACATCCGCCTCAACCTCGCCGGCATCAATGCCGCCCTTTTCCGCCACGCGGCGTGTGAGCGTGTTGAATTCCATCGCTTTGAGGAAGGCGACAAGCCGCCGGTAGTCAGGCTCGTGCACGGCCAGGTCGTCTACCGGAACCGTCAGCGGCACTTTCTGATCGAGCGTAACCAGTCGCTTCGACAGCCGCGCTTTCTCCGCATGCTCGATCAGGCTTTGCCGCCGTTTCTCCTGCTTGATCTCACCGGCGCGCGCGAGCAGCGTTTCCAGGTCGCCGTATTCGATGATGAGCTGCGCCGCGGTCTTGACGCCGATGCCGGGCACGCCAGGCACGTTGTCGCTGGTATCGCCGATCAGCGCCTGAACCTCGATCACCTTCTCCGGCGTCACCCCGAATTTCTCGAACACCTCCGGCGCGCCGATGCGCTTGTCCTTCATGGTGTCGTAGAGCATCACCGTGTCGCAGACGAGCTGCATCAGGTCCTTGTCGGAGGAGACGATGGTCGTCGTCGCTTTGGCCTCGCAAGCCTGCCGCGCGTAGGTGGCGATCAGGTCGTCGGCCTCATAGCCGGCCATTTCCAGGCAGGGAATATCGAAGGCCCGCACGGCCTCGCGGATCAGCGGAAATTGCGGAATGAGATCGTCGGGCGGCGCCGACCGGTTGGCTTTGTATTCCGTGTACATGTCGGTGCGGAAGGTTTTTTCCGACTTGTCGAAGACGACCGCGAGATGGGTTGGCTTCTCGTCGGGCTTCATGTCGCAGAGAAGCTTCCAGAGCATGTTGCAGAAGCCGAGCACGGCATTGACCTGCAATCCGTCTGACTTGCGGGTGAGCGGCGGCAGCGCGTGATAGGCGCGGAAAATGTAGCCGGAGCCGTCGACCAGGAAGAGGTGGTCGCCCGGTTTCAACGCGCGCGGCGTGATGGCGGGCTTTACGGGCGCCGGCTTCGGCGTGGCGGACGTGGCAGTTGATGGCATGGCCCGAATGTGGGCTGTCCGAGGCGGTGAATCAACGGTTCATCGAGTAGCCTGTGGACTTAGCTCGTCACCCCCCGGGCTTGACCCGGGGGTCTATCTAAAAATGATTTGGAGACGAAGAATGATGGATTGCCGGGTCAAGCCCGGCAATGACGAATAGAGATCACTCCGCCGGTTGCAAGGCCATCTGCGGCTTGCGCGTCAGCCAGAAACGCTCTGGACGTGCGAACAGGAAATCCAGCCGGGAGCCGCGCACCAGCCAGAACAGAGCCAGCGGGCCGGATACGCCTGCAGCCGTCACCAACAGGGCAATGACGCCGAGATCGGCGATCATGCCAGTGTTGAGCAAGGCGACCCGAGTTGCTGCCATGGGGAGGAAGAAAGCGAGATAGATGACGAGCGAATGTTCGCCGCAATAGCGCAGCGGCCGGAAAATACCGCCCTTCGCCATCAGCGCCGAGACGCGGACGACGGCGGCGGCGCCTAGGAGTCCCATGGCGAGCGAAACGAAAGGCAGTTCAGCGTAGCCTTGATGGACGAACACCGCGTTGCTCACGCCCCACAACAGCAGGATGACCGTGGTCTTGAGCGGCCGCGCCTGGGCATGGGCCGCCATCGCGAAAACGTGCGGCGCCAGCAGATAGCCAGTGTAGAAATAGACGAAGCGGCTGGCGAATTCGTCGATCACGGTCCAGCCGGTATCGATGGGAGCGATTTCCAACGCCGCGGCGGCAAGCCAGACGATCGCGGCCGGCACCGGTCGGGTCAGTTTGGTGACAACAAAAAAGATCGGCAGCAGATAGATGAACCACAGCGTGCCGAAGGGCTCGGCGAAGGACTCGAGATAAAACACCGCCGTGGCAAAGCCGCCATGCTCCATCGCATAGGCCGGCGCCTTGAACGCGAATTGAATCGTCATCCACAGCACATAGAAATAGGCAAAGTGCACGACCTTGCGGTCGAGATAGGTGCGCCAATCGCGGTCGAGCACTTGCCGGAGAAACAGCCCGGAGATCAGGAAGAAATCCGGCATGCGGAATGGCTTGGCGAAAGCGACAAGCGCGTGCATGAAGCTTTGCTGACCCGCTGCGGCTTCGACGCCCAGCGTCGAATGCATCATCACCACCATGACGATGCAAAAACCCTTCGCATAATCGACCCAGTCGACGCGTCCCGTGGCCATGCTCGCGCTGGCTTTCATCGACATACTATTGACCATGCGTCCTATGTAGCGGCGAAGACATTGCGTTCACCTTTACGCTCGCTATGACCGGACTGGGATAGATGTAGGAACGTGTTAACCATGGCGTTCTTCCCGACGGTCCTCAATGCCTTTTAATTCCTCGCTTCCCATCGACGCTGTGCTGCCGCGGTTAACCGCGACGCTGCGCGAACACCCTTGCGCGGTTCTCGTTGCTCCGCCGGGCGCCGGCAAGACCACGCGCGTCCCGCTGGTGCTGCTTTGCGAGCCGTGGGTGCGCGGAAAGATTTTGCTCTTGGAGCCGCGCCGCCTCGCGGCCCGAGCAGCGGCTGCGCGCATGGCGTCGACGTTGGGCGAAAAAGTCGGCGAAACGGTGGGACTGCGCGTGCGTTTTGATTCCAAAGTGTCGCGCCGCACGCGCATTGAAGTCGTCACCGAGGGCGTCTTCACCCGGCTCATTCTCGACGATCCGGGGCTGGAAGGTGTCTCCGCCGTTTTGTTTGATGAATTCCATGAACGTTCGCTCGATGCCGATCTCGGTTTGGCGCTGGCGCGCGACGTGCAGCAGGGTTTGCGGGACGATCTGCGGCTGCTTGTTATGTCGGCGACGATTGACGGCGCGCGCGTAGCAAAGCTGCTGGGCGACGCGCCGGTTATCGAGAGCGCCGGGCGCGCCTTCCCAGTGGAGACGCGTCATCTATCGCGCGACCCGCGCGATCCGATTGAACGGCCGGTCGTGGCGGCGGTTACGCGCGCGTTGCAGGCAGACAAAGGCTCGGTGCTGGTCTTCCTACCCGGTGCCGCGGAAATCCGCCGCACCGCAACGCTTCTGCAGGAACGCATCAGCGATCCGACTGTCGAGATCCATGCGCTCTACGGCGCGCTCGATCTGAGAGCTCAGGATCAGGCCATTGCGCCGGCCTTACCGGGGCGGCGCAAGGTCGTGCTTGCCACGTCCATCGCGGAAACCTCGCTGACCATTGAAGGAGTGAGCATCGTGATCGACAGCGGGCTCGCGCGCGTTCCGCGCTACGAGCCAGATGTCGGACTGACACGGCTGGAGACCGTGCGCGTTTCGCGCGCGGCGGCGGATCAGCGACGAGGGCGGGCAGGCCGCACTGAACCCGGCATTTGCTATCGGTTGTGGGACGAGCCGCAGACTGCCGCGCTCGAACCTTATGCCAAGCCGGAAATTCTTGCCGCCGATCTCACCGGCTTTGTTCTCGATCTGGCGCATTGGGGCGTCGCCGATCCGGCGACGCTCGCCTTCCTCGATACGCCGCCGCAGCCCGCGATTATCGAAGCGCGCGCGCTGTTGTTGGAACTCGGCGCCATCGATGCGGAGGGACGCATCACCGAAGAGGGAAGGCTGCTGCGACAGCTACCGCTGCCGCCGCGCCTGGCGCGGATGATCATCGATGCGGCGCGCGAAGGCGCAGGCGGCCTGGCGGCTGAGATCGCCGTCATCCTCATCGAGCGCGGATTGGGCGGCAATGACATCGACCTGCGCCATCGTATCGATGAACTGCGCCGCGATCGGTCGTCGCGCGGGCAGGAAGCGCGCCGCATGGCGGAGCGGTGGGCTTCACTTGTGAAACCTGAACTGTCGCCGCAAGCAAAGTTCGCTCCCTCCCCCCTTGAGGGGGAGGGTTGGGGAGGGGGGTCAAAGCAAAAGACACCCCCCACCCGGCGCGCGGTGCGCGCCGACCTCCCCCTCAAGGGGGGAGGTGAAAGGTGCGTCGGTGCTCTCCTCGCACTCGCCTATCCGGATCGTATCGCCAAGAACCGCGGCGGCGGGACCAACTCGTTCCTGCTGGCGAATGGGCGCGGCGCCCAGATCGATGCCGCCTCGGGGCTGGCGCGTGAGCCGTTCCTGGCGGTGGCTGAACTGGTAGGGAAGGCCGGGCAAAGCCGCATCCTGCTTGCCTCTGCGATCACGCTCGCCGACATCGAGACGCGGTTCGCCGAACGCATTGAGAACCGGGAGGACGTGGTCTTCGACAAGCCGACTGCCTCTCTGCGCGGACGGCGCAGCCGCCGTCTCGGCGCCATCGTGCTCCAGGAGCAGGCCGTACCGGTCGGCTCCAGCGAAGAGAAAGCGCGGGTGCTGGCGGTGGGGATCGGGCGGCTTGGGCTCGATCGGCTGCCGTGGAACCCGGCGCTGACGCAATGGCGCGATCGCGTGATGTTCCTGCGCCGGAGCGAAGGCGAGAAATGGCCCGACCTGTCCGATGCCGCGCTGGCCGAGACTGTCGATGATTGGTTGACGCCCTTTCTGGCCGATAAGACCTCGCTCGGCCAACTTTCCGCCGCTGAGCTTGCCACGGCGCTGGAATCTCTGCTGCCGTTTGCCCTGCTCCGCCGTATCGAGAGCGAAGCGCCGACGCATTATTCCGCGCCGACCGGTTCGCGCGTACCGATCGAATACACCGAGGCAGGTCCCAAGCTTTCGATCCGGGTGCAGGAGCTGTTCGGCCTCGACCGCCATCCAACCATAGCGGGCGGCAGGATCCCCCTGATCATCGAATTGCTGTCGCCGGC
>JAXDOS010000013.1:0-2759 GCA_034668785.1 Alphaproteobacteria bacterium
CAGCGCCTCCCATTTTGGTGACCTGTTCGGGATCGAGCGTGCGGATCACCAGCGCCGGCGCGCCGATGATCAAGGAGTTCTCGGGAAATTGCTTGCCTTCGGTAATCACCGAGCCCGCGCCGACGACGCTGCCGCGGCCGATCCTGGCGCCGTTCATCACGGTCGAACCCATCCCGACCAGCGCGCCGTCCTCGATGGTGCAGCCGTGCAGGATGACGTTGTGACCGACCGTGCAATTCTTTCCGATCGTCAGCGGAAAGCCCATGTCGGTGTGGCAGGTCGAATTGTCCTGCACATTGGAGCCTTCGCCGATCTCGATCCACTCGTTGTCGCCGCGCAGTACCGCGCCGAACCACACGCTGGCGGAATTCAGAAGGCGCACCTTGCCGATCACGACGGCGCTATCTGCGATGAAATAGTTTCCGTCTCCGGGGAGTTCGGGCCCCTGTCCTTCGAGTTCGTAGATCGCCATAGCAAAAAGGTCTCCGTCGGAGCGTTTTCAAGCGAAGTGGATCCCGGTTCGCGTGAAGAAAACGCGTCAAAACAAAAGGCTAGAGCTCCGTTCTGATTCGATCAGAACGGAAAAGGCTCTAGCGGAGACCTTGGCACAGCCGCTGTCGCGGGATCAAGCGAGGAGGCCGAAAGCCTCAGGTAAACACGCCGGTGGCACGCAGCGTCATCAGGAAAAACGTGCCGGACATCAGGCTCCAGAAGCCTGAAAGCACAGTCGCCATCATCACGAATTCGAAGCGGCGGCGCTCGATCTTGGCGCCGCGCAACGTGTTGCGCATGATGATGAAGGGTGCGGCGAAGACCAGAAAAGGCACGGCGGCAAACGTCTTCGGCGCCACGCCTTCCCCAAGCAGCCCGAACCCCGCCGGCCGCGCCGCCATCGCCTGATAGCCGCTGGTAAGCGCGCCCGCGAACGCAAAGCCGATGCACAGGGCGAACAAGGAATTCAACGCATCGGGCGACATGACAAACTTTCCCCTACTCGAAAAACCGCGCGGCCTGCTTTCGCAAAATTGGCCCGCGGCCGCCACAGCATCCTTAAGGAAAGGTTAACAGCGGTCAGCCAGGACGGCGTTTGCGCATGGCTAAGGAGGCCGGAACTCCCGCGAAATCATGAGGAAATCACGCTCCCCATGGCATATTCGCGAGATGATTCGCCTCACTCTTCCTCGACCGACGCTTCGTTCATGACCCTGCTTTCGACGGCCCAGCACATCGCCCGCGACACCCGCAGGGACCCGCGCTCGCACATGATCCTGATCATGGTCGCGCTAACCATCACCGCGGGCGCCGTTGCGCTGGTCGCCTATCTGCTGTGGCCGACCTGGGTGGCGCGTCCTGCCAGCGCTCCGGACCGGTTGCCGGTCAGCGTCGGCGGCACGCTCTTCAATGTGCCGACCGCGGCGATCCGCCGGAAGATCCAGCGCCACTCCGGGCCGCAAGAGCGGGTCGATCTCAGTTTCGTCTTCCCGTCGCTGGAACCACCGGATGCGCCGAAGCACGTCAGTGCCGATACGATCGAGGAGAAGGTGCAGCCGATCGACCGGATCTTCGTGTCGATATCGGCCCATCATGACGCGCTGGCGCCCGATGCGCGGGTCCGTACGATCTATCCGCGCTACCTCGCGCAGGCTGCAACGCCGGTCGATGACGGCCTGACGATGCGCGCTTTTCGCGACGGCTCCCCCTACGCCAACGAAGACCTGTTCTCCGCCACGACGCCGAGCCTCGACGCGCGCTGCACGCGCGACGGCCTGACGCCCGGCATGTGTCTGAGTGAGCGCCGTGTCGACGGTGCCGACCTGACGTTCCGCTTTCCGCGGAGCTGGCTGTCGCAATGGCGTGACGTTGCGAATGCAATGCATCGCTTGACGGCGCAGATGCAGGGACCGAAGGGCTAGGCTCGGTTTCGCAGGGTGGGCAAAGGCGCGCAGCGCCGTGCCCACCACAACATTCGCAATACAAGAAAGAAGAGTCGGTGGGCACGCTACGCTTTGCCCACCCTACAACGTCGCGGCGCGCGCCTCAGCCGACGTCGGCCAGATCTTCCTCGAGAATCGCCATCTGGAACTGGAACGAGCGATCGTCGTCCTCGTCATCGACAAACAGCACGCCGATGAATTCCTCGCCGATATAGACTTCGGCGGAGTCGTCCTTTTTCGGGCGCGGCACGACGCGGATCTTGGGATTGCCGAATACGCGCTTGAGATAGGCGTCGAGCTTCCTGACTTCCTGAACGTCCACGGCGGTCTCCAATCGGATTCTTTGAACTTCCGGGAGGTTTTTAGGACGAGACGGCGCAGACTACCAGCCGTAACTTCACAAATACGGCTGCGAGAAAGTGTGGAAAATCAAAGCCCGATCGCGCCGAGCATCTGATCCATGGTGCGCGACGGCTCCGCACAGCCCGCCTCGCCAACGATCTTGGCGGGGACGCCTGCCACCGTAACGTTGTGCGGCACCGGCTTAACCACCACCGAGCCCGCCGCGATGCGCGCGCAATGGCCGATCTCGATATTGCCGAGAATCTTCGCACCCGCCCCGATCAGCACGCCGCGCCTGATCTTCGGATGGCGGTCCTCGTTCTCCTTGCCGGTGCCGCCCAGCGTGACGCCGTGCAGGATCGAAACGTCGTCGTCGATTACGGCGGTCTCGCCGCAGACGAAGCCGGTCGCGTGGTCGAGGAAGATGCCGCGGCCGATTTTGGCGGCGGGGTTGATGTCAGTCTGAAACACCGCCGACGAGCG
>JAXDOS010000014.1:0-10305 GCA_034668785.1 Alphaproteobacteria bacterium
TGAGACGGTCCGGCCCTACAGGCCGGGCCGTTCTCTTTTTACTCCTTGATTTCGCTCAAGAAACAAGGCGTTCTTCGCCCGCAAAATAGAGCGCCGCCTTCCCTTTCCGGAGCTGAGTATGTATGAGCCGGCCATGTCTACCTTCCAGCCGGACTCCTCGGTCGTCGCCGACGTCATTTACTCGCCGAATAACGACGAACGCCGGAACGGCAAGCCGCCGGACATGATCCTCCTGCATTACACCGGCATGGCGGGCGCCCAGGACGCACTGGACCGGCTCTGCTCCGCCGAGAGCAAGGTGTCGGCGCATTATTTCGTTTTCGAGGATGGCCGCATCGTACAGTCCGTACCGGAAGCGCGGCGCGCCTGGCATGCCGGGGTATCTTCATGGTCGGGGGAAACCGACATCAACTCCTGCTCCATCGGTATCGAGATCGCCAATCCAGGCCACGATTTCGGCTATCCCGATTTCGCCAAGCGGCAGATCGCCGCCGTCATCGCGCTATGCCGAGGCATCATCGCCCGCCGCAACATTGCACCCGAGCGGGTACTCGGCCACTCCGACGTGGCGCCCGCGCGCAAGCAAGACCCGGGGGAGAAATTCCCGTGGAAGCTGCTGCACAATTCCGGCGTCGGCCAGTGGGTGAAGCCCTCGCCCGTCATCGAGCGCGGGCCACGGCTGACGCTCGGCGATGAGCACGACGACGTTCACAATCTGCAACTGGCGCTCGCCGACTTCGGTTACGGCGTCATCCTGAATGGAAAATTTGACGAGACGACGCGGGACGTGGTGACCGCCTTCCAGCGCCACTTCCGTCCGGCACGGATCGACGGCATCGCCGACGATTCCACGTTGCGAACGCTGGATGCATTGCTGCAAAAGACCCGCGCGGTGGCGTGACGGAGCGGTGGGGTCAGGCTTTCTCGTAAATGACGCTGGCGCGCACGTCGTCCTCGATCAACCGCCAAATCTGGTCGACATAGGCGACAAATTCCGGCGTGCGTTTCATTGCCAAGGTGCGGGGGCGTGGCAAGGCGATCTCGACACTTTCCTGAATACGGCCCGGCCGCCGCGCGAAAACCAGCACGCGGTCGGAGAGAAACACCGCCTCGTCGATCTGGTGGGTGACGAAGAGCACCGTCTTGCGGCCCTTTTCCCAAATCCGCAGCAATTCGGTCTGCATGATCTCGCGCGTCTGCGCGTCCAACGCCGAGAACGGCTCGTCCATCAGCAAGATCTCGGGATCGATGGCGAGAGCGCGGGCGAGATTGACGCGCTGGCGCATGCCGCCGGAAAGCTGGCGCGGGTAATAATTCTCAAATCCGTCCAGGCCGACGAGCTTAAGCAGATCGAGCGTACGCTGCCGCACGGCCGCGCCGGTGTCGCCTCCAACCTCCGGGCCGATGAAGGCATTGGCGAAGACGGTGCGCCACGGCAGCAGATTGTCGTTCTGGAATACGAAGCCGCGGTCGCCGCCGGGCTCGCGCACCGCGCGGCCGTCGAGCAGCACCTCGCCGGAGGTCGCCTCCTCCAGGCCGGCGACAATGCGCAGGAACGTCGTCTTGCCGCAGCCGCTCGGGCCGACGAGCGAGATGAAATCGCCGCGCTCGACTTCGAAAGTGATGCCGCGCAGCGCTTCGAGATCGCCAAAATTCTTATTTAGATCGGATACGACGAGCTTCGGAGCCATGGTTCAATCCCGCGTCCAGGGCACGAGCTTGCGCTCCAGCCAGCTAAATCCCGCGGTCATGACAATGCCGGCGACGGCGAGGATGATGACGCCGGCGAACAGCACCGGCATGTTGAAAGAGTCGGCGGCCTCGCTGATGAGACGGCCGAGACCGGCGCGTGAGCCGAATAATTCCGCTACCACGACGGCGATCAATCCGCGCCCAATGCCGAGCTTGAGGCCGGCGAGAATGAAAGGCGTGGCCGATGGTAACGAAACCTTGAAGAAAATCTGCCGCGAGGTCGCGCCGAAGCTGCGCAGCATTTCGATCAGGCGGGGGCTCGTGGTGCGCAAGCCGGCTTCGGTGTTGATGGTGACCGGGAACAGCACGAGAAAGATCACCACCATGACCTTCGACCAGATGCCGATTCCCATCCACAGGATGAACAGCGGCGCCAGCGCGATCGTCGGCGTGGCGTAGAGTCCGGAAATCCAGGGCTGGAGAATTTTCTTCATCGTCTCGCTGCTGGCCATGGCCAAGCCGCAGGTGATGCCCAGCACGCTCGCGATTCCATAGCCGACGATGAACTCGATTGAGCTCACCGCCATGTGATGCCAAAGCTCGCCGCTGTGGACGAGTTGGACGATGGCGGTGAAAATCTGCGTCGGGCCCGCGAGAAACAAGGCATTGTCGACGATGTAGCGGCTCACTAGTTCCCAAAGCAGGAGCCCGGTGATAACAGACAGCGGACCCGCCAGAGGCAGGCGCGGGAAGCGCTGAAAAATTCCCGGCCTTTTGTTCAACTCCAATACCTTTTCCACCGACCAACACCCTCCTCGGCTTACCGCGCTACCGCGAGCCGATGTTCTTTTATCAATCGACTACCTGCGTCACGCCCGGGAGTACCAGCCGATTGACGTCAAAGCCAGCCGGCACGTCGCCAAGCTCTTGCAGCGATTCCACCACCTGACCGAGCCTGGCCTTGGAAACCTTGCCGGTCGGCTCGAAGGAATGTTTGCTGCGCAAGAAATCATAAGCCTTCTCGACATCTTCCTGCTTCAGCTTGGTCACGTCCATCATGATCTTTACGGCTTGCGAGCGGTTCGCGTCGGCCTCGAACCAAGCGACGCTCTTGTTGAAGACCCGTTGAAACCTCTCCACCAGCCCGGCATTGGCCGTGGCCCAACTGCGGTTGGCGGCGAAGCCGACAAAAGGCATGTCCTTGAGATAATCGAGCACGTAGCCAAGATTGTTGAAGCCGGCGCTCTCGGCAAAAAACATGATCGGAACCGGCAGGATCGCCGCGTCGACCGCGCCCGATTGCAGCGCGGAGAAACGCGCGCCGGAAGAACCGGCAAAAACCATGTCGAATTCGCCCGGCTTGACGCCGTGGGGCTTCAACATCGCCTCGACGAAGATGCGCGTGACGTCCTTGGCGCCGCCGCCGATGATGATGGTTTTGCCCTTGAGATCCGCGAGCGTCTTGATGCCGGGTTTGGAGACGAGGGCATAGGGCGGCGCCTGGACCATGATCCGGAGGATCGCGATGGGCGCGCCCTTTTCGATGGCGCGGACCGGATCGACCAGGCCGGCATTGGTCACGATATGCGTCGAGCCGGAAATCAGCTGCTGGATGCCCGCCGCGCTCGATTGTGCGTTGACGATATCCACCTCAATGTTTTCGGCAGTGAAGAATCCTTGGCTGACGCCGATATAGAGCGGCCAATCGATCGCCGTCCCGGAACTGATGAGGCCGACGATCACCTTGTCGGCGGCGCGCGCGGCGGATGCCTGAAGCATCGCGACACCAAGAACCGCGCCGACTACGATCCGCGAAAAAGTTGCTGCCCAGCTCATGTTATTTTTTCCTTTGCTGCAACATTCAAGTCTTGCTTAGCTGCGAGCGATAATGCCGCACAATCTCCTTGCCCGTGGCTTTCCAAACTTTGTCATGCCGGCAGATATAAGCCAGCGCCTCGTCGAAGGCGTCGATGCGATGCGGCATGCCGGTGATATAGGGATGTACGGCAATGGCCATCACCCGCCCGGACTCCGCTCCCTCGCGATAGAGCACATCGAACTGGCGGCAGATCGCGTCGCGGAATCCCGCCGGCGTGTGGTGCTCGCGCTCGATCACCAGCTTGTCGTTGATCTCATAGCTGTAAGGAATGGAAACGATCTGCCGCCCCGCCTGGAGCGACATGATGTACGGCTGGTCGTCGTTGACCCAGTCCGAGACATATTCGCAGCCTTCGGCGGCAAGAAAATCGAGCGTGTCCCAGGTTTCTTGCAGGCTGGAGCCGAGCCACCCGACCGGCCGCGTTCCCGTGGCCTTCTCAATCGTCGCCAGCGTACGCTTGATGATTGCCGCCTCTTCTCCGGGCGGCGCGAGGTTGAGCCGGCGCGTATTGCTTTCGTTGTGGCCCATCCACTCCCACTGGAGCCTCGCGCCCTCTTCCATGATGGCGGGATGGTGCGCGCAGAGTTCGCTGTTGAGCGCGACGGTAGCGCGGATGCCGTGCTTTTCCAGCACTTTCATCAAACGAAAGATGCCGATGCGGTTGCCATAATCGCGCAACGACCACGACGGGACGTCGGGCACCGGCGCATTCGGCGCCGCAGGCAGCTTTTCCTGAAGGGAAAAGAATTCGAGATTCGGAATCACCCAGAGCGCGACATGCGCGCCATCCGGCCAGGTCAGGCGCGGACGTCCGAGGATGGGTGAATAGGGAAAGGGACCATAAGTGGATGGCTTCATCTGGGGCTTTTTAACTCGCCTTCTTGACTGCCGCGTCTTTGAGATGCGCGATCACGTTGTCGACATGCATCACATCCGCGTATTTGTGATGCAGGTCAAATAGATTCACTTTGTGCGAGATGATGTTGCGGTCGAAGCAGCATTCCTCCACCAGCACGACATGGAATCCATGGGTATAAGCATCGAGCGCGGTGGCGCGAACGCAACCGGACGTGGTTTCGCCGAAGACGATCAGCGTCTGAATGCGCAATTGCGTGAGATGCGCGATCAACGGCGTGCCGAAGAACGCGCTGGCTTGCTGTTTGGTGATGACGACGTCGCCCGGCTGCGGCTTGAATTCCGGCCGGATGGAAAAATCGTTCGGGTTAGCGGGCGGCCGGTTGCGCCTCGGCATGCCTGGATAGTTGGGGCGGCTGTCTTGGCGCACGTCGCCGGTCGAGTAGAAGATCGGCAAGCCCGCGCTGCGCGCTGCGGCGAATAGCCGCTGCGTGGGCTCGATGGCGGCGTAAGCATATTCGCCGCACGAGCTTGGATGTGTCGTTGCGAGCTTCGCCGGCGGCTGCGCGCCGCCGCCATAGACCACTTCGTAGAGATCGACCGCCAGCAGCGCCGGTGCCGGCCCGACAAAGATTGGGCGCTGATAACGTGAATAAAGATTGAGCACGTCCGCCGGAATGATGTCCTTCCAGCAGTGATCTTCGAAATCGTCTGTCATGCCTTCTCCGTGCTTTTGACAAACCGCGCGTGCTCGTAATTTCCGCGATACCTAACAGGCCGCGGGTTGGTTGTGCAATCGCGCTTAGTCCACGACCTGGGTCACACCCGGCAGCAGCAAGCGCTCCGGCTTGAAGTCCGCGGGGATGTCGCCGAGCTCACGCAGCGCGTTGACAACCTGGAGCAACTTCGCCTTCGAGGTCTTTCCGGTCGGCTCGAATAGGTGCTTTCCCTGGAGGTAGTCATAGGCCTTTTCGACATCCTCCTTCGAGAGCTTGCTGAGTTCCATCATGACCTGGACGGATTCGTCGCGGTTCTTCTTATCTTCAAACCAGAGCACGCTTTTGGTGAAGGCCGCGAGCAGATGCTCGACCACCTTCGGATTGGCCTCTGCCCAGGTGCGGTTCACCACCATGCCGGCAAAAGGCATGTCCTTGAGATAGTCGATGGTGTCGCCGAGGCTGACGAAGCCCGCCGACTCCGCATAGAAGTTGAATGGCGTGGTCAGAATGGCGGCATCCACCGCCCCGGACTGCAAGGCGGAAAAGCGGGCGCTGGTGGCGCCGGCGAAAATGAAGTCATAGCCGCCGGGATTGAGGCCATGCGGCTTCAACATCGACTCGACAAAGATCCGGGTAATGTCCTTGGCACCGCCGATGATGATGGTTTTGCCCTTGAGGTCCTCGATTTTCTTGATCGAACTTTTGGCGACCAGCGCATAAGGCGGCGCCTGAATTTCGATGCGCACGATCGCGAGCGGCGCGCCTTTGTCGATGGCGCGGATCGGATCGACCAACCCAACGCTGGTGCCGACATTGGTCGAGCCGCCGGTGAGTTGCTGCACCACCGCCGCATTCGATTGCGCCAGCACGTAGTCGATATTGATGCCGACTTCGGTGAAGAAGCCTTTTTTGACGCCGATGGCCATCGGCCAGGTATTCGCCGATCCCGAGCTGACGGTGCCGACGATGACGTTGTCCAGCGCCCGCGCTTGCGGCGCGAATGCGAATACCGTAGCGGCTGTCAGCAGCGCGAAAGCGTATCGCCCCATCTTGACCATTGTCATGTCCCCTTTTTCGATTGTTTGCTTGCCTGCTCGCGATAATGGCGAGCAATTTCCGTGCCGGTAGCTTTCCACACCCGCTCGTGGCGGCAGATGTAGCCAAGTGCCGCATCGAGCGCATCAATGCGATACGGCGTTCCCGATAGATAGGGATGCAGCGCGATCGCCATGACGCGTCCGGACTCGGCACCTTCGCGATGGAGCACATCGAACTGCCGGCAGATCATGTCCTTGAATTCGTCCGCCGTACGGTTCTGCCGCTCGAAGGCCGGCTTATCGTTGATCTCATAGCTGTAAGGAACGGACACGAGCTGCCGTCCACCCTCGAGGTCCATCATATAAGGCTGATCGTCGTTCACCCAGTCGGCGACATATTCGCAGCCCTGAGCGGCCAGAATGTCGAGCGTGTTCCAGGTCTCCTGCAAACCCGACCCGAGCCATCCAGCCGGACGCACGCCGGTCGAGCCCGCGATGGTCGATAACGTCCGCTGGATGACGCCGGTTTCTTCCTCGGGCGTGAGGCCATTAAGCCTGCGGGTATTGCTCTCGTTATGGCCCATCCATTCCCAGTGCCGTTTCTTGCCCTCTTCCATGATGATGGGATGCTGCGCGCATAGCTCGCTGTTGAGCGCGACGGTCGCGCGGATGCCATGGCGGTCGAGGACCTCCATGAGGCGGAACACGCCGATACGATTGCCGTAATCGCGCACCGCCCAGGACGGGACGTCCGGGACCGGCGCGCCGGAGCCGCCGGCGCTGGCCGGCACTTTCTCCTCCAGAGAAAAGAATTCGATATTCGGAATAATCCACAGCGCGACCTGCGCGCCGTTGGGCCAGGTCAGACGCGGACGTGTAATGATCGGCGAATAGGGAAACGGACCATAAGGACTTGGCTTCATCTCAACTGGCCTTCCGCACGGCCAAGCCGTCAAGATGGGCGACGACTTCGTCCACCCGCATCACATCGCAATATTTGTGATGCATGTCGAACAAATTGACCTTGTGGGAAAGATCGCTGCGGTCGAAGCAGCATTCCTCCACCAATGTCACGTGGAAACCGTAGGAATAAGCGTCGACGGCGGATGCGCGCACGCAGCCCGACGTGCTCTCGCCGCACATGACGATCGAGCGCACGCCGAGCTGGGTCAGATGCGCCAGGATCGGCGTGCCGAAAAACGCGCTGGCGCGCTGCTTGGTGATGACCACGTCACCGGGCTGCGGCTTGAACTCCGGCCGGATGTTGTAAAGGCTCGCATCGCGGGACACGCCGCCCTGCCGCTTGGTGGCCGTCACCGCATGCGGGAGACTGTCCGGGCGGGTATCCCCGGTGGAATAGAAGATCGGCAGCCCCGCGCGCCGCGATGCGGCGAACAGCCGCTTGGTCGGCTCGATGGCGGCCCAGGCATTGGCGCCGCAGGAGCCCGGATAGGTCTTGACCAGTTCGGACATCGGCTTGTTGCCGCCCTGGTAAGCGGACTCATAAAGGTCGATGGCGACGAGCGCCGGAGCCGGGCCGACAAAGGTTTTGCGCTGGTATTTCGAATAAAGCTCCATCACTTCCGGGGAGATCACATCTTTCCAGCAGTGGTCTTCAAAATCGCTCATGTTCCCGCTTCCCCGTTTCGTCATTGCCGGACTTGATCCGGCAATCCATCACAAAAGAGATGGATGCCCGGGTCAAGCCCGGGCATGACGGGGAATAGAACGCGACCTCTTGACGCGGCCATCTTTGCCCCCCATGCCTTAGGCGTCAGTCGGCTGGACGGCCGCTGGGGCAATCGCCGAAAGGTGGCCTCAGAGGAAAGTCCGGGCTCCATGGACATGCGGTGCCGGATAACATCCGGCGAGGGTGACCTTAGGGAAAGTGCCACAGAAAACAGACCGCCGCGGGCGTTGCGTATAGCGCGGCAAGGGTGAAACGGTGCGGTAAGAGCGCACCGCGTTTCCGGCAACGGAAACGGCACGGCAAACCCCACCGGGAGCAAAACCGAATAGGGACGGCGCGGGGAGCAATCTCTGGATCCGTGTCCGGATCAGCCGTCCGGGTAGGTTGCTGGAGGCGCCGGGTAACCGGCGTCCCAGAGGAATGGCCGTCGCGCGTCCTGCATCCGCAGGGCGCCATACAAAACCCGGCTTATAGGCTGGCTGATATGTAAAGGGGGCTCGGCGGAAAACCGCCGGGCCCCCGCCAATTTAGCCGGCCTTCGCGGCCTTGGCGGTGCCTTGGTCGAGCGACTGCAAGACTTCGCTCACCGTCTGCACGTCGCCAAAATTCGAATAGAAGGCCGACAGCGAGGCGTTGTGGGCTTCGTCGGTCTGCGCGGCGAGGGCATCGGCCACCATGACGGTCTTGAAGTTGAGCATCATGGCATCGCGCGCGGTGCTTTCGCAGCAGACATTGGTGGCGGTTCCGGCGATCAGCACGGTGTCGATGTCGCGGCTGCGCAAATGCCGTTCGATCCCGGACGAGCCTTGGATGAAGGCGCTGAACCGCTTTTTCGCGATCTTGGCGTCGCCGGGCTGGATGTCCAAGGCGTGCCAGAATTCAAACCCCTCGCCGCCGTTGGCTTCGTCCATGGCCTTGTAGCGACGGTCCCGGCGCTCCGTTGTCATCAGGCAGTTGTGAAAAGTCGACCAGTCCTTGGTGTCGGTCGTGCTGTTCCTGACCCAGACCACGTGGCCGCCGCGGTGGCGCAGTTCAGCCGCTAAATGGTTGATCGCCGGCACGACCTCACGCGCGGTGGCGCTTTCGCCCTGCGCACCCGGCTGGACGAAATAGTTCTGCATATCGATCACCAGTAGCGCGGTGCGGCGCGCATTCAGAGTATCGAAAGGATGCACCTTGCCGGACCGGGCCTTGACCCGGGCGGTAATCGCCGGAGAGATAGCAAGCTTATGCATTAGGAATTTCCAAGCCAGCGGCGTGAATGGAAGATAAGGGTTATCACGGCTGGCGAGCGGAAACCAATGCAAGACATCACAACGACGCTAAACGACAGCACGCGCCCCTTACGACGTGGGGACACCACCGCTGAACCAGCGAATGATCGAGGGGACCGCGTACCTGTCGACGCCTCCGGTCAGCAGCTGGTCCGCCATCGTTTTTGTGATTTGGCCTGAAAGGCTGATCTTCAAGGTCAGGCGCTTGGATTGGAGAACGAGACTGGGTTGGCTGACCGAAGGGGCGAAGGCGCGCACGTAGTCCGGGATAAACGGCGTCGTATCCAAGGTTTTGTCCGCGAGAACGGC
Source organism: Alphaproteobacteria bacterium (assembly GCA_034668785.1). Lineage (GTDB taxonomy): Bacteria > Pseudomonadota > Alphaproteobacteria > Rhizobiales > Xanthobacteraceae > CANKHA01. The sequence continues at coordinate 9,456 of JAXDOS010000014.1, forward strand.
GTTCAGTTTGTTGGTAATCGTCGCGGAGATAAACGCCGGCACGCCGAATTCGCTTTTTCCGAAGGTGAGCTTTGCATTCTTCTCGTCCAGCCGGAGCGAGACGATATTATTGGCGTAAGTTATCGTCAGCGGAACCTGATAGGTGACGCGGCCTCCGCGCGCGCTTTGGCAAGGTTTCGCCGTAGCGGTCACCCGGATGCGGGCCGACGACAAGGAGCCGAGAAACGAAACATTGGCTTCACTGAGGTCCCAACCGCCGATATTGAAGAAGCCGCACGCGGCCGAGCGGGCAAACTGATTAATCAGGGCTTGTTCCAACTTCGCGGTATTGATGACCTCGGCAACAATCAGGGATTTCATATTGATGCGGGTCGGCGACGTCACGATGGAGACGCAAACCGTCGAATTGAGTGTCGTATCGAAACCCGAGATCGCATTTTGAGCATCGACGCGAAAGTAGTCCTTGGACGGGCATTGCGCGCGCGCCGCCGACGATGAAAGGGCCACGAGAAAGAGGCCGATGAAGCCAAAGACATATCCCGGTGCGCGCATGCTCCACCTTATATTTCTACCTGCCGTTGCAGGCTAGGCCTTCGCACGATACCTGAAACGTTGTCCCACTCATGCAAGGCTTCTATCCCCGCTATCAACAGACCTGCGTAACCCAATGATTGCGACAAAAAGCGCCCAGTGGGATTTCTGGATCGACCGCGGCGGCACCTTCACCGACGTGATCGGGCGGCGGCCGGACGGAACGCTGGCGGCGCATAAGCTGCTGTCGGAAAATTCAGAAGCCTATGCCGACGCCGCCGTGCAGGGCATCCGCGACCTGCTGGGGGTGAAGCAAGGC
>JAXDOS010000015.1:0-43495 GCA_034668785.1 Alphaproteobacteria bacterium
CCATTCCTGCTCGCGTTCCAGCGTGCGCTGCCGGGCTTCCTCTTCGCGGCCTTCTTGCAACAGCCGCTTCTGTTTCTGCCCGAGCCATGCGGAATAGTTGCCTTCGTAGGGAATGCCGCGGCCGCGATCGAGCTCAAGTATCCAGCCGGTGACATTGTCAAGGAAGTAGCGGTCATGGGTGACGATCAGAATCGCCCCCGGATAGTTACGCAGATGTCCCTCCAGCCAATTGACCGATTCGGCATCGAGGTGGTTGGTCGGCTCGTCGAGCAACAATAATTCAGGCTGACTGAGAAGCAGTTTGCATAAGGCCACGCGTCGCCTTTCACCGCCGGAGAGCTTGGCCACATCGGCGTCGTCGGGCGGGCAGCGCAAAGCATCCATCGCCAGATCGACCTGCGAATCCAAATCCCAAAGATTTTGACTGTCGATCTGGTCCTGCAGCTTCGCCATCTCGTCAGCGGTTTCATCGGAGTAATTGGCAGCAATCTCGTTGTAGCGATCGATCAGCGCCTTCTTCGCCGCCACGCCTTCCATCACGTTTTCGCGCACGGTTTTTTCCGCATCGAGCTGCGGCTCCTGCTCCAGGTAGCCGACGCGCGCGCCGTCGGCGACCCGAGCCTCGCCGGAATATTCCTTGTCGATGCCGGCCATGATGCGCAGCAGCGTCGACTTGCCGGAACCGTTGACACCGAGCACGCCGATCTTGGCGTCCGGATAGAATTGCAAATGGATATTCTCCAGCACCTTACGGCCGGCCGGATAGGTCTTGGATAGACCCTGCATGTGATAAATGAATTGGCGGGCCATTACCCCTTGTCCTCGTTAGCGTTCGTTGCTGGGAGTTGGCGCTGATGTAGCGATCCGGCCGCCAAAGAGCAAGCGAGACGCGGAATCTGATCAGCTATAGATCGCGGAGACTTGGATATGGCCGTTGCTGCGGATTACTTGCAGGGAAATTTCGTTGCCATGGCGGCGGACCGAAAGATCGACGCTGGATTGCCCGAGCCGCAGATTGCGCAAAATGACTTCATCGAGAAACTCCGGTAGCTGCGGGTTGCGGAGCCGAATTTCGTTTTTTGCCGGCTCGAATTCGAGTCCGAGCGACGCTTGCAGGAGAGCGAAAGGGGTGGCGCTCGCCCACGCCTGGGGGGCGCAAGCCACCGGATAGAGCGTTGGCCCCTGCCCGCGTCCACGCCGGAAGCCGCAGAATAATTCCGGCAGCCGCCGCAGGTCCATGTAGCTGGCCGCATCGAACATGCCCTTGAAAACGCGGTTGACCGCGGACTTCAAGCCATAGCGGGCGAAGCCGAGCGCAATCAGCGCATTGTCGTGCGGCCACACCGATCCGTTATGGTACGACATCGGATTGTATCGCGCCTCGGCGTTTGCCACCGTGCGGATGCCCCAGCCGCTGAAAAAATGCGGTTGCATCAGACCCTCGGCGACTTCCTTCGCCCGTTCCGACCGGACGATGCCGGTGAACAGTATCTGGCCCGCATTCGAGCTACGCACCGCGCAGGGTTTCTTTGCGCCATCAAGAGCAAGCGCATAGGTGCCGATCTCCGGGCACCAGAATTTTTCCTCGAACTGCATCGCCAGGCGTCGCGCCTGGGCTTCCAGAGCGTCGGCATCAGCGTCGCGCCCGATCAGACGGGCGCAATAGGCGGCGAGATGCTTGGCGGCGAATACGTAACCCTGGACCTCCGCCAAGGCGATCGGCCCCGCCGCCAACGGGCCATCGGCATGGAAGACTGCGTCATAGGAATCCTTCCATCCTTGATTAGCCAGCCCCTGTTCCGTCATCCGGTAATATTCGACAAAACCGTCGCGGTCCGGATCGCCAGGACCATCAATCCAGGCCAGCGCCGCCTGGATATTGGGCCAAAGTTCGAGAAGAGTTTTCGTGTCGCCGGTGCGCTGGACATAGAGGCCCGCGAGCCAGACAAAAAGCGGGGTGGAGTCGACGCTGCCATAATAGAGTCCGAACGGAACTTCACGGCGCGCCGCCATCTCGCCGCTGCGCATCTCGTGCAGAATCTTGCCGGGCTGCGCATCGGCAAGGGGGTCGTCGGCTTTGGCCTGATAAGCAGCGAGCCGCTTCAATACGCCCTTGGCAATACTTGGATCGCACCACAACATCTCCATCGCCGTGATCAGGCCGTCGCGGCCAAATGTCGTCGAATACCAGGGAATCCCCGCATAGGGGTACGGGCCCTCCGGCGTATTGGTCATCAGCATGTAGAGATCGGCGGTCGAACGGCACAGCACCTGATTGAACACCTCGTTCGACGTCTCGATGGTGGCGGTGCCGCGCGTAGACGCCTTGATGGCGCGGAAGGCGGCATGCATGCCCCGTAGGAATGGCGCAGACTGCTGCTCGGAGCCATCGCATTCCACCAGCACGAACAGGGCCTGACGTTGGCCAGGCGCGAGGTCAAGGCTGTAGGACGCGACGGTAGCGCCAACATTGCTCGGCGCGGGATCGAACGAAACCCTGGTCCGCCGCAGCTTGCCGTCCAAACCCTCGTAGCCCAGCGTCACGGATCGGTCATCGATGACCGCGGGGCGCATCAGGCCCCGCCGCTCGCGCCGTATGCCACGCACCTCGAAAAGATCGGCGAAGTCATTGGCGTAAGAGAGCGCCAGGTTGATGGTAATCAGCCGCTCGCTGTGATTCTGAATGCCGAGCCGCTGATAGGCGATGCCGCGCCAAAGGAAGATGGTGCGGATGATGTGCACCGTATCCTTCGGCAGCACCAGTTTTCCGTCAAAATAGATGTCGGGATTGGTCAGATCCACCGTGAGCACCGAATTGTCGTCGCGCACGTTGGAGCCGAGCAGCAACGGTTGCATGCCGTTAAACAACAATTCCAGGCGGGATATGTAGCGGGTGTCGGCGTGGAAGACGCCGTCGGGTCCTCCGGTGGAGGCGCCGATGTCGCCGTGCGCATCGAGCACGGCAAAAGTATCGCCGTGCTTCAGCGTGCGGCGAGGCCTGGAGGAAGACCCAGTTGCCGGAATGTAGAAGGGAGTTTCGGCAACCGCCTCGACGGCGAGCGCCGCCACGGCCGAAACATCATGCGTCAACGTAGGGCCTCGAAATATCTGGGTTCAAGTCTGGGGCGATGCCAACAACTTCCACTTCGTGTTCCACATGATGAGAGCGCTTGAGCAAAGAGTCATAGAGGTGCAAATAATCGCGAGCCATGCGTGTGGCGGAAAAACGCTCCTCGAAACGCCGCCGAACTTGGCGTCGATCCAACGAAAGGACGCGCGGCAGCGTGCTGATCGCCTGTTCCATATCGTCAACAATTGATCCGGTGACGCCATTTTCGATGATTTCAGGTACTGAGCCACGCCTGAAGGCCAGAACCGGAGTGCCGCATGCCATAGCTTCGATCATCGACAAGCCGAACGGCTCCGGCCAATCCACCGGAAACAGCAAGGCAAGCGCTTCGCCCAAAAACCCGGATTTTTGCGCCTCGTTAATCTCGCCGATGAACTCCACACCGGGGCCATCCAGGAGCGGCGCAATCACTTCCCGGAAATAAGATTCATCCGCCTTATCGATCTTTGCCGCAATCTTCAGCGGGATGCCAAGGGCACGGGCAATCTCGATCGCGCGGTCTGGGCGCTTTTCCTGCGAGATGCGACCAAGGAAGGCGACATAGCCGCCGCGTGGATTGAAGATTGGCTTATGCAGGTTAGTCGGCAATCCATGGTGAATAGTGGCGACGAAATTCGCCTTTGGAATCGGACGCCGCTGGTCGTTTGAAATGGATACCAGGGGCATGTCGTTAAAGCCGACATAGAGCGGCTTGAGATCTGGCAAGTCCTGTCGACCATGCAGGGTGGTCACTGTGCGGTTGGCCATATGACGAAACAGCGGAAAGTGGAACTGATCGATATGGAAATGCAGGATATCGAAATCGGACGCCCGCTGCCGCACCCGATCAAGCATGAGCATGTAATACGGGATTACGTCGCGGACATTTGGGTCGAGCCGCAGCGCCTTCGGCACACATCCGACAAGCTTGGCGGAAGTTATTGAATCGGCACTGGCAAATAGGGTGACGTCGTGACCTTGGCGCACCAGTTCTTCGGTCAGGTAAGAAACGATCCGTTCAGTCCCGCCGTAAAGCCGAGGGGGAATACTTTCCATAAGGGGGGCAATCTGCGCGATTTTCATTCTTCTTCCTCACAACGGCCCCGTCATCAACGGGTCGATGGGTAATAAAGTTCCGGCACCGGTGTAGTTACTTGCCGGTACGCAATAGACTCGCTGCCGTCTGCTGATGAACCGCCACGGTAACATTATAGAAAGGCTGAGTCTCACTCGTGTCGACTTGTCTACCAGCCGTTAACGGATCAACGACCATGATGATGCTCGCGCTTCTCGCGATCAAAGAAGCGGCGGAACTTCGGCCCAGCGTGGAGGGCGCAGCATTATGGTTCAGGTCAGAATGGCCAGATCGGCTCCCGCCGACGTGCCCAATTTGGCGGCATCGATTGGCAAATGGCTGCGTGATCTGACGCGCGACCTGTTCGACCCCTACCAGCCGGAATTGCATTATATGCGCGGTCCCGGACCTAAGTGGCGTGAGAAGCACGGCCAAAGGCCGGCTTCCGATACACATGACTTTGCTGCTCACCAGGTCTGCCAAACCCGCAGTTGATCGCAAGCGCACTGGCAGCCAAGGCAGCTCATAATCTACCTCGTTAGCGTAGCGCCCTCTTGCCGGCCAAGCGCAGCTATGGTCAGACAGCCGACCTGAAATTTGGCTGAGAGACCCATGCGATACCGCGGCGCCATTCTCGACGACTACCACAACGTCGCATTGCAGCTGGCGGACTGGTCGGAAATTTCCGAGGTCGACTTCAAGGTATTCGATAAACCGCTCGGAAGCAGCGAGCAGGTAATCAAGGCGCTTCAGGGCTTTGCTGTCATTTGCCTGATGCGGGAACGCACCCTCATGTCCCGCAAAGTGATTGAGGCGTTGCCCGATCTGAAGCTCATCGTAACCGGCGGCATGCGCAATGCGGCCATCGACCTCGAAGCCGCTGCAGCGCGCAATATCGTGGTTTGCGGCACAGAGTCCATTGGCTACACGACCGCTGAACTGACCTTCGGATTAATACTCGAACTCTCGCGCCGCATCGGCTTCGAGAACGGCCAGCTCAAAGCCGGGGTTCCGTGGCAGACGACGTTGGGCACCGGGCTTTCGGGCCGGACACTCGGAATTATCGGGCTCGGAAAACTCGGTGGCCGGGTGGCCAAGATCGCCCGCGCTTTCGAAATGAAGGTCGTGGCCTGGAGCGAGAATCTTACCGAGGAAAGATGCCGCGAAGCCGGCGCCACATTGGTGACCAAGGAGGAACTACTCCGCCAATCTGATTTTGTGACATTGCATGTGCAGCTCAGCCCGCGCACGGAGCGGATGATCGGGGCGGCGGAACTCGCGCTGATGAAACCAAGCGCCTACCTGATCAATACCTCGCGTGGGCAAGTGGTCGATGAACCCGCTTTGCTGTCCGCACTTCGCGAGAAAAAAATTGCCGGCGCCGGCATCGATGTCTACGACATCGAGCCGCTGCCGCTGGATCACCCTTTTCGCAAGCTTGCCAACGCCGTGACCACGCCGCATCTCGGCTATGCGACGCTCGACAATTTCAAGTTTTTCTACCCGCGTATGGTCAAGGACATCCGCGCATGGCTGGATGGCAAGCCGATCAATGTCATGACCGCGTGAGGCTTGGCTCAGGTGAACGCGCTGCGGACGATCTGCGCCAACACCTGCTCCCGCCCGCCTGCCGAACGGCATAGCTTGAGCTTCGCCGAAAAGCGCCGCAACCCGCCGTTTTCGAACGCCGCGAAAATAGTGTCATGAACATAACTCTTGCGGCACACCGTCGGCGTATTTGAAAGTTCCTCGGCCGCAGCCCGCACCGCCTCGAGTATTTGTCGGCGCCGCAAACGTTGGCTTTTCTCCGGTGAGAGATGAGCCAGGGTTTCCAGCACAAACGTGGACGCCATCAAGGTACGAAAATCCTTCAGTGAAATACGCACGCTAGCGGTAAGATGCAGAAACTCGTTGACGTCCCGCCGGCGGACCAAGTGGGCCGCTCCGGTTTCGTCGCGATACTGAAATAGCCTGCGCCCGGGCAATTGTTGAAGAATGCCGATTGCAGCCGCCAACCGACGGCTGCGAATTTCACGATGCACCGCTTGGCCGCCCTTGGCGCGGAAGGTCAAGATGATCGTGTCGCGCTTGATGTTCACATTCGACTTGAGAAGGGTCGCCGCACCGCGCGTGCCATGCGCGCGGGCATAGGTCTCGCTTCCGGGGCGGATAGCGCTCCGCGCAACCAACTCAATGATGGCGGCGAGCACAAACTCCCGCGTTGGCTCGCCAGCAGCCAGATGTCTGGTCACGCTGCGCCGGATTTGCGGCAGGGCTTGCACTAAAGCAACAAGGCGGCGGGCTTTGCGGCGCTCACGCACCTTTTCCCATTCCGGGTGATAACGGTACTGCAAGCGCCCGGCGGCGTCCCGCCCGACTGCTTGCAGATGTGCTTTGGGATCCTCCGCGTAAAGCACTTCCTGATAGGCGGGCGGGACCGCCAGAGATTTCAAGCGACGGAGCGTCGTCGCGTCGCGCACGACCTTGCCGTCCGGTGCGATATAGTAAAATCCGGGTCCACTACGGCGGCGTCGAATAGTGAGATCGTTTGGGGCGGCGCGGCGAAGCCCGGGTGGCATCCGGGTGATCGCAAGGCGCACTTCGGCAGCCGGAGAAACAGAATCGGACGATAACGCCTCGGCCATCGCGCAGCCTCGTCTTACCCCTCGACGGGAATCGCCGAGTTCAAAGCGAGATGTAAACGGGAAGAACGGTGTCGAGTTCCGGTTATCGCGCTTCGGCCGTGGCGGGGGGCTTGGCCGCCTGCGCTGTTGCGGGCGGCTTGCCGGGCAGCACCACCACGCGGGTGCCGACCTGTACGCGCTGGTAAAGATCCGCGATATCGTCGTTGACCAGCCGCACACACCCCGACGACACGAAGGAACCGATGGTGGAGGGCTGGTTGGTACCGTGAATACGGTAAAGCGTCTTGCCCAGATAAAGCGCGCGCGCGCCAAGGGGATTGCCTTCACCGCCAGCCATGAAGCGTGGCAGATAAGGCTGGCGCTCGATCATTTCCTCCGGCGGATGCCAATCCGGCCATTCGGCCATGCGCGAGACGCGTTCGGTTCCTGCCCAGGTAAAGCCGTCGCGGCCGACGCCGATGCCGTAGCGCATGGCCTTGCCGTTGCCGAGGACGAGATAGAGATAGGTATTCGGCGTATCGATGATGATGGTTCCGGCCGGCTCCTTGGTCTGATAATCGACCAGCGCGCGCCGGAACTGCGGCGGTAGCTCTTTCGGCTGACCGGCTTCGGGCTGGTCCTCGGGAGGCAGCAAGCTCATGATCGAGGGTTCGCTGGCGCCAATACCGGCAGGCGGGCGTGGCCCTGCTGGATTTGCAGGTCCGACGTCCCCGCGCTGGATTTCAGCCCCCGGGATATGCCCAAAGGGTGCCGGCGCGAGTGGGGCGTTGTCATCCGGATAGATGAAGCCGGGTGCCGGAACGACATAGGTCTCCTCGGCTCCGGGAGCAGGCAGTGGCTGCCGGTCGATGCGGGCGTCGGGCTGCCGCTCCTGGCGGTAACGCGGGGAAATGACCGGTTCGTCATCGTCGTCGTCGAACACCACAGGCGGAAGGCCGCGGTACGGTGGAGGCGGGACGTATCGCTCGGGATAGGGCGGATAATACTGCGCGGCCGCCTGACCCATCGGCAAGGCAAAGCCCACCACAAGCATGGCGAAGGCAGCAAGAAGGCGCAGGAGCATCGGGGTCCCCCGTAAGGAGCGCATTACGGGGAAGGGCTTCGCGTAAGATGTAGGCACATTCAAGACAACAACACGGCAAGTTGGAGCGAGTTTCTGGATTCGGCCGAATTTCCGCCGGCGGTGAAGGGCTCAATGTGCTGCAAAGCGGCTAACGAATAGTTTCTAAGGGCGACCCAGACTGAGGCGGCAGCCCTCGCTGGCCAAGAATTGTCAACGGGAACTCGGGGCGCTAGCTTGTTCGCGAGGACGAGCATCTGGCGAACGCTGCCAAATCCAGCCGGGATGAAATCATCATGTTTCGAACGGATCTCGGCAGATGCGTCCCGCTCGGCTTCGCCGCGCAATTGCTTCTGTTAGCCGCCGGTCCCACGCAGGCGCAACCCTTCCCCAATCATCTGGTGCGCATTATCGTCCCATTCGCCGCGGGCGGCTTGAACGACACCGCAGCCAGGCTCATTCAGCCATATCTGGAAAAAGCGCTGGGCCAGACCGTCATTGTCGAGAACCGCCCCGCCGCGAGCGGTGTTGTTGGTGCCGACGCGGTGGCCAAGGCGGCGCCCGATGGCCATACCCTGCTCATGGTCGCGTCCTCCTACACGGTGCTGCCAGCAACGACCGCCGCCCTGCCCTACGATTCCGAGCGCGACTTCGCGCCAATCGCGTTGGTCGGCAAAAACCCGCTGCTGTTCATCGTCAATGCGAAGGTGCCGGCGAAAACGCTCGGCGAATTCGTCGCGCTGGCCAAATCCAGTCCTGGCAAATTCAATTACGCGACGCCAGGAGCGGCAACCCAGACGCGCCTAGTCGCAGAACTGTGGAGTCTGCGCGCCGGCATCAAGATGCAACACATTCCCTATCGCGGTGGCGCCCCAGCCATTCAATCGGTCGTCGCCGGAGACACCGAATTCACGGTGATCTCGCCGCTGGTATCTTTGCCGCAGATCGAGGCTGGCAATTTGAAGGCGCTGGCGGTTGGCAGCCTTGCGCGGGACCCGCAGCTGCCCAATGTGCCGACGGCCGCGGAGTCTGGTTTCCCCGGCTTTGAGGCGATCCAGTGGGTTGGCCTGCTCACTACCGCCGGCACGCCGAAGGATGCCGTCGACCGCCTCAATGCCGAGGTGAACAAGGCCCTCAAGGATCCCGACCTGATTGCGAAGCTCGGGCAACAGGGCATGTCGCCAGCCGGTGGCACCTCGGCTGAATTCCAGACCTTGATCGCGACTGAGATCAAAAACTGGAAAGAGGCGGCGCGCGCGGCGGACATCAAGCCCGAGTGAGCACCGACCTGGATATAGCCATCATCGGCGGGGGCATTTGTGGACTGGCCCTCGCTCTCAACCTGCACTCGCGCGGGATACCGTGCCGGGTCTACGAGCGGGCTACGGAGCTGAAGGAGCTGGGCGTCGGCATTACACTTTTGCCCCATGCGATGCGGGAATTCACGGCGCTCGGTGTTGGCGAAGATTTGCTCGCCGCCGGGATCGAGAACAAGGAAAGCTGTTTCTTCAATCGTTTCGGACAGCTTATTTACCAGGAGCCGCGCGGCAAATTCGCCGGCTATAACTATCCTGAGATCGGCATCCACCGCGGCCGCCTGCATATGATCCTATACCAAGCCGCGCGCGAGCGGCTCGGCGAGGATCGGATCCAGACGAACCATGAATGTATCGGGGTCGAACAGAACGATGACGGGGCGATAGCGCGGTTCAAAGAAACGTCGTCGGGCCGTATGATTGACGCCGAGCGTGCCAGCGCGGTCATTGCCTGTGACGGCATCAATTCGATCATCCGCAAGCAGTTTTATCCCGACGACAAGATTGCATTCGCCGGGATCAATACTTGGCGCGGCGTGACGCGTCACAAGCCGGTGCTGACCGGACGCAGCTATATGCGGGTGGGGTCGATTCTCACCGGCAAGATCGTCATTTACCCGATCATCGATGATGTGGACCGCGAAGGCCGTCAGCTCATCAACTGGATGGCGGAGATCAAAGGCAGCGCGTTCGAAAAGAACGATTGGAACAAGGCGGGAAAGCTGGAAGACTTCTTTTCCCTCTATGAAAGTTGGCGCTTCGATTGGCTTGATGTCGCCGACCTCATCAAGAATGCCGATCAAATCCTAGAATATCCCATGGTCGACAAAGACCCGATCAAGCGCTGGACTTTTGGGCGCGTGACGCTTGCCGGCGACGCCGCGCATCCGATGTACCCACGCGGCTCCAACGGCGCGGCGCAAGCCGCAATCGATGCGCGCACATTAGCGGACTGCCTGCAGACAGAAGGCGATAGGCCGGCGGCGCTGCGGGCTTATGAAAATATCCGGCGGGATTTAACCGCTGAGGTAGTTCGTACCAATCGTGAACATCCGCCTGATTTCATCAACATCAAAGTCGAGGAATTGGTTGGAGACAGACCGTTCGAGAACCTCGACGACTACGTCACGCAAGATGAGCTACGGGCGCTTTCGGAAAATTACCAACGGATAGCCGGCTTTTCCGTCACGGACGTAGCGCGAAAATAACGTCAGCCTCTACTGCTTTTCTGCCGGGCCGCCCTTCCAACGTTTCACGATATTAGTCTCGACGCCGAACAGGTCGAGCAGGCGGCCCACGGTGTGATTGATAACGTCATCCAAAGTCTTTGGCCGATTATAAAACGCTGGAACGATCGGCGCGATGATGGCGCCCATGTCGGACAGGGCTGTCATCGTCCGCAAATGTCCGGCATGAATCGGCGTCTCGCGGAAGGCGAGCACCAGCCGGCGGCGCTCCTTGAGCACCACGTCCGCAGCCCGTGACAGCAGCGTACCCGTTGTGCCCGCTGCGATCTCGCTCATGGAGCGCACCGAACAAGGCGCGATGACCATTCCCATGGTCGAGAAGGAGCCGGAAGAGATTGACGCCCCGATGTCGGAAATCGCATGGAAATGCGACGCCATCGCCCGCACCTCCTTCGGCTTGAGGTCAGTCTCATAGACGAGCGTCAATTCCGCCGATTTGCTCATGACGAGATGCGTCTCCACCTTCGCATCGCGCAGAACCTGCAGCATCCGAACGCCATAGATGACACCCGACGCGCCGGAGATGCCTACGATGAGCCGCTTCGGTGACTTCATGGTCGTCGACGCTCTCTCATTCCCGGGCTCCTTCGGCGGTCATGATCTTGCACTTAAGCTCGCGGAAGCTTGGCGAAGGCAGCGAGCAAGACGTCGACCGGCGCTTTCGGAAAGCGGCGCGTCGTACTTCTCTCATAGGCACCTATGTTTGAACGCGCAGCCTCATCCGCTGATGCCGCGGGCTCGCCCAACAATTTGAGCCGAGCGAGGTCATACAAGGCTTCCTGCTGCAACCGCTCCGATTCCAACTCTAAGGCTTGGACTTTCGTGCGAAATATTTCGGAAGCAGCCGGTTCGATCAAACCAGGCGAGGCTTTCAAGGCCCGCCGCAAAGCGCGCAAGGGAACGATCACGGTTTGGCGCCAATCGGAGATCCGGCGATCCGCCTCTTCCACAACGGCGGGGGACAACTGCCGATGCTGCGACGCATTCCACAGCAAGAAGAACAGCAGATTAACGTCGACATCGGCCTCGTCCTGAAGCCTGACGCAAGCGGCGGCGACTTCAGGCACGCGATAAAAACCCAAGGAAAACTGCCAAAAAGGCGATCCCGGCGATGGCGCTGTGGTTGGGGGTTCGGTCATGTTGAACTTTGCCAATTCTGATCTTGGTCTCGATCCTAAGCCTAGTAACGCAAGATCGTTAACGCCTCCCATAAAGCAATCAGCGGCCGGCGGAGGACAACACCGCGGACAATAGCGTCCCTCCATAGGTGGCTGCGACGCGTGGCTCCATCGACGCGGCCGAACGCATGAACTCCTTCACCGCCAAGAGGGCGTCGCGGGAGCGAGTGATCAGTGTCGCCGACAATTGCTTCGCGGCGGCCTCAAGCTCGCCTAACGGCACAACTGAACTGGCCATGCCAAGCTGATGCGCCGTTCGCGCGTCAATTTCAGTGCCAGTGTATACCATCCAGGCCAATGCTTTGGGCGGCACCCGCGACATCATCGCCGACATGGCGAGCGTCGGCGGGAGATCCTTTTCCAATTCCGGTAGACGAAATCGCGCGTTGTCGGCTGCAATGGTGATATCGCAAGCGGTAGCAAGCGCGCAGCCGAAGCCGAGAGCTTCGCCCTGCACTGCGCCGATGACGGGTTGCGGCACGCTGATTACCGCATCGAAGACATTGAGAATGGGCTGAAGGACGTTGTTCCGTAGCACCATGGCGCTAGGCGGCGGGCCGTCCTTGGATTCGCGGCCGCGGCAAAAGTCGCTGCCAGTGGAGCGCAGAAGGATCACCTTGGCGTCGCTTTCACCGGCGCCGCGCAAGGCCGCGCCGAGCGCCCGGATCATCTCCATCGTAAGAACATTGCCTTCGGCGGGCCGGTCTATGGTGATAGTGGCAACTAGACCTTCACGACCGATACGAACCAAATCCGTCATATTGGGAATCCCAGCACGCGTTTCGATGAGCTAACAGTGAACGTCGCACGCACGTCAATCAAGGCCACAGCCTATGGCGCGGCGTGTATCATTAGTCGCAAGGTAGTCTTGTTGCAATTCGCCATGCCAAGTGTTGACTAGCCGCGTTTCCCGGCAGATTGCTGGATCGTCGCTCCGCACTGGGTTTGGTTACGGCATGGACCTTTATCCCTTCGCACGCCCTCTGTTGCGCTGCCTCGACCCGGAGGCTGCGCACCGCATGACCATCGGCGCGCTCAAGCTTGGGTTCGGCGGCAGCCAAGCAAAAAAGGTAGACGATCCGATCCTCGCCTGCCACGTTTTTGGGCTCTCCTTTGCCAACCCTATCGGTCTCGCCGCCGGCTTCGACAAGGATGCCGAAGTCACCGACGCCATGCTGGCGCTCGGTTTCGGCTTCGTCGAGGCGGGCACGGTGACCCCGCGCCCGCAGCCTGGGAACAGCGGCAAGCGGCTCTATCGGCTTGATGAAGACGAAGCCGTCATCAATCGTTTCGGTTTTAATAGCCGAGGTGTCGCCGCGTTCGCTAAGAAGCTCTCGGAGCGTAAGCGGAGCGGTCGTGGCATCGGCCTGGTCGGCGCTAACGTCGGAAAAAATCGGGATACCGTAGACGCGGCGGCGGATTATGCGGCCGGCGTCGAGGCAGTGTGCGGGTTCGCGGACTATCTCGTCGTCAATCTGTCGTCGCCCAACACGCCGGGGCTGCGCGCCTTGCAGGCGCGCGCGCAGATTGAGGACTTGCTGCTGCGGGTCCTGGAAGCACGCCACCGCTCGGCGCCGGATCCAAAGCTGCCGCCGCTGTTGGCCAAGGTGGGCCCCGACCTCACCGACGACGAACTGCGCGACATTGCCGAAGTAGCGGTGAAGACCGGCATCGATGGCCTCATCATCGGCAATACCACCATCGACCGTCCGCCGCACCTGCGCAGCCCCGATCGCGATGCTCCCGGCGGATTGTCGGGCCGCCCTTTGATGGCGCCGTCAACCGCCTGTCTCGCCACCATGTATCGCTATACTGAAGGACGTCTTCCGATCATCGGCTGCGGCGGCGTCGCCAGCGGCGTTGATGCCTATGCCAAAATCCGGGCCGGCGCATCGCTGGTGCAGCTTTATTCCGCGCTGATATTTCATGGCCCCAAACTTGTCGAGCATATCAAGCGCGATCTCGCGGCGCGGCTTCGCGCCGACGGATTTTCCTCGGTTGCCGAGGCGGTCGGCGCCGATCACAGGTGATCTCGGGATGGAAAACGGAAATACCGGTCTGCTTGGCGGCACCGACAATGACGCGGTGATCCTGGTTGATGCCAATGATGCATCGCTTGGCACGGCGCCCAAGCTCGAAGCGCACCGACGCGGCCTTAAGCATCGCGCCGTCTCGGCTCTGGTACGCAATTCGGAGGGGCTTCTGCTGCTGCAACAGCGCGCCGCCGGAAAATATCATTCGGCGGGGCAATGGACCAATGCGTGTTGCAGTCATCCCCGTCTAGGCGAAAGCACGCTTGCGGCAGTACATCGCCGTCTTGCCGAGGAAATGGGCGTACACTGCGCGCTAGAGCCGCTGTTCAAAGCGAGCTATCGCAGCGCGGTATCCAACGAACTTGTCGAGGATGAAATCGTGCATGTCTTCGGCGGTATTCACGATGGGCCGGTCGCCCCCGACCCCGCTGAGGTCAGCGCATGGAAATGGCTTTCGCTACCCGACATCATCGCCGAGCAGCGCCGGCAGCCCGATGCTTACACGGTTTGGTTTCTGCACTACGTCCGGAACTACGGCGAGCAGATCGCGGATTGGCTACGCTAGGCTGTTACTCATTCATCCGGCGCAAAAACCAGGATACAGCCGCCGCACGGACCAGATTCGCCGCGCGTCGGAAGATAGACGTGATTATTTTTCAGGCTAACCTGGATGGAGTGGCTGCCGGTCCAGGTGGATATCTTTTGCAATAATGTATTGGTCTTGCCGTCGACGACTCCGAACGCAGGTCCGCCGGGATTGTTGTTGGCGGCAACATAATATTGGCCGAGCCTGGTATTGACCGCGGTAGTACCCGCGCCGCCGATGCCGGGGATATAAGCCACCACTTTGTCCGTTTGCACGTCAAATACTGCCATCTGCGGGGGTAGTTTGGTGTCCTTTGCTCCAGCGGCGCACCCGATGAACATTTGCGAGCCCGATATCACGACATGGCTATGCGGATTGCAGTTTTCGATGGCATGCATCTTCACGAGCTTGCCGGTATTCGGGTCGATTTCCGCCAGCCCGCCTTTGCTCGGTTCATGATCGAGTACAGGCACGTCGACATAGAAGGTGCCGCTCGGCGCGTAATAGGTCGCCCGCTCGAGGTGATCGGTAGCTTCCGGCATGAGAAGTTTCGCCAGGATTTTATGGTCCGACTTCGCTGAAATCAGCGTGAGGAACGGAGGCTCATCGTTAGGATTAGCCACAATGACGATTTCGTCCTTCGGATCATAGGCCAGCTCGTTCGCACGCTTTTTGCCCCCGGTGGAGATCGTGTCGATAATCTTGTTGGTCTTGAGATCGACGACTTTGACCGTACTGTCGCCGTCCGTGATCCACGCCTCGCGGCTATTGTTGACGGTCACGACGCTGTTGGGACCAAAAGTATCGCCACCGGTTTTGGTCACGCCGACAAATCCGGCAATGCGGGAGACGAATTTATCGGTCGCGGTATCGATGATCGTGACCGACTTGTTGGTTCTGTCGGTCAGGTAATAAAGGCCGGTCGCTTCGTCCACGAAGGCGGTGCTGAACTGATTGGACGGCTCCCCCGGCAGTTCGATCTTTCCGACCTGTTTGAGGCCTGCTGCGTTGGCCGTTCCCGTCACTAACAGCGTTGCCGCGGCGAATAAAGCCTTTGCTTGATACCGCATGTTTGCCCCTTAGGTCTGTCACTCACCCCCCGCCCGCATCAGGCGGAGATATCTTTTACTCCGTCCCGATGATCTGCTGGAGCCGGTCGGCGATGGGCTTTGGCGTCGCCACGATTTCCTCGACGATTTTCTGCAGTTCCTCACCCGGCACAGGGTTGATGTCGATGTTGCGCTTCTGCGCGTCCGCCAGCACGGCTGGATCTTTGATCATGGCGTTGAACGCATCGCGCAACGCCTTGACCCGCTCGGCGGGTACTCCCGGACTCGTGAAGATAGGCCGGCCAATCGTGGTCGGCGCCGATAACAGCTTTAGTACCTGGCGGTCCTCGTTGTTTTTGGCGAGATCCATCATTAGCGGAACGTTGGGCAAGTCCGGGGCTTTGGTGAGGCCGATCTGGACGAGGATGTTGATCTTCTTGTCACGCAGCCAATCCGGCTTGGTCGATTTCCATGAAGCCCAAGCATTGGAGCCGCGGCCCGCGACTTCACCGCGTTCCATTGCTAGATTGATATCGTTGCCGCCAGGGTAGCCAAGGACCACATGGAATTTGGTTCCGATCAGGGCATTCATCGCTTTGGGATATTGCGATGACGTGCTCCCGCCGGTCGCCCCCATGGGGATTTCCGTTTTCATGGCGTCCTCGATCGTCTTCACCGACGAGGTATTCCAAGTCACGGTTGTGTTATTGTCCGCGTTAGGATTGCCGATATAGATCAGCTTCGAGGTATCGATCGTCAAGCTCGGGTCACCCATGGCCTGCGCGATCGAGAGCGACTGATCTGCGGTCGCCAGCGCCGTACCGTCTTTCGGCGCCACGGTGTAGATCCAGTTCGCCGCGGTGCGGCTGCCCGCGCCCGGCATGTTACGTGGCAGGATTTGCGGATTGCCGGGGATGAAGGCGCCAAGGTGCTGCGCGACGAAGCGTGCATAGAGGTCATAGCCGGCGCCCGGCGAGTAACCGATGATGAGGTCGATCCTTTTACCCTTATAAAATTCTTCCACCGACTGCTGAGCCGTAGCCGGCTGGACCAAACCTGCGAGGAGCGCGATGGTTGCAGCGGAAACTCCCATCAACCAACCGGAAAAGCGCAGATTGTCCGACATTCGACTCTCCTTTACATCTGTCCCATTACTAGCGCTCAGCGCGCGATCGTTGCCGAGTCGACCAAGAAATATCGCGGCGGCGACCGGCGTCATCAGGCAACACCCACTGTTTTTCTAGCCTAAAACGTGAGAAGTCAAACCTTCCGACATGAGGTGATAGATGCACTTTGACCAGCCTGAAGGAAAGCCCGACGACAAGATAGCCTGGGGCAGCGATGTCGCAGCTCAGATGCTGCGCCGCTTTGGCATTCCGTATGTGAGCCTCACTCCTGGCGCGAGCTATCGCGGGTTGCACGACAGCCTGGTGAATCATCTGGGCAACGAGCGCCCCGGAATGTTGCTCTGCCTGCATGAGGATCATGCCGTCGCCATCGCCCATGGCTATGCCAAAGTCACTGGCGAACCGATGGCCTGCGCTCTTCACAGCAATGTCGGTCTCATGCACGGCATGATGAGCATTTATAATGCTTGGTGCGACCGCGTCCCGATGCTCATCATCGGCGCGACCGGACCGCTCGACAGCGCCAAGCGGCGGCCCTGGATCGACTGGATCCATACAACGCGCGACCAGGGCGCGCTCATCCGCTCCTTCGTCAAATGGGATGACCTGCCGTCCTCCCCTGATGCGCTGGTTGAGGGCATGACACGCGCCAATATCCTCACGCGCACGGCGCCGACAGCGCCGGTCTATATTTGCCTTGATGCCGAGCTTCAGGAATCGAAGTTGGAAAAGGAGCCGGAATGGCCGGATTTAGCGCGTTTCACGCAGCCGGCTCCAGCGCGTCCAGGCCGCTCAACCATCGATAAAACTGTCGCCATGCTCACCGAAGCCGAACGGCCCGTAATCTTGATCGGGCGCGGCGCGCGTACAGACGCAGCATGGCAGGCCCGTATCAAACTCGCCGAGCGCCTCGGTGCCTGTGTTCTGACGGAACTCAAGGCCGGCGCGATGTTTCCAACCGATCATCCCGCGCATTTCGTTGCTCCCTTCAACGTCTTGAGCAAACCTGTGCGCGAATTGCTATGCGAGGCAGATCTTATCCTGGCGTTGGACTGGATCGATCTTGGCGGCGCTTTGAAGCAGGCAAAAACGGCGGGGAAAGTATCGGCGCGTATCATCAGCGCCACGCTCGACCATCATTTGGCCAACGGCTTCAACATGGATTACCAGGGCTTGCCGCCGGTCGACGTCTTGATGGCAGCCGACCCGGACGTTGCTGTCACGGAATTGCTTGAGGCTCTCGGAGCAGACCACAAGGAACCTTGGCGTGCGCGCGCGCCTGTCAAATCGAAGCCAGAAGCAACAAGCGGCGCTATCACGCTGACGCAGGTCGCGTCGACGCTACGCGCGGCGTTCAACGACTCGGAAGAAGTGAGTTTTGCGTCGCTTTGCCGCGGATGGCCGATCGATCTCTGGCCGCTGCAGCATCCACTCTCCTATCTCGGCAAGGACGGCGGCGGCGGCATCGGATCGGGTCCAGGAATTTCCATCGGGGTGGCACTTGCACTCCATACGCGCGGCAAAGTCACCGTGTCTGTCCTTGGCGATGGCGACTTCGTCATGGGCGCAAATGCAATTTGGACGGCGGCGCGTTACGGCATTCCGCTCCTGGTTCTCATCAACAACAACCGCTCCTATTTCAACGACGAGCTTCACCAGGAGACGGTCGCCCGCACGCGTGGGCGCGAACCCAAGAACCGCTGGATCGGTCAGCGTATCGCCGATCCAGACGCGGATATTGCTATGCTCTCAGAAGCCCAGGGCGCCGTCGGTATCGGGCCGGTCAAAACCGTGGCCGAACTCAAGACGGCCATCGACAAGGGCGTCGCGGCGCTGCGGGCCGGCAAGGTCTGCGTGATCGATCTGCATATCGATCCCGGCGAGGAACGGGTGGCCGGCTCGGCACTCGGCCAGCGCGCCACCGGCGGGTGACCGCAGCCTCCAACAGTTAACGCCAGGAGACGGTTACGGCGCGCCGCTGGAGCCCCCTGGTCCAGCTTTTTATGGTTAACCAACCATTTAGCGACTCACTCCACCTTGGTTCGGACGTGTAAGCCCCGATGGGCAGCAGAGGCCGAGGTGTTGTGAAAAAGGCTTTCATTACAGTCGTTTATTCAGCCCTATTGGCGACGGCAGCTAATGCCGCCGACGTTCCGTCGATGCCGCCTGCTGAGGTCCCGATAGCCAAGCCTCAGCCGCCGGTGATTTCGCCGTGGGAATTCGAGGGAGGCCTGCGTTATTGGTACAGCTCGGCCAAGTATCAATGGGACCTGCAGGGACTTGCCGGCGGCACGGATTCTCGTCTCACATATAACGGTCTCTCGGCCCATTCAGCCGAAGCGTTCTGGCGCATCAACCACACCAACGGCCTGTTCGCGAAAGGTTACATCGGTGGCGGGTCGGTTGTTGAAGGCCACCTCAATGACGAAGATTTTCCGCCTGCGGTGACGCCCTATTCCAATGCCATTGCCGTTCAACGTAACGGATCTCTGAAATATTTAAGTGCCGATCTTGGTTACACTTTTTGGCAGGATCCAAACTATCAGCTCGGCGTTTTCATTGGTTATCACTACTGGAACGAAAGGCTAAATACGTTTGGCTGCACGCAGCTAGCAGGCAATGCGGCGATCTGCGGTGATATACCGCCAGTTTTTGGGCCGGTGGCGGCCAACGTTAATGTCCTCGATAACGACGCCACTTGGAATTCGCTACGCCTCGGCATGAATGGCGAAACCATGCTCATGCCCGGGCTAAAGCTTTCGGGTGAGGTGAACTATGTACGCGGTTATGTGAATGCCAATGACCTACATAATTTAAGACCGGACATCAGGCCGCTCGCTATCGACGGCAACGGCGGCGGCATCCAGACGGAAGTCATCCTAAGCTCCAACCTCACCAGTGCGCTCAGCGTCGGTCTCGGTGCTCGGTGGTGGCACATTCGAACGGTTGGTAACGCACGCTTCGAGCAAACGTCCGCTGGCGGTCAGCCCCAACCGGTGAAGATGACCGAAGACCGCTACGGCGTATTCGTACAAGCCGCCTACAAGCTCGGCGAGCCATTAGCGCCAGCAACAACAGGCGCGGCGAATCTGCAGCCTTCCTTAGCCGCCGACCGTTGGGCGGGACCGTATGCAGGGCTGAGTACCGGATATGGATCTAGCCAATCGGAAACCACTTTCACGCCCAAGTCAGCCAACGCTACTTTTGCGATCCTCACAGCGGATGCTCCGAGCTCGCTGCATGTTGAAAACGCTGGTTTCCTCGGCGGGGGGCAGCTTGGCTACAATTGGCAAGCTGGATCTTTGGTGTTTGGTCTGGAAGCAGACATAGCTTACGCCAACATAGGCGGCACGACCGCCACCACCTCGATATTCGATACCACCACAACAACGGATCAGAAGATCGGTTGGCTGGGAACCGCGCGAGTTCGTATCGGCAAAGCGGCGACCGAAGCACTATTGGTCTACGCGACCGGCGGCGTTGCTTTTGGCAATACCAGCTTGTCCGTGGATCAAAGAGAGCCAGGAATAAACTGCCCCTTTAACTTCGTGTGTTCCTCTGGGTCGGTGTCCGGAATATCGGTGGGCTGGACCGCGGGTGCGGGCGTCGAATATGCAATCAGCAATCATCTTACCTTAAAAGGCGAGTATCTATACGCAGATCTAGGCAGCCGGACCGCAACGATGACTGATGCCGGATTTTTCGCCGGGTCCGCTCCATTCATCTATGCCGCCAAGGCGGATTTCAATCTGAATATCCTTCGCATGGGTTTGAACTACCGGTTTTGATGCCGGAGCGATTCCCTGTAACGAATTTCGATCGGTGAAGCTGGTCGCCGGCTAGTGCTCACCCCCAAGTCCTTGTTTCCGCAGCATCGTGGAAATATACGTGAGCGCCTCCGGCGGTGTGCCGCCCAGCGTCATCACGGTCGCCTCCATGTCATTGGCGTGCTGCAGCTCGAAATCCTCACTGACCTTCTTGGCTTTTTCGATAAACTCGGCGTCCGAGAAGAGCTTGTTGAAGGCCGCGCGATAGGCATCCACGATCGGCTGCGGCGTGTTTGGCGGCAGGGCCACCCACTTATCGGTGGTTAGAAGCGCGTACCAATAGTCGAAGCCCTTTTTTGCAATCGGGTCTTTGATCTTGCCTTCCATCAGCTTGGAGAACATAGGAACATCCTTGCCGAACTCGCTGCGCGCAACGATTTTTCCCTCGGATAGGGTGCCGGTCTGCACCAGCACCTTGAACTGGCCGGTTTCCGTCAGCCGGTTGATCAGTTGAACGTTGCCGGTTCCGCTCATGTCGATCTCGCCGCGCTCAAGCGAGATGAAGATGTCGGGGGTGCCACGATATCCGGTCACCCATTTGGCATTCCAATCGAGGAACTCGATGCCCCAGGCAGTTGCCTGTTGGGTTGAATGCGGCGTACCGCCCAGCGATCCCATAACCGCTGGCTCCGCCTTTTTATCAAACAGTTTCTTTTCGCCCTCCTTACTGATGATGAGCACCGAGCCGCCGCGCCCTATCCCCCCGATCCAAGCCCACTTGGTCGGATCGTAGTGGGCCTCCGGCTTCCGGTAATTCACCGGATCGGTGATCGTGCTGGCGCCCACCATGAATTCCACGCCGTCGGGTTTGACCTGCTGCGCAAAATAATTGGCCGCCACAAGCCCGTCGGCGCCCGGCCGATTCTGCACGATCACCTTGGGCGCGCCGGGCAGATATTTTGCCAAATACGGCGCGATCAGCCGCGCGGAAACGTCGGTGCCGCCGCCGGCGGCGAAGCCGACGACGGCGGTGATGGTCTTACCTTGAAAGGAGACGGCATCCTGCGCGGCTGCGCTCGCGCATCCAGACAGCGCGGTGGCAAGGCAAAGCGTGAAACATTTCATTATTGTCCTCCCAGCGATTATCGCATCTGAGCGATCTTCCGGACAGTCCTGCTCGCCAACCGCCGTTCAGTGTTTCGCGGCACAGGCGTCGTCGCAATCGGCGTGGTCAATTGCAATTGCCCCCGTGATCTTCGCCTCGCTATCCGTTATCACGTCGCCATTCCCCTGACGGTGGTTATGCGCCGCTCCTTTTTTGGCAGCGTAGAGATTGTTAATGAATCCCATATCGTCGAGGCGGCGGATGTGATGCAGATCCCAAAGCTCCATGGGATTGACTTTGGCCGCTTCCTTGTCCTGCCGCAGCGCTTCCTCGTAGACGTTGGCGATCGCGGACATTGTCGGATAAAGTTTGGGTGCAAGCGTTCCGGCGAGCCACTGATGCGTGAACGCTGCCTGCTCGTAATTCATCTGGCCGCTTTTGGTATATCGACGTTGAATGATCTCGGCTGACTCTTGCGGTCTCGTCTTGAAGAAATGGATGCCTTCGATCATGCCTTTGAGGAAACGCTCAACGATATCCGGATGTTTCTGCACAAAGCGCATGTTGGTCGAGATGCTGGAATACTGGATCATCGGCAGCGGATCGATTTCGATGACCTTCAGCCCGGCGGCTTGAGCAAACAGGGTTGCGGGCGGGCTGAGCAAAGCGGCATCGACAATGCCATTGCGCACCCAATGCCATAGCGGCGGCGGCTTTTTGTCGCTCTCGACCTCGTCCATCGTTCCCGGCTTGAAAAGCTCCTGGCAGACGAGTTCATAATCATCCCGATCCTGGTCCAGGCCGCGTTGCTTCAGATAGAGCCAGCCGTTTAGGATCGGATGCGAACCGGCTCCGCCCAGCTTCTTCCCGCGCAGATCGGCGATGCTGTCAATGCCGGAATCCGGCCGCACCACCAGCTGATGGTTCACCTGGTTGACGGTCTGCCCGAGGTAGACCCAATCGTTGCCGCGCGCGCGCAGTCCATAGGTCGAAACGTGATTTCCGCCGACAAACTCGATATCGCCTGATGCTATTCCGCGCTGCGAGTCTTCGGACCCGATCTTGTGATCGTAATCCACTTCCAGGCCATGCTTTGCCCACGACCCGGACTCGGCAATAACGTGGAGCATTATAAGATGGCTGGATGAACGATACGGGAAGGCGATCTTGTCCATGCGGCTCCTGAAAAGATTTGCAGCACCGGCGCGAATAGGACTGGGATCAGTCACGGAGCCGGAATGCCGCAGCTTCGCTTTTCGATATCAGTTTTGCATTTTGCGAAAGTCGCAAAGTTTCCTATCCCTGTCCAGCCTTTCCGCCTATTAAAAGACTTCTGCATCCGCTCCGAACTCCGTAGCCTGCAGAAAAGACACGGTTGAGCCCTGATAAGCCGACAGGAGTGGCGGATGAATAAACCGGTGACAGCCGCGAGCACGGACAGTTCTCAAGTCCTGGCCGCGAATTTCCTCCGCGATCCTTATCTGGAATGGGCAGCAGCAGAGGGCGTCCCCATCGTGGAGGACTTCGCCGTCGACCTCAACACAGTCGACACGCGAAGCTGGAGCAGAATGGGCGTCCCTAGCGCCTTCGTGCATCTGAAAGGGCGCGGCGATTTCATGTCGCTGTTTGTGATCGATCTGCCGCCGGGCGAAAAAAGCTCCCCGCAGCGACATCTTTATGAGGAGGTCATCTATGTACTGTCGGGGCACGGCAGCACCAAGCTTGAAATCGATGGCAAAACGCACAGCTTCGAATGGGGCCCAAGCAGTCTCTTCGCGCTCCCGCTTAACGTGCCTTACCAGCACTTCAATGCTTCCGGCACAGAAAAGGCGCGCCTAATCTCGGCGAACAACCTGACCGCGATGATGAACCAGTTTTACGACACCGATTTTATTTTCAACAATCCGTTCGTTTTCCGCGGCCGCGTTCGCAAGGAGGAATATTTCCGCGGCGACGGCGAAATGTGCGAGACGCAACGCGGGCGTTTCATGTGGGAAACCAACTTCGTCGCGGATGTAGCGAGCTTCAAGCTTGAAGCCTGGGACCGGCGCGGAGCCAAAAGCTCAAATATGCGCTTCTCGTTGGCTGAAGGGATTTTGCATGCGCACACGTCGGAGATGCCGGTCGGTACTTACAAGAAAGGCCACCGGCATGGGCCGGATTTCCACGTGCTGACGCTCAAGGGGCAGGGCTATTCATTGTTCTGGCGAGAGGGAGATCAGGACTTCATCCGCATTGATTGGAAACCAGGCGTGGTGTTTGCGCCGGTCGATCAGATTTTCCACCAGCACTTCAATACCAGCCCCTTCCCTGCCCGCTATCTGGCGCTGGCGGTCGGAAGCTTGCGTTATCCGTTTACCGCGCAGAAGCGGCAAGTATTCCTCGGCGTCGATCAGGACGTGAAGCAAGGCGGCGCGCAGATCGAATATGAGGACCAGGACCCGCGCATTCACCAGATCTACCTGCAGGAGCTTGCGAAGAACGGGGTTAAATCGGGAATGGGCGATTACATCGACGAGAGCAAAATCAGCAGCGACGTTTAATATGCACGGCGCATTCTCTCCTGCGCCTTATGTAATCAATCGGACTCGCTGCGCTCGATTTTCTCGAGGTTGGCAGTCACGCCGCGCAATAGCCGGAGAAGAGCTTCAAGTTCCTTCTCCGAGAATCCGGCGCGCGCATGGGCGTTCGTTGTCGCCGCGCAGGCAACAAGATCTTTCATTAAGCTGGCACCCGCCGGCGTGAGGTGAAGGTTGATCTTGCGCCGGTCGAGGCCATCTTGATCACCACGAATAAGCCGCCGCTTTTTCAGTGCATCGATAACACCTGTCGCCGAGGCCTTTTGAATCCCGGCCTCGCGGGAAAGCTCCAGCGGCGTTAAGCTCCCCGCGCGGGAAAGAAACCACAGCAGCACCCATTGGGCATGGGTGATGCCATGCGCCGCCAGCCTGGCATGGAAGTCCCGGCTGAAGGCGCGGTACGCCTCACGCAAATAGAAGCCAAGTCCCGCGGTTGCCGGAACGGTCTGCGGTATTGCCGCGTTCTTCTTTCGTGGCATCAGTCAACCCTGTAGGATGCATCGTCAACGTCGGATAAAAGCGGATTTGATCACATTTCGGCGGCGTTGACAAAGTAGTATGGTAGGCATACCATTTTCTCGCCAGCCGCCGCGCCACAACCATAACGTCGGGCGCGACAAGGAGCGACCCATGGCAAATCCCGAAGCCGATCTGCTACGCGATCTGGAAACGCGCATGGCCGCCCAACACCTGCGCGGCCAATGGCAGGTCGATGCCAACCGTCCGCAGAACGTGCGTAAGGGCGCCAATGGCCAAGTCTTCATCGAGCCGACGCCCGCAGGCATTCCGCACGCGTGGAGATGGCAGGACATGCAGCAGATGCTGCAAAGCGCCTGCGAGGCCATGACCGACAGCTACACCGCACGGCGTTCGCTGATCTTCAACAACCCGAAGCTACCACGCGGCACGACGCAAAACCTCGTGGCCGGGATGCAGATCGTCAAAGCGGGCGAAACCGCCTGGGCGCATCGGCATACGATCAACGCGCTGCGTTTTTCCATTCAAGGCGGCGAGAAGGTCTTTACCGTGGTGGATGGACGACCGCTGGTGATGGAGCCCTACGACCTGCTGCTGACGCCGGGTTGGTCCTGGCACGATCATCATAACGAGAGCGATCACGACGCCATCTGGCTGGATGGGCTGGATGTACCCTTCACAGTCGGCATGAACTTGAATTTTTACGAAGAGCCGGGCGAGATCGCGCAAGAGCGGAACCGCCAGGAGTCTTTGCCCTCTATGTTGTACCGCGCCGATCATCACAAGGAGACGCGCGGCCCACAACCCTACCGCTATCCTTGGAATGAAACCCTGCGCGCGCTGCAAGCGCAGGAAAGCGGTCCGGTTGATCCTTATCACGGACGGTTGCTCGAATACGTCAATCCACTGACCGGCGGGCCTGCCCTGCCGACCATTAAGTGCCAGATTCAAGTCTTGCCGCCGAAATTCGACGGCAAGCTCCGTCGCAGCACGTCGAGCTCGATCGCCTTCGTCATCCATGGCGAAGGACGCACGGCCTTTAGCGAGCGTGAGATTGCTTGGGGAAAGCACGATTCAGTGGCGATTCCGAATTGGACATGGCACCGCCACGTCAACAACTCGAACCACGACGCACTTCTTTTCACGCTCAGCGACTCCCCCATTCTCACGACTTTGGGTTTCTATCGTGAGGAAACCGAGGATGGCGATGACGCGATGTCTTCCTTGCCTCCAGCACCAAAGCTTTCGGCAGCGGAGTAACACATGGCGACAAAGCCGTATCTGCTGGGAAAGGTCGAGGATATTCCGGAAGGAAAAGGCCGCGCCTTCAAGGCTGGGAAAGCCACTATTGCGGTATTTCGCAGCAACGGAAAGTTTTTCGCCATCAACAATCGCTGCGTTCACAAGGGCGCTTCGATGTGCGAGGGCGAATTGACTGAGGGTGGCACGGTGGTGCGCTGCCCGTGGCACAATTGGGCTTTCGATCTGGCGAGCGGCGAGCATTGCTACGATGCCAATGAGAAAATCCGTACCTATGAAGTGAAAATGGATGGCGACCAGGTGATCCTCTACGCGTGACGACGGTCTCGCGTGGGGCCCTGCGGATAAAGGACGACGGCCATGAACGAAGTATCCCATGCCGGTTTTGAGAAAGCCGAAGCGGTCCGGCCCGATCCGGTCAATCCGAAGATTCGGACTATGGAGGTGATCGACACCGACTTTCATTTCACCCCGCCGTGGGCAACCTTGCGCCGCTACCTGAAAGAGCCGTTTAAGAGCCGGCTGTTCCACTATCCGGTCGGGAGTCTGGAGTACAATCCAGAGCCAGCGAACGAGAAGCCCGGCGTCGGTCAGGACACCCATGGGACAGCGGCGACCGGCGCCGATGTCTTGCGCGTGCTGGATCAGTTCGGTACCGACATCGTAGTGCTGAATCCCGGATACAACCGGGCGCAAAGCATCTTCAACGAGCCGGTGATCGCGGCAGTCGCCGCCGCTCATAACGATTACCTGATCGAGGAAGTGTTCCCTGTCAGCGACCGCATCCGGGCAAATATCATGATTTGCCATCGCGATCCGCAGATGGGTGCCGACGAGATTCGCCGTGTCGGGCATCACAAGCAATTTGTCGGCGTGTTTTCATCCTTCAGCGCGCTGTACGAGCCAATCGGCAACGCCAAGTGCGATCCGATCCTCGATGCTATGCGAGAATTCGACCTGGTGCTCACGGCGCATAGTGAGGGCTTCTTTCCGCATTTCACGCCGCTGTGGAACGGTGCGCGCACCTGGATCGAGCTGTTCGGCAACGCGCCGGCAGGCAATTGCATGGCGCATCTCGCGGCCATGATCGTCCAAGGCATGTTCGACAAATATCCGAAGCAAAAAGTCATCTTCCAGGAAGGCGGCTATTGGTGGATACCCGATCTGATGCTGCGTCTCGACGACTTCTATCTTGGCTCGGGCGGCGACATCGCACTCGTCGAGCGCAAACTGGCGTCGGGCGAGCACAAGCTGCACAAAATGCCGAGCGAATATATTTTGGAAAACGTCCGCTTCTCGACGCAGCCCATCATCATTCCGAAAAGCCGCAAGCACTTCGCCTGGCTGCTGGAAATGTGCCACGCCAAGGACCTGTTCTGCTTCTCCTCCGACTGGCCGCATCAGACCCTGGACCCGGCCAATTGGGTGGTGGAGAATCCCGATTGCATTCCGGAAGAAATGCAGAAGGCCCTGCTCAGCGGCAATTCACGCAAGTTGTATAATCGGCTTTAATCTCACCAAGCTGTGTTGACCGGCGATCTCGCCGCCCTGGAGTAACGATGGAAAAAAGTCGAAAGGCGAAACTCGCCGAAACCAATCATTGGGACGAGCTTCTTGCTCTTCGCGATCGACAGCGCGCGCAAACCAAAGACGCGCTGCAAGTCGTGAAGCAAGCCGACCTGCCGCTGGAAACCAACCGGCAGGGGTTGATGCGCTGGTATCTGCATCCGTCGATCAAAGATACCGTGATCAACGTCATGATGTTCTTCCAGCAGGAAATCCCGCCTGGCAGTCGTTCCGGGCGGCTCAAATTCCAGGGCGGGCAGGTGATGATGATCCTGGAGGGCCAGGGCTACACGACGATCGATGGCGTCAAACACCGCTGGCAGGCGGGAGATGTGGTCAATCTGCCGCTGCGCAGCGACGGCATCATTGTGCAGCACTTCAATACTGACTCAGAGAATCCGGCAAAGTTCATTGCCGCCGAGCCGAACTGGTTCGAATGCACCACGGTTGATCGCGGCGCGGGCTTCGAGCAGCTCGAAGACGCCCCTGAATACAGGCGCTGACTGGATGGATGAGCGGAGCTATCCGCGGCAGGACGTTCATGCGCATGGCGGGGCGCCGCATGTACATGCGAGCGTCGATCATCTATCGAGCGAATTCGGCCAGAGCGCGCGGCTTGCCGTCCGCCTCGATGGCGCGCTGATGCAGAAGCTCGGACTTGCTGCCGACGCGACAATTCGCATCGGCACCGAGCGCGGACGCAGCATTATCGTCCGGCTCGATCCGCCGTCGGAGAGCGATGCCAATACCGGCGTGGTGCGTTTGGATCGTTTCGTGCGCCAGGCGCTGAAGGCACATCTGAATGAATCGGTTGAGATCGAAACTGCCGTCATCGGTTCCGCCAAATACATCGAGCTAACCCCCGCGGTCGACGTCACGACCGCCCATGATCTCGCGCCGCATCTGAAGAAAGCCTTGGTTGAAAGCCGAACCCCCGCCAGCGTCGGCGCCGTACTTTATATTCCGTTCCCGAATTCGCACTCGGGAACGACCTATCAAGTCCATAAAGTCTCCGACGGTCCAGGCTTCGTGGAGGAGACGACGGACGTCGTCATCAACTATCACGACTCGCATCTTCCCGACGGCGCCTTTGATGTGACGTTCGAAGACATCGGCGGGCTGGGCAAGCAGATCAAGCTGATCCGCGAGTTGGTGCAACTGCCGCTCAAATACCCGCACGTTTATCACCACCTCGGCATCAATCCGCCGCGCGGGATTATTCTTTATGGTCCTCCGGGAGCGGGAAAAACGCATTTGGCGCGTGCCGTCGCCAACGAGGTCGACGCGCGCTTCTATTATATCAATGGCCCCGACGTGATCGGGACTTATACCGGCGAGACCGAAGCCAACCTGCGGCGCATGTTCAGCGAGGCGGGGCACCACTCGCCGTCGATCATCTTCATCGACGAATTGGACGCGATGGCGCCGAAGCGCGGCGAGACTGGATCGCATTCGGATACTCGGACCGTAACGCAGCTTCTGGCGCTGATGGATGGCCTCAAGCGGGTGGATTCAGTGATCGTAATCGGCACCACCAACCGCATCGATGCAGTCGATCCGGCATTTCGCCGGCCCGGCCGCTTCGATCGCGAAATCTTCATCGGTCCGCCGGACGCCGGCGGCCGACGCGAAATCCTCGAAATCCACACAAGGGAAATGCCGCTCTCGGATGGCGCGCAGGATTTCCTCGATGAGATCGCCAAGCGCACCCACGGCTTTCTCGGGGCCGATATGATGGAGCTGTGCCGTGATGCGGGCCTGAGCGCCATGCGCCGCAGCGCTGGAAATCTTTCGGACCACCGTGCGGCATTTCGCATTCCACTCGAAGACTTGCGGGTCGAGCGGGAGGATTTCGAGATCGCGCTGTCGCAAACACGCCCTTCGGCGCTGCGCGAAACGCTGATTAGCATTCCGGACGTATCCTGGGGCGATATTGGCGGACTGGATGCGGTGAAGCAGCGGCTTCAGGACACCGTCGAACTGCCACTGCGCAATCCGCAGCTGTTGACCGCGAGCGGTTTGCCGCCGCACGTCGGTGCGCTGCTCTACGGGCCGTCAGGAACGGGAAAGACCTTGCTGGCAAAGGCGCTGGCTAATGAGTGCGGTGTCAATTTCATCTCAGTCGACGGGCCGGAAATCTTCACCAAATGGCTGGGCGAATCCGAAGAAGGCCTCCGTCAGATTTTCCGCATCGCACGCCAAGTTGCTCCGGCCGTGATCTTTTTCGATCAGCTTGACGCCATTGCGCCCATTCGCGGCCAACATACCGGATCGATGACGACGGATCGGGTGGTCGGGCAGCTTCTAGCCGAGCTCGATGGTGTGGAACAGCTCTCCCGCGTTATTGTCCTCGGCGCCACCAACCGCATCGACCTGATCGATCCTTCCATTTTGCGGCCCGGTCGCTTCGGCGTGCACATCGCGGTCAGCCTGCCCGATGCCGATGCACGAAGCGCGATCCTGCGCATCTGCCTGCGGACACCGAATATCGATGGCGGTAAGGAGCTTGAAACCATCGTCGGAAAGGTGGCGCCGCTGACCGATGGATTTTCCGGCGCAAGGCTGCGGCAGCTTTGCGACGAAGCCAAGCGGATTGCGATCAAGCGCACCGGCTTTACGCGGGTCGCGACTCCAACCGTTGACGATGTGCTCGCGGCGCTTCAAGCAGACAGCAACAATAAAGAGGGCGTGGGGAAAAATGGCTGAAAATGAACGGACCAGAGAGCGGGAACGGCCGCCGCTGAAGGAAAATCCCTACGAGCGCGTTTTGCGCCAGCGTAAGGAGCTGGCTGAGCGTAATCTCACCGGCCCCGTGGTCGTTCGGTCAGCGGATCGGGAGGTGTTCCAATCGAGGCAGGGTAAGCTGCGCTTCTATCTTGATCCGGTGACCTTCAAGGAGACGCCGCTGCAGCAATGGCGGGTGTTCACCCATGAGATAAAGACGCGCTCGGGAAAGCACCGGCACCAGGGTGGTCTTCTCATCTATGTTCTCGAAGGCAAGGGTTATTCTATCGTCGATGGCGAGCGATGGGATTGGGAAAAGGGCGATCTTGTCCTGCTGCCGATGAAGCCGGGAGGCGTCGAACACCAGCATTTCAACCTCGACGACAAGCCTTCGGTCTGGGCCGCTTTCATCAACATCCCGATCCAGGAATATCTCGCCTCGGATTTGCAGCAAACTGAGGCATCCCCTGACTTCAAGGAAAGCTAGGAAAGTATCTTGATTAGGGGCGGCGCAGACTCGCTCACGCAGGGCGGCGGGCCGAGGCCACCGTCCGGTCCTATACGTCCATTGGATCGGATCGATGCCATCGACGTGCTTCGGGGCCTCGCGCTATTCGGCGTCCTCGCAATCAATGTGGTCACGGAATTTCGCGTCTCCATCTTCCAACAATTCCTGGCCAACGGCAGCGGGATGTCCGCGCTTGACCGTGCGGTGGAAGATTTCCTGATGCTGGCTGTCGATTTGAAAGCCTTTGCTTTGTTCTCGCTGCTGTTCGGCATCGGACTTGCCATTCAGTTCGAGCGGCTGGCGAGCAATCCGCGCCGAACGCTGCTGCTCGTGCGCAGGCTCATTGTGCTGCTGGCGATCGGCGTCATACACCTGTTTCTGATCTGGAACGGCGACATCCTGACGGAGTACGCCTTGGCAGGGTTCGTCGCGCTGCCATTCTTGTTCGGGCCCCGCTGGCTGTTGGCCGCGGGCAGCATCGTGTTCCTGGCGCTTTACCTGGCCATGCCATTGCTGCCGCCCGTCGTACCCTTTCCCGATGCTGGATGGATCACGCAGCATATCGCCGAAGCGCGGGAGGTTTATGGAAGCGGTCGCTTCTCCGAGATACTCGCGTTTCGAATCCGGGAGGTGTCGGCGATCCTTCCCCTGCATATCTTCATCTTCCCACGCACCGTCGCGCTATTTCTTTTTGGCGCGTTCGCGTGGCGCACGGGAATCTTACGTCGCGCATCGGCGCACAAATTTATGCTGTTCGGCGTGGCAGCGCTGGGAATCGTCACTGGCGCCGTATCGACCCTCGCTGGCGATAGCCGAGTCTTATCCGACTTAGCCCCAGTCTTACTGGCGCTCGGCTACGGCGCGGCCGTTATTGCCCTGGTGAACCTTCCGAGCGGGCAGCACTTGCTAGGCTGGGCCGCGCCGATCGGGCGCATGGCTTTCACCAACTACCTCGCGCAATCGGTCGTC
Organism: Alphaproteobacteria bacterium; assembly: GCA_034668785.1. Lineage (GTDB taxonomy): Bacteria > Pseudomonadota > Alphaproteobacteria > Rhizobiales > Xanthobacteraceae > CANKHA01. Next base: position 31,381 of record JAXDOS010000015.1, read on the forward strand.
TTCGGTTGGATCTTCTACAGCTATGGGCTTGGGCTTTTTGGCCGGCTTGGCGTCACCGCCGCGCTCGCCATCGGGATTGTTGTCTACGCAGTGCAAGTCGCGTTCAGCACTTGGTGGCTGCGGCGTTATTGGTATGGGCCGGTCGAATGGCTGTGGCGCACATTAATGTACGGTGTGCCGCAGCCCATGCAGGCAACACCAAACAGGGCGCGAGCATAATCGATGCGGGAGTCCAACGAAGGGGCAAGGCGGAATGCCGCGCTGGGCGATCTGCGGAAGTGCCTCGCATTCGCCGAAGAGATGGGCGAACTTGAGATCATCGAAGGCGCCGATCCGCATCTGGAGATGGGCGCGCTCTACGCGCTGAGCCTGCGCAAGCCGATCCCGCCAATCCTGCTGTTCCGCAAGATCAAGGGATATCCCGACGACTACCGCGTGGCGATGAACGTCCGCTCTTCCAAGGTGCTCAACAACGGATATGGACTGGAACTGGTCCAGGCCTATCGCAAACATCGCCGCAAAACATTAGAGCCGATCCCCCCGGAGAGCGTGGCATCGGGTCCGGTGCTGGAAAACGTTCTGACCGAGGACCAGGTGAATGTGCTCGCCTTTCCGGCACCGAAATGGAATGCCGGCGATGGCGGTAATTATATCGGCACCGAATGCATGGTGATTACCAAGGACCCAGACAGCGATTGGGTAAACGCAGGCACCTATCGCGTGCAAGTGCAGGATGCGAAGACGCTCAGCATCTTCATCGAACCGGGCAAGCACGGCGACACCATCCGCAAGAAATATTGGCAGCGCGGCGAGCACTGCCCAATGGTGGTGAGCGTCGGCCAAGCGCCTGTCCTCGGCGCGGCTGCGGCCTCTACGCCGCCCGAAGGAGTGGCGGAATTCGCTGCAGCCGGCGGACGGCTCGGCCGCGCGATAGAATTGGTGAAGGGCCGCGTGACCGGCCTGCCCTTCCCTGCCGACGCGGAGTTGGTGTTCGAAGGTTTCATGCCGCCGCCGGAAGAGGTGTCGATGCAGGAGGGACCGTTCGGTGAATGGCCCGGTTATTACACTTCGACGGGGCCGGAGCCGGTGCTACAGGTGAAGGCGATCTATCACCGCGACGATCCGATCATCGTCGGCGCTCCACCGGCGAAGCCGACCTATCCCGGCACTTATTTCGGCACCGCCGGGTCTGCTTTGTTTCGCGCCGCTTCACTGTGGGATGAATTGGAAGCGGCAGGCGTACCGGCCGTCAAAGGCGTCTGGAAAATGCCCGGCGGCGGGCCCCGCTTCATCAATGTGATCGCAATCCAGCAGCAGCATCCCGGTCACGCCAAGATGGCCGGAATGGTGGCGGCGGGATGCGGCTCCAGCGCCTATCTCGGCCGCATTATCATTATCGTCGATGATGATATCGACATCACCAATCCGGCAGAGGTGATGTGGGCGGTCGGCACCCGCTGGGACCCGCGGACGCAGACCGATATTATTGACGGCCTGTGGACCGGTTATATCGACCCGATGCTGCCGCCGGAGCGGCGCGAGAATGGCGATGTCACCAACAGCCGCATCATCATTTACGCCGTACGGCCATGGCACTGGAAGGATGCGTTCCCGAAGGTGAATTCCATCGATTCTGACTACGCAGCGGAAATCGAACGTAAATGGGCCAGTAAACTGAAATTCCTCAAAGCCTGATGACATAAGCGAGCGGCGCTGCCAGGATAGTACCGAACCCGGAGATCAAGACGATGCTGAGCGCAAAAGATATCGGCGGGCTGATGGCGATGATGCCGGCCTTCGCCACCGACAATGCCGCGGACATTCAGGCGACGTCCACCGTGGATGTCGCCAAGCTACACAAGGGCCTCGACCGCATGATCCGCGACGGCGCCAATGTCATCGCCGCCGCCGGAAGCTTCGGCGAATTCCACACGCTGCTGCCGGACGAATTCAGCGTGCTCGCGCATGAGACGGTGGCTGCGGCGAAAAAACGCGCGCCGGTCTTCGTTGGCGTTACCTCGCTGAACAGCCGCGAGGTGGTGCAGAAGATGCATGTCGTGGAGAAATCGGGCGCCGACGGCGTGCTGGTCGGCGTACCGTTTTATTTCCCGTCGACGGTGGACAACGCGGTGCGTTTCTTCCGCGAGATCGGCGAGATGTTCCCGAAGCTGAACATCATGATCTATCACAACCCAACGCTGCATAATATCAAGATCCCGGTTGAGGCTTTCATCGAGATCACCAAAAATCCGGCGGTGATCGGCATGAAAGATAGCCACCGCGACCTGCCGGAATTTTTGAAATTGCAAAAGATCGTGCGCGGCAAGATGAGCATCTTCGTGATGCAGACGCAGTATTTCGCTCTCGCCGATCTGGGCGCGGCGGGTTTCTGGTCGATCGATGCCTGGATGGGGCCCTGGCCGCAGCTTGCGCTGCGCGATGCTGTGGCGCGCGGTGATCGCGAAATGGCCGAGGCGATCACGCTGGACCTGCTTCCACCTGCAGGCGCGCCGGTCGACCTATCCTGGCGCGAGACTGCGTCCAAGATCGCAACCAAACTGGCAGGCTATGTGGACCCCGGACCGTTGCGTCCACCCTTCCTCGACATTCCGGAAGCGGTGGTGGAGCGTCAGAAGAAGCGTGTCGAACGCTGGAAGCAGCTTTGCGCTAAGTATGGATCTCCGATTCCCACAGCTCGAGCGGTATGATCATGAGAAGCGTTCTGTTGATCGTCGGCATTTTGTGCCTGCTGCTCGGTCTTGTCTGGATCGGGCAAGGCACGGGCTATTTTCCCTATCCTGCCAGCAGCTTCATGATCCGGCAGATGACCTGGGCCTATTACGGCATCGGGCTGGCGGTGATTGGCCTCATCGTCATGGTCATATCCCGAAAGATGTAACCCGGCGTCGGCCGACCGCAGCAGCGAATCGCTGCAACCATGCCGCTGCGAATACGTTGTTATCGGTCAGATAGGATCTGAGACCATGTCCGATAAACCGGCAAACGAGGCCAGCGGCACGGAGGCGCCCAAACCCGGCTTGGACAAGCCGATCCAGGAGCATCTCGGGCAAAGGCTGCGCGCGGCCTATAACGAGGTGGCGGAGAAGCCGGCCTACCTAGGAGATCCGACGCTGCCGCCGGAGATCGAAAGCCAATTGCACGAGTTAGAGACAAGGATAAGGGTGCACGAGAAGGGCACCGAAGCTGTGCGAGAAGCGCTGGGGATTCCAGAGGCGCCGGCGCGTAAGTAAGACCGCCGAAGCCTAGGCAATCAGAAACTGCACAGCTACCAAGCTCAATGGAAATTTCTTCCTTTCGGCATCACCGCTTGGATATTGGCGACAGACGCAAGCTGATTGGTCAGCGCAGGTTCTGGCTTTGGGTTCATCACCTCGCGGATCGATGAATCCTCTGACAGTTGGCGGAGCAAAGGCGTTAGATCATCGAAGTGGCCGGCTACGATGTGAATCACACCCTTCTCGTTCTGAAGAATCCCTGTGACGCTGACGAGCCTCGCGCCCATGATGACCGGACGATATTTTTCGAATGTCCGCGGCCATAGGATCGTGTTGGCGACTGCGGTTTCGTCTTCCAGAGTCATGAAGATGGCATTACCGGTGCCCGGCCGCTGGCGCACCAGCACCAAGCCCGCGATGGTGACTCTCTTTCCGGAAGGAAGATCGGGCAGCAGTTCATGCCGCACGATGCCGCGCGCGTCGAGGTCGGCACGCAGGAAGGACACCGGATGCGCCTTCAGCGACAAAGATAGATGGCGATAGTCCTCGACCACTTGCTGGCCCGGAGGCATCGAAGGCAGATAAGCGTCGGACTCAAGCGCCGGCATCGTGACGCGCGCGAACAGCGGTAGATCGTCCTTATCTCCCGCCCGGCGGAGCGCTTTGATCACCCATAGCGCATCGCGGCGGTTCAAGCCCAGCGAATTGAAGGCATCGGCATGCGCGAGTCTCTCCAATGCTTTCGGCGGCAAGCCGGTGCGCAGCCAAAGATCGCGCACGGAATCAAATCCCGCGCCGCGCAGGCTTTCGATCTTCTCCCCCCACTCCTCTGAGAAGCCGTTAATCTGGCGAAAGCCGAGGCGAAGGGCATAAGCAGTCTGGATGTCATCCCGCATGGAGATATGCCGAGGATGGATGTGCTCGCGCGCCGAGGAAGCAGCTTCCAGTGTGCAATCCCAGTTCGACAGATTTACATCCACTGGACGAACCTCAACGCCGTGTTCCTGCGCGTCGCGCACAAGCTGGGCAGGCGCGTAGAAGCCCATGGGCTGGCTGTTGAGCATGGCGGCGACGAAAACGTCCGGGTAATGACATTTGATCCAAGCGGAAGAGTAAACGAGGAGCGCAAAGCTCGCCGCATGGCTCTCGGGAAAGCCATATTCGCCAAAACCCTCGATCTGTTTGAAGCAATTCTCAACGAATTTTTTCGGATAGCCTCGCTCGCACATTCCTTCGATAAAACGCTTCTTAAAATGCTTGACCTCTCCGGTGCGCTTGAACGTCGCCATGGAGCGGCGCAACTTGCTGGCCTCGACGGCCGTGAAGCCGGCACAGGCAATGGCAATTTGCATGGCTTGCTCTTGGAACAAGGGAACGCCTAACGTCCGCTCGAGAACCTTCTTCAATTCATCTTTGTGTCCGTATTTCGGGTCGGGGGCAGGATAATCAACTTTTTCCAATCCTTCCTTCCGGCGCAAATAAGGATGCACCATGTCGCCTTGGATTGGGCCTGGCCGCACGATCGCGACCTCGATCACCAAGTCGTAAAACTTCTCCGGCTTCAGACGCGGCAACATCGACATCTGCGCGCGGCTTTCCACCTGAAACACCCCGATGGAATCGGCGCGGGACAGCATGCGATAAACCGCCGGCTCATCTTCGGGGATGTTTTCTAGCGTGCGCTCCACACCATAGTATTTCTTGAGAAGATCGAGTCCCCGCCGCAAGCAAGACAACATGCCGAGCCCGAGAACATCGACCTTCAGGATATTCAAGGTGTCGAGGTCATCCTTATCCCATTCGATGACGGTCCGGTCCTTCATCGCGGCATTTTCAATCGGGACGATTTCATCGAGACGCGCTTCCGATATCACGAAGCCGCCAACATGCTGCGAAAGATGCCGGGGGAACTCCAGCAACTCCTCAGACAGTGCGAGAACCTGTTCCAGCCGCAGATCGGAAGGATCAAGTCCCGCACGCATCGCCCGATCCCCCGGCACGCCTTCCGTGGACGAACCCCAGATGGAGGAAGTGAGAATGTCGAGCGTATCCTTGGATAAGCCGAAAACCTTGCCGACATCGCGGATCGCGCTACGGCTTCGATAGCTGATCACCGTTGCCGTCATGCCGGCATGCCGGCGCTTATAATGGCTGTAAATGTGCTGGATGACCTCTTCGCGCCTTTCATGCTCGAAATCGACGTCGATATCCGGGGGCTCCCTGCGCTCGACCGACATGAAGCGCTCAAACAGAAGGCCCGCCCGCTCCGGGCTTACGGCGGTGATGCCCAGGCAATAACAGACGAGAGAATTGGCGGCCGAACCGCGGCCTTGGCAGAGAATCCCTTTCGATTTGGCGAAATGGACGATGTCGTAGACCGTCAAGAAATAAGCCGCACAATCCAATTCTTGAATGACGGAAAACTCCTTGTTCAAGGTTTCACGGTGTTCCGAAGACAACCCTTCTGGATATTTCTTTCGCGCGCCCTCTTCCGTCAGGGCGACAAGCGCCTCATGCGCGGTGGCATAACCCTGACGAAATTCGCTGGGATAGCGCGGCTCCAGTTCGTCCAATGAGAACCGGCACCGCTTTAAAAAGCGCGTCGTCTGACCAATGGCCTGCGGTATCTCGCGAAAAAGCCGCGCCATTTCTCCAGGGGACTTCAAATGGCGTTCGGCATTCGCTTCCAAAGCACGGCCCGCCTGCTCCAAAGTCAGATGTTCACGAATGCAGGTGACAACATCCTGGAGAACCCGGCGTTGTGGCTCATGATACAGCACGTCGTTCACGGCGATCAGTGGAACCAGCGCGCTATTAGCCACGTCCTTTAGTTTCGCCAATCGGCGACGATCATCGCCACGATAAAGCAGGCTGGCGGCGAGCCATACGGATCGGCGGGAAGAAGCCTCCTTAAGGCGAGTCAATAGATTGAGCAGCGCATCGGGCTTGATCCGGCGCGGTGGCATGACAATGAAGTTGAGCTCTTTGGCATCGTCCAGCAAATCCGCAAGACCAAGGATGCAATCGCCCTTCTCCGCACGATCCTTTCCGATGGTGAGCAAACGGGTCAGACGACCCCAGCCGCTACGATCTGCGGGATAAGCAAGAATGTCCGGACAGCCATCGCTGAAGACAAGTCGCGCGCCCACCGCGATCTTGAAACCGATGACCTTCGCCATCGAGTGAGCACGGACTACCCCAGCAACTGAATTTCGATCTGCGATGCCAAGGCCAACGAGACCAAGCTCCTTCGCTTGCAATACCAACTCTTCAGATCTTGATGCGCCGCGCAGAAAGGAAAAATTGGTAGTGACAGCCAACTCGGCATAAGCGGACATGAGACAACCTCACGCAAACAAGCCGTGCAGGAACCAGCGCGGGTGGGCGATCTCGCGGCCGTAAAGTCCCTCGCGATAAAGCCAGACCCGCGCACCTTCCTTGCTCTCGACGCGGAAATAATCGCGGGTGAGCTTATTGCCGCGATCGTCACGCCACCATTCCATGGCGATGCGCTCCGGCCCTTCCACAGTTGCAACTTGATGCAACCCGCGTCGCCAGCGAAAACGCACGGGTGGGCCGTCCGGCACTTCGGCTATCGCTTCGACGGGCTCCGGCCGCGCGAACAGGCGAAGGGGACGCAACGGAGAAAGGGAGTCCATTTGATCGCCATCCTGAGGTGCCCGGCGAAGCCGGGCTTCGGAGGATGACGTCGGCGCCCTTCGAGGCCCGCGGCTTTCAGCCGCTCGCACCTCAGGGTGACGATTCAGCACATGCGCGGGAATGGCGGCGACGGCGAATTCGGGGATGTGCGTATTCTGCGTTACCAAACGGCAGACACGATGCAATCCGAAACGCACGCCCAGCCGGTCGATGAGATGCGCTAAATCCGCGGCGTGATTGGTGCCATGCAAGCCGGTCTGCGCCGGAACATGACCCTCGGTCATGAACGCCGAAAGTCGCACCGTGTCGAAGCCGAATCCGGGATCGCAGGCATCGCCCAAGACCGCAAGCCGCTCGGCGAATAGCCGCTTTATGCGCTCAGGATCGCGCAGCGGGGCCGCGGTGCCGACTTCGAGCCGGTGCACCTTGCCGTCGGTGCGAAACAGCGCGACCTGCAAAAGCCGGGCGCCCTCGCCGCGCCGCTCCAGCAGACGACCGAGTTCGCCGGCCAAATGCTCAATGGTGCCAAGCACATCGGCCTCGAGCCCGATCGGATCGGGAAAGCGCCGCTCCGCCATGGCGGCAGGCAACGGCAATCGCGGGGTGATCGGCTCATCCTCGCGTCCGAGCGCCTGATCGATGCGGCGGACGAAATCCTGGCCATAGCGGGCGGCCAGCGGCGCGCGCGGGCGATCGAGCACATCGGCGATGCTTCTCAGCCCCGCCTGCGCCAGCGCGGCGACAAGCTCGGAAGAAATCCGCAACGCCGCGAGCGGCAGCGCGGATAAGGCGTCGCGCATTCCGCCGACGGGAATAATGCTGTTCATCCCCGCCCGGCCGGCTTCGCCGCCCACCCTCGCCCTTTGGGGGAGGGATAAGCCATACCGCGCGACCGCCCAGGCGCAGCCCACCGTATCGGCGACCGCTACGCGAGATTGCAATCCCTGGCGAGCGAGTCGCTCGATCATATTCCGGCACAGCGCCGCTTCACCGCCGAACAGATGCGCGCAGCCGGTGATGTCGAGGAAAAGGCCGTCCGGCGCATCGAGACCGACCAGCGGCGTATAGTGATCGCACCAATCGGCGACGGCTTCGAGCAAGGCCTGGTCCGCCTCCGGGTCGGCATCCTGCGCCGCCAATGCCGGATACATCGCGCGGGCGTCGGCTAGCCCGAGGCCGATCTTCAGCCGCAGCCGCGCGGCGGCGTTGTTGAGCGCCGCGATCCGCAACGCGCCTTTGACGGACGCGACGACGACCAGCGGCGCCTCATCCGCTGTGGACGAGCGGCGCGCGATCCGGTCGGTCGGCAGCCGCTTGAGCCACACCGAGAGATAGCGGCGAGAAAGTGCGTTCATGATGATCCCATGTGACGGTCCACCGGCCGGTTGATCCGCGCCGGTTCTTGCGGAGCGAGAGAGTGAAAGCGGTGCGTCCCAACCCGCCAAACGCATCGGGCTCGCTCGGTGCCGCGGAAATTTCCCAGCGAGTCGCTGCCGCGCTCGGTTCGGGCAACGGGCGATGGCGCAGCAACAGGCCGAGCGCGCCGCCATCGCGCGCGGCCAGCGTCAGCCGCCGCGTAGCCGTAAGGTCGGCGGCAGCGCCTGCTTCCGTAAGCTCGGCGATGACGGTGACGAGCGCACGGCATTTCAGCGCTTCCTCCATGGCCCAGAGCGCCTCGGTGGGCCGCGTTACACGCAGGACCAGAAGTCTTTCAAGGGAAAGACCAAACATTGCGAGACCGGGGCCATAGAGCTGGCCGGCTTCATGGCCGGCGAAATCAGGCTGGATCCACAAAGTGTTTTTGCTTCCCGCGTCCGCGCGGGCAGCGAGCGCCAGCGCGAAACCCGTGGTGGCGCCGAGATGCCATAAGGCCGAAGGCGCCAACTCGTGCACGGCGCCGAGGGCAAAGCCGCCGCCAAGTGCCGCATCGAGCTCACCGAGACCAAGCGGAAGCGAGCGCCCACCCTCGTCCAGAGACGGTTGGCTTCCTTCGATCTCCGCCACCGCGCGGCGGAGAGCTTGCATAGGATTGGGGTTCATAGTCAGGATATGTTCCTGTTTTGTTCTTATAGAGTCAAGACATTCCAAAATCTCTGCAGGATCAAAGCGATAAGGAACGACAGCTTTCCTCTAGGGCTTGAATGCTGCCCACACCGGAACTCCCGCCTCTGCGCCTCATTGGTGCAACATGGAAACCCACATCGTTCCCATCCGCTCGCTCGCAGCGCTCCGCGCGGCCGAAGCCAGCTGCACCCGCTGCCCGCTCTACCAATTCGCCACCCAGGTGGTGCCAGGCGAAGGACCGGCGCGTGCGCGTTTCATGGTGGTGGGCGAGCAGCCGGGCGACAAGGAAGACCTCGAAGGCCGGCCTTTTGTCGGGCCCGCTGGCCGCATTCTCAATCAGGCGATCGAAGAAGCCGGGATTGATCGCAAGACCGTCTTCGTCACCAATGCGGTTAAGCATTTCAAGTTCGAACAACGCGGCAAGCGGCGCCTGCACAAAAAGCCGAACGCCTATGAGATCGACCGTTGCAAATGGTGGAATGATTTCGAACGCGCCATCGTCAAGCCAAAACTCATCGCCGCGCTGGGCGCGACGGCGGCGCGCAGTTTGTTCGGCCGACCCATCACCATTTCCAAGGTGCGCGGCGAAGTCCTATCCCTTCCCGATGGAATCCAAGCCTTGGTGACGATCCATCCCTCTGCCTTGTTGCGGATGCCGGATAAGGCAACGAAGGAGATGGAGTATCGCCGCTTTGTTGGTGATCTGAAAACCTGCGCGAAGTTTTTGGGCTAGTATCCCTTACCTGTCATGGCCGGGCATAGCCGTCGAAGACGGCGTCTACGCGAAGCCTTATGTCCCGGCTATCCACGCCTTGCTCGAAGAAAGAAGACGTGGATGCCCGCGACAAGCGCGGGCATGACGACTGAGCTGCAATCCTGATTGTGACGTTACGTACTACGTCCCGCCTCGATCTTCGTCAGCATCTTTTCCAAAGTCTCCAACCGATCGGCTTCGCCCGGCGGCTTGTCCCAGCGTAGCCGATTGATGCGGGGAAAACGCATCGCAACGCCAGAGCGGTGCCGCGTCGAGCGCTGTAATCCCTCGAAGGCCACTTCCAGCACCAGCCCTTTGTCGCGTTCGTGCACGACTTCGCGAACGGGACCGAAACGCTCAACGGTGTTACGGCGCACGAAGCGGTCGATTTGCAACAATTCCTCGTCGGTGAAACCGAAATAGGCCTTGCCGACCGGAACAAGGGTCTCTTCGCCGTCCTCGGTGGTCCAGGCGCCAAACGTATAATCCGAATAATAGGACGAGCGCTTGCCGTGGCCGCGCTGCGCATACATCAGCACCGCGTCGATGATGAGAGGATCGCGCTTCCACTTCCACCATTGTCCCTTTGGACGGCCGGGAAGATAAGGCGCGTCGCGGCGCTTGAGCATAATGCCCTCGACCGCGGCCGCGTCGTCCCCAGCACCGGCGGAAGCAGAGTCGGCGCGGGCCGCCGCCAATTCCTCCCAAGTGGAGAAAGGAACGAGCGGGGACAAGTCGACACGCGGATCGTTCAACCGCGCGATGAAGCTTTCAAGTCGCGACCGCCTCTCGGCAAAGGGCCGCTCGCGCAAATCCTCCGGCCCGTCGAACAATAAATCATAAGCGCGTAGATGCGCCGGGAATTCCGCCATCAGTTTCGGCGTGATGGTTTTGCGGTTGAGCCGTTGCTGCAATTCGTTGAAGGACTGCACGCGACCTTCGCGCATCACCAATAACTCGCCGTCAATGGCGCCGTCGAGATGCAATGCCTCGGCGAGGTCCGGAAAACTTTTGGAAATATCCTCCCCGGTACGAGAATAAAGCCGCGTTACCCTTTCTCCGTTTTCGTCCGTACCCGCGACCGCTTGGACGCGGGTGCCATCCCATTTCCATTCCGCCATGAAGTCGGCGGGATCGAGCTTTGGAAAGTCCGTTTCTTCCAGCGCGTGCGCGAGCATGGCGGGGCGGAATGGGGCGGGATCGCTGGAAACCGGTTTTTCGGCGCGGCCTTCCAGCCAGGCAAATAGATCGAGATAGGGCGGCACAAGGCCCGGCCAGATCAGCTCGATGTCATGCGGGTCCTTCTCCCCCAGCGCCGCCGCTGCGGTTTTCGCAAGCCGCGCGGTGACGCCAATCCGCAACCCGCCGGTGATCAGCTTCAGCAACGCCCAACGGCCGGTTTCGTCGAGCGCATCGAGCCAGCGTGCAAGCTGCGCGGGGAGTTGCGCTTTGCCCAGCGTGGAAAGCGTCTCGACCACGTCGGACAAGGAAGGGGTCGCGTTGGGGCGACGGCCCGGATCAACCGGCCACATCAGCGCGATGGTTTCGGACAGGTCGCCGACGTAATCATGTGAAAGGCCGAACAGCACGGGGTCGGTGCGCTCCGCGATCAGCGTGCGGATGATGCCGGGCTTGGCATGCTTGAACGACAGCGCTCCGGCCAGCGCAGCCAGCGCGTAGCCGCGCTCGGGGTCAGGCGTGGTGCGGAAATAGTCCGTCATCAGGCGTAATTTATTGTTGCGGCCGGGTTCGTAGGACAAGCGGTCGAGCAATTCGGCGAAGCGGTTCATGGGGCTTCAGCCTCGTGAACTTGGCCGCTTGTGTCTTCCTCATCCCCATACCCAACAATATCGAGCGGGCGCGCTTTCAAGCCCTGCGTCTGGCACCAATGTACCAGCGCGTCTTCCTGCCCATGCGTCACCCAAACTTCCGAAGCGCCGGTGGCGGCGATGGTGGCGGTGAGCCCGTCCCAATCGGCGTGATCGGAAATCACCAGCGGCAGCTCGATGCCGCCCTGGCGGGCGCGCGCCCGCACCCGCATCCAGCCGGAGGCAAAGCACGGCACCGGATCGGGAAAGCGCCGCGTCCAGACATCCTGCAGTGACGAAGGCGGGCAAAGCGCGATGGCGCCGGCAAGCTCCGCCTTGGCGGTGCCGCGCACTTGGCGAAGCTCGCCCAGGTCGATGCCGCGGCTCTGATAGTACTGCGTGATCTTCTCCATCGCGCCATGCAGGTAGACCGGCGCGTCATAGCCGGCCTGCCGCAGCAGCGCGATCACGCGCTGGGCCTTGCCAAGCGAATAGGCGCCGACGAGATGCGCGCGCTCCGGAAACAGCGCGACGGAGGCGAGCAGCTTCTTCACCTCGTTGGCGGCATCCCCATGCCGGAATACCGGCAGGCC
>JAXDOS010000016.1:0-14905 GCA_034668785.1 Alphaproteobacteria bacterium
GCGCGCCGTTGCTCAACACCAAGTCGAATGTCGCCACCTTCGGCGGTCACTTCGACTTCGGCTACCGCTTCCCGATGCAGGGAGGCTGGTTCGCCGAGCCGCTGGCTTCGCTCGAATACGTCAAGGCCGTGTTCCAGGATATGGCGATACCCGGCACAACCGTCGCGCTCGGCGGCGACTCGGTCCGCGGACGATTGGGAGCCCGTTTCGGCACCACCTTCGTCAGCGGGTCGGTCCGGATGGAGCCGAGCTTGACGCTCAGCGTCTGGAACAACTTCAGGGGCGACAACACGACGACGCTGACAAGTGGCGGCTTCGTTGTCGATCTCCCCGACGCAGGTGTCACCAAGACCTACGGCGAAGTCGGCCTAGCCCTGAACATGTTCGAGCTCGGCACGCACTGGTCGGGCTTCCTCAAGGGCGATGCCCGCTTCGGGAACAGCTATCGGGGTGGATCGGCGAAGGGTGGCTTCCGCTATCAGTGGTAGACACTAAGACCGGGTATGCGCTAAAAGCGCGCGTGTTCGGGGCACTTGCCTAGCAGGCAAACGAAAACGAGCCTGCTAACGGGATAGTGCCAACGCCGAGATAAAACAGAGGCGAGGTCGATAAATACGATCTCGCCTCTTTCGTTAACCCCAACCACGCGAGAGGTTGTTGCGACCGTGGACGAGGATATCGCTACGAGTTCAGATAAAGCAGGCGGTGAAGCTGGGTCCGCGAAAGGTGCCGACGTCGTCGTTCAAGCCGAGGCGGGGGCGGCGCCGGAGATCGCTCTCGCGACCGACAAGCCTGCTCAGGAGCCGGCGGCGCGCCCCGCCGAGCCGGCCGCCGAAATACAAGCCAACACCACCAATATCGAATGCTCGCGCGGCTTGGCCGACTGGCTGATCATCAACAATGTCAGTCTTGCCTTCACGTCGTATCAGACCGGCCAGCTTTTCCTGATCGGGGTGCTGCCGGACCGAAGAATATCGGTTCACCAGCGCAATTTTATCCGCGCCATGGGGCTGCTCAGTCAGCCCGATCGCGTCTATGTGGCGTCGATCGAATCCATTTGGCGGCTGGAAAATATTCTGAAGCGTACGGAAGTCGCTAACCAGAGCTTCGACCGGCTATTTGTTCCGCGCAACGCTCAGATCACCGGCGACCTCGACGTTCACGAGATCAACGTCGACAAGCACGGACGGCTCATTTTCGTCAACACGAGCTATTCCTGCCTCGCCACCTTCAGCGTGACGCATAGTTTCAAGCCGATCTGGAAGCCGAAGTTCATCAGCAAACTCGCGCCGGAAGATCGCTGCCATCTGAACGGCTTCGCGATGGTGGACGGCAAGCCAAAATACGTAACGTCGGTAAGCCAAAGCGATTTGGTCAACGGATGGCGCGAGAATCGTCATGTCGGCGGCGTCCTCATCGAGATCGAAACCGACCGGATCGTGACCGACGAGTTATCGATGCCGCATTCGCCGCGCGTTGTGGACGGCAATCTCTGGGTTCTCGATTCCGGACGCGGCTATATTGCGCGCGTCGATGAGACGACCGGAAAAAGGGAAGATGTTGCCTTTTGTCCGGGGTTCTTGCGTGGCCTCTCCATCTGGAACGGTCACGGCATCGCCACCGTCTCTCTCCCGCGCGATGGAACCTTCAAGGATCTCGAGCTCGAAAAGAATATAAAAGCGCGCGGCGGCGTGCCGTGGTGCGGGATCCAGATCGTCGATTTGCGGACCGGCGACATCGTCCAGTGGATACGCCTCCAAGGCTTTATCAAGGAGCTGTTCGACGTCGGCGTCATTCCCGGGGCGCGTTGCCCGATGGCTCTCGGGGTGGGAACTCCCGAAGTGCAGCACACCATCAGCTATGAGACCGAACTGGCGCCGATTTCTTTGGACCCGGTCGTCCCAAAAGAAGCTGAAACCGCACAGAGCACTTGATATTCGCGCTGCAAACAGATTCCGCCAAGTAGTCCGCAGTGATAGCCGCACCATGCCGGCAATAAATATCCTGCCCTCTGCTCACTGAAGATGGCGCCGATGGACGGCGCCGCCCGGCTACCAATCTCCGAGACTTTCGAACCGGATGACGGCTTGGCGCGGCTTGGGACCCTCCGCCGTTATGCGCGTCGCAGAACCTGCCCAAGCACCGCAATTTTCTGTACGGTCAGGCAAGGCCTTATCGGAGTGGCTATCCGATGCTAACTTAGGCCGGTGCTGCCGTAACGGAGGTCCTCATGTTCTCGAAGATCAATCACGTCGCCATTGTCAGCGAAAATTATGCCCAGCTGGCGAAATTCTATGAGGCGATCTTCGGGATGAAGACATCGTCCAAGTCACGCCCGGCGCGGGCGGTGACGGTCGGCGACGGCTATGTCGGTCTCAATATCAATCCCCGCCGCGCCGGACGTGTCGCCGGTCTCGACCATTTCGGCATCCAGATCGCGGACGTGGAGACGGTTTTCGACCGGATGCGCAAGCATTATTCCACCGTGAAGTGGCTGCAGCGTCCCTCCACCCGCCCATTTGCCGGGATCACCACCCACGATCCGGATGGCAATGTGTTCGATATCTCGCAAAAGGATATGAAGAACCGCACGGAGGTCTATGTCGAGAACACCGGTGAGACCAACCCGCGCCACATCAATCATGTGGCGATGCGCACGCTACGGCCGGCGGAGATGGCGGAATTCTACACCGACGTATTTGAACTCGCGCCCGCCAATACCCACAAGAGCAAGGACGATCCAAACTATTATGTGACTGACGGCCACATAACGCTGGTCATCATGCCTTGGGACATCACCGATTACGACGGCACCGGCATCATCACCGCGGGCATGGACCACATCGGCTTCAAGGTGGAAAGCGTCGAAGCCCTGAAAGCCGACGTCGAGCGCATCGGCAACGACAATCCGCATCTGCGGCCGGCACCGGTCGGCACTGGACCGGAGGGCGCGGCGCTGGAAAAGCTGTGCCGCCGCAGCTGTCCCTTCGGCCAGCATTGGATGGCCGATTCCGATGGCGTTCTCATCGATGTTTTTGCCGACTGATCGGAAAGGAACGTGCTTATGCGTTGCCCGCGTGCTGCCAGCATCGGGGCTGCAATCCTAGGCCTCGGTTTTGCATGCAATGCGGCTTTCGCCGAGCCTGTTGCCGATTTCTATAAGGGCAAGCAGATTTCCTGGGTTTTAAGCACCGATGCGGGCGGCGGTTATTCCACCTACGCCAACGCTTTTGCCGCGCATTTCGCCGAGCATATTCCTGGAAAGCCGAAGATCATCATCCAGCACATGCCGGGCGGCGGCGGCATCAAGGCGATGAACTATCTGATGACCGTGGCCCCGAAGGACGGCACCACCATAGGCCTGGTGCATTCCAGCGTGCCCTTCGCGCCGCTCTACGGCATCGCTGGAGCCACGTTCGATCCGCGGCAGATGAACTGGATCGGCAGCATCAACAGCGCCCTTGGCATCTGCGTCGCCTGGCATACCGCGCAGATCAACACCTGGCAGGATCTTTTCGACAAGCCGTATATTGTCGGCACGTCCGGCGCCGGTTCGCAGATGGAAACCCTGCCCGCCATGCTCAACAAGATGTTTGGTGCCAAGATCAAGATCATCTCCGGGTATCGGGGCGGCAATGAAATCCTGCTGGCGATGGAGCGCGGCGAGGTGAATGGCCGCTGCGGCGGGCTGGTGTCGGCGATCAATTCGACCCGGCCGGACTGGTTTGCGGAAAAGAAGGTGACGATCCCGGTTCAGTTTGCCCTGGAGCGCGATCCGAGGTTTCCCGACGTACCCGCTGTCGGTGAATTCGCCAAGGATGAGCGGACCAAGCAAATCCTGCAACTGATTTTCGCCCCGCAGGTGATGGACCGCCCGGTGCTGGCGCCGCCGGGGGTACCCGCAGATCGAGTCACCGCGTTGCGCGCGGCGTTTCATGCCACTATGCAAGATCCGGCCTTCATCGCCGAAGCCAACAAGCATCAATTGGAAATCGAAGACGTGAGCGGTGAAAGGGTCGCGAAGATCATTCAAGATGCCTTTGCGCTTCCTCCAGCAGTCATCAAGGAAGCGAATGAATCGATGACAAGCGCCGCAGCGGAAAAATAAAGACCGAGTTCGGGAGGGAGAATCGCCATGTCACCACGGCATTCGGTGTTTGCAACAACCGCGGCTCTCGGCTTGCTCCTGAGCGCCGCACTCGCGCATGCCGACGAGGCGGTGGATTTCTTCAAGGGCAAGCAGATCAATTTGATCATGAGCACGGGCGAGGGCGGCGGCCATACCACCTACGCCAATGTGTTTGCCAACCATTTCCCCAGGCATATTCCCGGCAATCCGAAGATGGTCGTTCAATACATGCCGGGTGCCGGCGGCATCAAAGCCATGAATTATCTTTATTCAGTGGCGCCGAAGGACGGCACCACGATCGGCTTCGTTCATGCCAGCGTGCCGATGGCGCCGCTTTACGGCGTCGCCGGAGCGAAATTCGATTCGCGCGAGATGAACTGGATCGGTAGTCTGGATTCGGCGGTCGGTATTTGTGTCGCCTGGCATACCAATAATATCGTGGCCTGGCAGGATTTATTCGACAAGGATTTTGTCGTCGGCAGCGCCGGAGCCGGTTCGGAGATGGAAACGCTGCCGCTCATGCTCAACAAGCTGTTCGGCACCAAGATCAAGATTGTCTCCGGCTACCGCGGCGGCAACGAGGTTTTCCTGGCCATGGAACGCGGTGAGGTGAAGGGCCGCTGCGGTGGACTTTACTCCGCGATCAACTCGACGCGGCCAGAATGGTTTTCGCAAAATAAGATCACCGTGCCGGTGCAGTTCGCGCTCGAACGCGATCCGAGATTTCCCAACGCGGCGGCCGTAGGGGAATACGCCAAGGATGATAAAACCAAACACGTCCTGCAGCTGATCTTCACGCCGCAAGAGATGGATCGGCCAATCTTGGCTCCGCCCGGTGTTCCGGCCGACCGTGTCGCGGTGCTGCGCGCCGCCTTCCACGCGACCATGCAGGATCCCGCTTTCATCGCCGAGGCAAAGAAACGTGACATCGAGGTCAAGGAAGTCGGCGGCGAAAGAATTGCCAAGATTGTGCGGGAAGCTTTTGCCTTGCCTGCGGATGTGATCCAGGCGGCGAATGAAGCCATGAGGGTTAGCGGCACGACGGAAAAAGCCGAGTAAGGGGCGGGAGCGCGCGGATGGATGCGGCGGTGACATCGGACGTTGAAGACAGGTTCGTCACGGTCGCCGGATTGAAGACGCGGTACTTTGAGACTGGGGACGGACCCTCGGTCATCCTGTTACACGGCGCGTCGCTCGGCTCCTCCGCCGACGTCTGGCGGCGAAATCTTGGGCCGCTGGCGCGCCACGGACTCCATGTGATTGCTTACGACCAGCCGGGGTTTGGTTTGTCCGACGATCCTCCAGACTGGGGGCTTGGCTTCCGTACGGCTTTCATTCTCCAGTTCATGGATGCGCTTAGCCTCACCGAGGCGTCTCTGGTCGGACATTCCCAAGCCGGCGCCATGGCCGTCGACCTCGCGCTCTCCCACCCGGATCGGGTGAGCCGGGTGATGGTGCTTGGGACCGGAAGCTTGCTGCCGCCGCTCACCGATAAACCAGGAAAGAAGAGTCCGGTCGAAGGGGAGGAAGGTGCTGACAGCGAGTCGACGCTCGCGGAGGCGCGCGCTGCCCTCGAAAATACCCTGTATAATCAGGTCCTTGCGACCGATGCGGAGGTGGCGCTGCGGCATAACATGAGCACCGGTAAAAACCACCGTGCTTTCCTGGCGCGCAACCGCACCTCGGCGGCGAAAAATAAGAACAGCAAAGACCCAGTAAAGAAACCGCTGTGGCAGCGCCTCACTGAGGTCCGTCAGCCGCTATTGTTGATCTACGGGCGCGAGGATCGGGGACAAGCGGCAAAGCGCGCGGAGCTGGCGAAACAACAATTCCCAAGCCTCGACCTGCATATCGTCCCCAACTGCAAGCATCTGGTGCAATGGGACGCCGCGGATGAATTCCACCGGCTGGCGGGGTTATTTCTGCGGGGATAGAGCGTTGAACCTTTTCACCTCTCGCCGCGTACGGGGAGAGGTCGCGAGCAAAGCGAGCGGGTGGGGGCTCGACGAATAGGGTTCGCGTAGACTCCCCCTCACCCCGACCCTCTCCCCGCAGGCGGGGAGAGGGAGTTCACCCGTTACGGATGCACGTCCTCGGTGAACCAATCGGTCGGCAATTCGTGGCCGACGCCAAGCTCCTTGGCCTTGCGATAGACCACCGAGCCGGCGGCGGCGAACTGGTAACCGAGGCCCATATTGTTGAGAAAGCAGGTCACTTCGTCGTCGCCCTGACGTCCCTTCGCTTGGCCCGCGATCACTTCCGGCAGCGTCGGAAATTTCGTGATGTCAAGCTTTTCGCCCGACGGCTCGGGCTTGCCCTCAAAGGCGGTCGCGGATTCGGGCAGCTCCTTGCTCACCGCCATCAAAGGCTTGGTATCGCGGGTGTGGATTACGACGCGGTCGGCGCGCTTGACCGCCTTCATTTCGATTTCGGGATTCTTGATCGAGCTTAAGTACATACCCGGCCTGGCCCATGGCTCAAAGAAGATGGCGTCGAGGCTATTGCTCGCGCAGATCGCGATGTCGGCGCCGGACATGGCAGTTTCCGGCTGATCAACCGCAATGACTTCGACATTCAACACGCTGCTCATCTCCTTGGCGAAGGCTTCGCGGCGGTCGCGGTGCGGGCTGAAGCAGCGAATGGTTTTAATGTTGCGCACCGCGCAGGCAGCCATCAGTTGCGTGCCGGCTTGCCAGCCTGAGCCAAGAATGCCGACGCTTTGCGCGTCCTTGCGCGCCAAATATTTGATGCCGAGACCATTGGCGGCGCCGACGCGGATGCGCTGTATGACACCATCCGGCAGGATCGCCAGCGGCTCTCCGTTCTCGGTCGAGAATAGCAGAACCAAGCCGACATAACGATCGTTGGGCGCCGCAGGTATTTTGACGCGGCGGGCATTGTTGCCGATTTTCGGCATGGTGACGATGTCGGAACTGAGGCGGATGGCGCTGATGCCAAGTTTCGGAATCACGCCGTCCATCGACTTCAGACTGTAATGTGCGTCCGCGCGCGAAGTCGGCGTCAGGCAATCGGAGCGCGTGCGCGACACGCCGCGCCCTTCCGCCAATTCCACATAGGCCTCTTCCAGCACGTCGATGCATTCTCGCATCGTCAGCAACTTCTCGACGTCTTTATTGGACAAGATCAATGTCATTTTCTGTTCCTACTGGCCGTCGTCAGCGCTTTCGGATGCGAAAGGTCAGTAGGCCATCGTCGCGCGCGCTATGCTCCAGCGCGTCGCCGGTCTGGCGCAGCAGGTTGGGAATATCGATCGCGGCCAGCGGGTCGGTGCATTCGACGATAAGGATATCGTCCGCCGGCAGGCCGGACAGGGCTTTTTTCGTCCGCAAAGCCGGCAGGGGACATTTAAGCCCGCGCAGATTGATCGTCTTTTCCGTCATCGTCCTGCCTGTGCGAGGCGGACTGGACAGTCCGGCAGGCTTTTCGTCAAGCCCGCCCGGCGGTTGCGACCTTTGCCTTGCTTGACCGGGCTCCCGCGCTTCCCTCACATACCGGGGATGGTTGCGGAGTATCAACAGGGCCAACGGATCACCCGGCTGATGCCGCTTGCCGATGCGCTGGCGGCGGTCGATGCGCAGGTACGGCCGGTGGAGCCGCGCGAGACCGACGTGGTCAAGGCCATCGGGCGCATTCTTGCCGCCGATGCCGTTGCGCCCGAGGCGCGGCCTGCGGCGGCGTTGGCCTTGCGGGACGGCTGGGCCGTCAAGTCCGAAGAAACAACGGACGCGGGGTCCTACACCCCTGCCGTGCTCTCTCTTCCGCCGGTTCGTGTGGAGACTGGCGATATCCTGCCGCCGGATGCTGACGCTGTGGCGGTCATGGACGCCGTGGTGTTTCGTGGCAAAAGCGCGGAAGCCGTTGCGTCTGCGGCGCCGGGAGAAGGCGTTTTGCCAAAAGGCGCCGACGCCGAACCGGGGAAGCCATTGCGTTGCGTGGGCCAATGCTTGCGCTCCATCGACGCGGCGGTGTTGCTGGGGGCAGGAATTTCGCGCGTGAGCATCCGCGAGCCGCGCATTCGTGTTGTTCGCGCGCGCGGCGCGGGCAATGTCGTGCTCGACGCCTGCTATGGCTGGGTCGCGAGGAGTATCGAAGCCGATGGCGGAGTGACTATTTCCGATCAGGATACCGAACAATCCGTCCACCATCTCGAGGCGGCCTTGCATCACGAAGGCAGCGACGCCGTTGTCATTCTTGGCGGAACGGGAAACGGGAGTAGCGACATCAGCGTGTCCACTTTGGCAAAAACCGGGCGTGTGGAATTTCATGGCGTCGGCCTCATCCCCGGTGAGACCGCGGCTTTCGGCTTCGCCGGCGCCCGGCCGGTGTTGCTGCTGCCGGGGCGGATCGATGCCGCCCTGGCGGTTTGGTTGGTGATCGGACGACGCTGGCTTGGGCGGCTCACGGCGCGCGGCGATGAGCAAATGCCCTTCATGGTGGAGCTCTCCGGCAAGATCACCTCGACTGTGGGCATGGCCGAGGTCGTGCCAATGCGGCGTGAGAACGGCAAAGTTGAGCCACTCGCAAGCGGCTATCTGCCGTTCTCGGCTTTGGCGCGCGCCGACGGATGGGTCCTTGTTCCCGCCGCAAGCGAAGGCTTCCCCGCAGGCGCTTGGGTCGCGGTGAGGCCGTTGGCATGAACGGCAACGCGAAAAATCCCGATCGGGAAAAGCTCCTTGCCGCCATCCGCCGCGCGGCGCGGCAGGAGCAGTTTTTGGACGTGGTCTCCGCCGAGGAGGCGCGCGCACGCTTCGAGCGTCATCTCGATCTGTTGCCGCTGGCAGCGGAGACGGTGCCGCTTCTATCCGCGCTTGGCCGCGTGCTGGCGGCGGACATTGCTGCGCCGGTCGACGCGCCGCCGTTCGACCGTTCCGGCGTGGATGGCTTTGCATTGCGTGCTGCCGATACTGTCAGCGCAAGCGAAATGACACCGCGCCGCCTGCGTCTCAATGGCGAGGTCATTGCCTGCGGGCATATGCCTGTCATCGAAGTCGCGCCCGGAACGGCATCAACAATAGCGACGGGCGGTATGCTGCCGCGCGGCGCTGACGCCGTCGTGATGATCGAGCAGACCGAGCTCATCGACGATGCGAATGCGCCGGCGATCGAGATCCGCCGCGCCGTTTCGCCAGGGCAGTTTGTGTCGTATGCCGGCTCGGACATCGCACGCGGGGAGACACTGCTGCGGCGGGGTACGCGCATCGTCTCGCGCGAGATCGGGATGCTCGCGGCCTGCGGCCTCGCCGAGGTGCCGGTTGTGCGAAAACCGAAAGTTGCCGTTCTGTCGACCGGTGACGAGCTTGTTGAGTTAGGGCATCAGCTACGCCCTGCCGGAGTCTATGACAGCAACGGAGCGATCCTTGCGGCCGCCATCGTGGAGGCGGGCGGTGAGGCGGTCCCGTTTGGAGCCTTTCCGGACGACGAGCCGGCGCTAACGAAAGCGCTGCGCCGCGCGCTGGCGGACTACGACATGGTCGTCGTCAGTGGCGGCACCTCGAAAGGCGCGGGCGATCTTTCCCATCGGGTGGTGTCGCAGCTTGGCGCACCGGGGATTCTCGTGCATGGCGTGGCGCTTAAGCCCGGCAAGCCGCTTTGCCTCGCCGTGGTAGAGGGCAAGCCCATCGCGGTACTGCCAGGGTTCCCGACCTCGGCGATCTTTACCTTTCATGCTTTTGTGGCCCCGGTGATCCGCGCCCGCGCCGGTCTGCCGCCCGAGGCGGCGGAAACCATGGACGCCCAGGTGCCGGTCCGCGTGACGTCAGAGTTGGGACGCAAGGAATTCGTCCTCGTTGCCGTTGTTGCCGGGGAGAAAGGCCCGCTGGCTTTCCCCACCGCCAAAGGATCAGGCGCAGTGACGGCATTTTCGCAAGCCGATGGATTCCTCGAAGTCGATGCGCTTGCCACCGCGCTCGACGCCGGCAGCACGGCGCGGGTGACGCTGATCGGGAGCAAAACGCAGTTATCCGATCTGGTGCTCATGGGCAGCCACTGCGTCGGGCTCGACGTGGTGCTTGGCCGTCTTGCGGGGCAAGGGATCAAGACGCGCGTGATTGCTGTCGGCAGCCTGGGCGGTCTTGCCGCAATCCGGCGCGGCGAATGCGATCTTGCGCCGGTGCATCTGCTCGATCCCGGCACCGGCCGGTATAATGAACACCTCACCGGCGACGGTCTGTCGCTGATGCACGGCTGGCAGAGGATGCAAGGCGTGCTGCACCGGCCGGGCGACAAGCGTTTCGCCGGCTGCACCGTGGAACAGGCGGTGACGAACGCGTTGGCTGATCCTGCGTGTTTGATGGTCAATCGCAATGCCGGCGCCGGCACCCGCATTTTGATCGACCGTTTGCTGGCCGGGGCCAAGCCGCCAGGTTACGCCAACCAGCCCAAGTCACATAACGCGGCGGCGGCCAGCATTGCGCAGGGCCGCGCCGATTGGGGTATCGCCATCGAGTCGGTGGCGCGGCTTTACGGCCTCGCATTCTTGCCGCTGTCGCCGGAGTCCTATGATTTTCTGATGCTGGACAGCCGCCGCGAGCGGCCCGCCGTTCAGGCTTTCATCGTGGCACTGCATGATGAACAAACCAAAGAGCGCATTCGCGCGCTCGGAATGCATCCGGTGGAGAGATGATGGCAATGCCGCGTCTATTCCGGCTCTGCGCTCTTACCGTCCTGCTGCTCGGCGCCGGAGCAGCGAACGCGCAATTGCGCGGCCATGGCGGTCCGGTGCGGGCGCTTGCCATCTCGCCGGACGGCAGTGCCGCGATTTCGGGAAGCTTCGACAGTTCGGCGATCCGCTGGTCCCTGACGCGCAATTCCGCCGAACAGGTGCTGCGCTTTCACGACGGAGCGGTGAATGCGGTGGCCATCCTCAAGGACGGAAGCGTGGCGACCGCGGGCGAGGATGGCCGCGTCGCCATCTGGCGCTCAGGCGAGCAACAGCCCGCCACCGTGTTGGAAGGGCATCAGGCGCCGGTTGTCGCGCTGGCGCTGTCGCCCGATGGATCGACACTCGCGTCGGCATCTTGGGACAGCACGATACGTCTTTGGCCGCTGGCGGGCGGCGCGCCACGCGTACTCGAAGGCCATCAGCAGAATGTCAACGGCGTTGCTTTTAGTCCGGACGGAAAGTCGATCATCAGCGCCGGCTACGATGCCACGCTGCGTATTTGGCCGCTTGCGGACGGATCGCCCGCGATCATCACCATGCCGACGCCGCTGAATGCGGTGGTGGTCACCTCCGAGGGCGAGATTATCGCCGCGGGCGCCGACGGCAAAACCTATTTCTTCTCGCAGTCGGGCGCGTTGCGTGGTGAAGTGGAGGCGGCACCGACGCCGATCATCTCGCTGGCGATATCCGGCGACGGCAAGCTTGTGGCGGCAGCTGGCATTCGCGGTTCCGTGTCGATCATCGAACGCGCCGGCCCCAAGCTCGCGCGCACATTGGTAGGTCCCGGCCTACCGGTGTGGTCCGTCGCCTTCCTGCCCGATAGCAGCACGCTGTTGACCGGCGGCGCCGACCGGATGATCCGACGTTGGGATGCGACGACTGGCGATCCGATCGGCTCGGTCGTTGTCGCGGGGACGGATGACCCGCTCGCCGCCTTTGCCGGCGATCCAGGTGCGGAAGTGTTTCGCGCTTGCATCGCTTGTCACACATTGACGCCGGATGAAGGCAATCGCGCCGGACCGACGCTCGCCGGTGTGTTCGGGCGCAAAATCGCGACGCTGCCTGGCTACAATTTCTCCGAGGCGTTGAAGCAGCTCGACATCGTGTGGACGCCGGAAACGGTGGCGAAGCTATTCGAACTTGGCCCAGCGGCCTACACGCCCGGCACCAAGATGCCGGAGCAGCGCATCGGCTCGCCGGAAGACCGCGCCGCGCTGGTGAAGTTTCTGGAGAAAGCAACAAGCAAACAGTGATCTGTATTTTCGTCATGCCCGGCCTTGTGCCGGGCATCCCCGTCTTCCACGTCCAGGCATCGTAAGGCGCGGATAGCCGGGACGATGCCCCCCGGGCCCCGTCTCCCGCACGCTGATAACCTTAATCATGCGCGTCCCGCGTGCGGGCGGCCGGAGAAGGTTCCCGTCATATGTACCTTATGTTAGGCTCCCAGAGGATGGGTTCTGGTGGGGTGGGTAATGCGTAAGTTTGGGTTGGTGTTGATCGCGGCGGCGGCTGTCAGCGGCTGTGCCGCTGTGTCGTCTCTGGATGACGAATATGGAAGCGCCCCGCCAGACGGCGAAGTCACTCTGGACAGCGGCTTAAACTATTATGTTTGGCAGCATAAAACGAAGCCGAAAATAATGATCGCCGCGGACATCGAGCAAGTGAGGTCGTCCGGCATCACTGCCGGTATGCCGATGGGGATAGGAACGGCAATGGTTCCGCAACCTGTGTTGGAGCAGGTTGCAAAAAAATGGTTCGAGCAAAAGGACCAACCCTACTGTCACACGACCGCGAGCTTTGTGTCTCACAGCCTGTATTCTGAAGTCGAGTTTGAGTGCGACCCGCCCCCTCCGCCGCCTCCTCCTCCGCCACCACCTCCGCCTAAGCGCAGAGTGCCGCCCAAACGGTAGGTCAGTTCATAGGACTGGGGCGTTGAGGTTAAGAGGGAGGGGGACCGCCATTGCGATACCGTCGTGGTGGATATCCAGGCCCTTCTAGTCAGACTTCTCCGCCAGCGCCGCTCGCTCGCGCAAATAATCTTCGGTCGTACGCGGGGCCGGGCGCGCGGGCGCGCCATAGGGATCGAAGTCTTCTTCGCTGACGGCGGCAACGCGGCAACTGTCGCACATCTTGATGACGTCAAGACGCCGAGCCTGGCCCTTGAACATCCAGTGCCGGCCTTCGAGTTTCGCGGCAACGCGCTCGATCGTGCTCTTTACCCCGAACGGCTTGTCGCAACGGATGCAGTGGAATGGCTCCTCCTGCTTGAGTACCCGCGCCGAGGCGGTGGCGGCGCGGAAGTCGAGCTGCGGCATGAGCGTGATGACTTTTTCGGGGCAGGTGGTGGCGCATAGCCCGCATTGGACGCAAGCGTCCTCGGCAAAGCGCAGCATCGGCCGTTCCGGATCGTCGAGCAGCGCGCCGGTTGGGCAGGCGGAGACGCAGGAGAGGCAAAGCGTGCAGCCCTCGACATTCAGTTCGACCTTGCCGAAGGGTGCGCCTTGCGGCAGCGCGATGACATCGACCGGCGCGGGCGCGGCGCGATGCAGCTCGCGCAACGCCAGACGCATGACGTCGCGCTTCGGACCGACCGCGGTGAAGCTCGCCGGACGCGGCGAGGGCTCTTGCACCGCAGCAGCGCGAAGCGTTTCGCCGAGGAAATCCGGATCGTCGGTCTCGATGGTCGTCACGCGTCCGATACCGAAACCAAGGCCTTCAAGGATGGGATCAGCAAGGGCGATGGTCTTCATCAGCCCGGCCATGTCATGACGCGCGCGGCCGCGCAGCAGAAAGCGCATGGCCGAAGCACCATAGGCGAAAGCGGCAGCGACGGCTTCCAGCCCGATCTGCGTGATCTCGTTGACGACCACCGGAAGCACGTTGGCAGGCAACCCGTCACCATGTCGCGCCAGGGCATCGATCAACGCAGCGCCATGTGCCTCGTCGTGCAGCAGCAGCACCGGATGCGCGCCGCCGGCATCCCGGTAGGCCGTCAGCAATACGCGGAGCTTGCGCATCAGCGTATCGGAGGGCGGCAGCGCGTAAGATGCAGCGCCAGTCGGACAGGCGGCAGCGCATTGACCGCAGCCGGCGCAGATATTGGCATCGATGGCGACATGATCGCCCGCGGGCGTGATCGCGCCGGTCGGGCAGAGATCGAGGCAGCGGCGGCAGCCGACAATCTTCGAGCGCGAATGCGCGCAGAGGTCTTCCGTGAATTGGATATAGCGCGGCTTGTCGAAAGTACCGACGAGATCGCGCGCCCGCAGCACGAGGCGCAGCACCGCGGCAGGATCGCCTGGATCGGCGCGCAGATAACCCTCGCGCAACTCATGCGCCGGAAACAGCGGCGCGCCGCCGGAAATATCGAGCACGATGTCGCAACGTGACCCCGCCCCGTCGCGCGCGGACAGAAAATCGAGCGTGCCGCGCGAGCTTGGGGCGGCTGTGGCATAACCATCGACCACAACCTCGAAGGCGCCGAGATGTCCTTTGGCGGATCGGATCGCGCCTTTCACCACCGGAAAATCGCTGACACGCGGCGGCGCGAGAGCGGCCGGCGGCGCGATCATCACCGTCACATCGAGATGATCCTTGAGCAGGCTCCCCGCTTCGATGGCGCGCTCGTCACGGCCATAAACGAGAATGACGCCTTCGCTGTCGAAGCTGACGTAAGGGATGTCCGGCATCGGCTCGGCCGCGGCGGCGAGCAACGCCGCCATCTTCGGCCCGGCTTGCGCGGCGTCGGCCGACCATCCGGCCGTCTCCCGGATATTGGCGAAGGTAATTTGTGCACCGTCCTCCATTCCCGACGCGATCTCGGAGAACAGCGGCGCTTCCTGTGTGCAGGCGACCGTCACGGCACCACCCTGTACAGCTATGGTGCGGAAATGCTCGATCTCTGCTCGGCAGAGTTGGCGGGCGCTCGTAATTTCCGCCCCGCGGCAGCCACGGCGCAGGGCCTCGGCGTCCAGCGGCATCGTGTCCTCGCAGGAACAGACCACGATTTTTCGCGGTAAATCGGCCATTTCCCCTCCCGAAAGCACCTATTATGGCTGTTGTCGGTGCTTTTTCATGGCGGCCCTGGCTGCGGC
>JAXDOS010000017.1:0-10745 GCA_034668785.1 Alphaproteobacteria bacterium
GGCATCCCCACCGCGATTTATTATCCGAAGCCGCTGCATCGGCTCGAGGCCTACAAAGGCTTTCCGGTCGCCGAAGGCGGTCTGCCGGTGAGTGATCGATTGGCTGAGGAAGTCATCAGCCTGCCGATGCATGCGTATCTCGATGAGCCGACGCAAACCCGGATCATTGAGGCCGTGCGGGGGGCGCTGGCGGGCGGGTGACCTCTTTCCCTCTCCCCTTGTGGGAGAGGGAAGAAAGAAGTCACTCCCTCTTATAAATATCGTCCAGCCGGACGATGTCGTCCTCGCCCAGATAGCTGCCCGTCTGCACTTCGATCAGTTCCAGGGCGATCTTGCCGTGGTTGGCAAGCCGATGGACGGTTCCGATCGGGATGTAGATCGATTCGTTTTCATGCACGAGGCGGCGCTCCTCGCCGCAAGTCACTTCCGCCGTTCCGCGCACCACGACCCAATGCTCGGCGCGATGCATGTGCTTTTGCAGCGACAGCATCCCACCTTGCCGGACCACGATGCGTTTGACCTGGAAGCGTTCGCCGGCGTCGATTGATTCATAATATCCCCACGGCCGGTGCACGCGACGATGATCGCTCGCTTCCGGCCGTTTCGCTGTTTTGAGCTTGGCGACGAGCTCGCGCACGTCTTGCGCCCGATCACGCGGTATCACCAACACCGCGTCAGAGGTGCTGACCACGACGAGGTCCTTGACGCCGACCACAGCCGTTAGCCGGGTGTCGGCATGGATGACGCAGTTGGTGGCGTCCATGGTGACGACGGGGCCTTGCACCGCGTTGCCGGCGGCATCGCGCTGGGCGATGTCGAAAACGGCGTCCCAACTGCCGATGTCCGACCAGCGAAAATGTCCCTCGACCACGGCGGCGCGATCGGTCCGTTCCATCAGCGCATAGTCGATCGATTTCTGCGGCGCGCGCGCAAACGCCTCGGCTTCGAGCCGCAAAAAACCGAGATCATTGGTGGCGGCATCGACAGCGGCTTCAACCGCGCTGATCATCTCCGGCTCGAAGCGGGCTAGCTCCGAGAGCAGCACGTCAGCGCGGAACAGAAAATTCCCGGAATTCCAGAGATAGCCTTCGGCGATGTAACGCGCCGCCGTTGCGGCGTCGGGCTTTTCCACGAAGGCCTTGACCGCGTACACATCCTTCGAGCCGATGGCTTTACCACGCAGGATATAGCCGTAACTCGTCTTCGGCTCGCTGGGTTTGATGCCGAAGGTGACGATGTGGCCGGCCTCTGCGGCTTCGCGCCCTGCCAGGCAGGCGGCGCGGAAGGGTTCCAGATCGAGGATGACGTGGTCGGCGGCAAGCGTCAGTACCACCGCGTCGGGGTTCTGCTTCTTCGCCAGTACCGCAGCCGCGGCGATGGCGGCCGCGGAATCCCGGCGCATCGGCTCGATGACCACGGTCGCGTCGATGCCGGCATCTTCAGCCTGGCGCCGTGCGAAGAAATGGAATTGCGCCCCCGTAACGACGATAGGAGGAGCGAAGAAGGCGCGATCGGCTACCCGCAGCAGGGTCTGCTGATAGGTTGATAAATCTCCGACCAGCGGTAGGAACTGCTTCGGCAAGGCGTCACGCGACACCGGCCAAAGTCGTGTTCCGGCGCCGCCGGCAAGGAGAACGGGTACGATGGGCAAGGACGGCATGGCGATGACGGGTTCGACAGGCGATGGACGTCAATGTTAGGGCTCGCCGATCCCGAGTTTCTCCGTATTGATTCGTATGTTGGACCAGTCTCATTGTTGCAAGCGTTTTTCACAAGCATGCGAAGGTCTAAACAAGGCTTTAAGGTTGTGAATGATTGATCGGATTCTCACCGTCGGCGGCCTGACGCTGCTGTCGCGGATCACGGGATTTGGCCGCGATATCATGCTGGCGGCGATTCTGGGCGCCGGGCCGGTGGCCGATGCTTTCTTCGTTGCTCTGCGCCTGCCCAACCATTTTCGCGCGATCTTCGCCGAAGGCGCCTTCAACGCCGCTTTCGTGCCGGCCTATGCGCGGATTCGCGAGCAGGGCGGCGCCGATCCGGCGCGGCTCTTCGCCGACCGCATTTTCACCCTGCTGTTCGCCAGCCAGGTGGTGCTGCTGGCGCTCG
This sequence comes from Alphaproteobacteria bacterium, assembly GCA_034668785.1. GTDB lineage: Bacteria > Pseudomonadota > Alphaproteobacteria > Rhizobiales > Xanthobacteraceae > CANKHA01. Next base: position 2,110 of record JAXDOS010000017.1, read on the forward strand.
CGCTCATCTTCACGCCGGAGGTGATCGGGTTGCTGGCGCCGGGCTTCAACAATGATCCCGGCCGTTTTGCACTGGCCGTGGAGTTGACCCGCATTACTTTCCCCTACCTTCTACTCGTCACTCTGGTGACGCTTTACGGCGGCATCCTCAATGCGCTGCATCGCTTCGCCGCCGCCGCGGCGGCGCCGATCCTGCTCAACCTTTCGATAATGGCCACGCTGGCGCTGGCGGTTTTCTTCCCGACGGCAGGGCACGCGGCAGCGTGGGGCGTGTTGCTGGCGGGCTGCCTGGAAGTCGCTTTGGTCGCCGCCGATGTGACGCGCGCCGGGGCGATGCCGATGTTCCGCTGGCCCGACCTCGATGCTGATGTGCGGCAGTTCTTCCGCGCGCTCGGCCCGGCGACGCTCGGCTCCGCCGGCGTGCAGCTGGCGCTGTTCGCCGACACCATCATTGCCAGCTTTCTCGCCACCGGCGCATTGTCGGCACTGTATTATGCCGACCGCCTCAACCAGTTGCCGATCGGCGTGATTGGCATCGCCGCCGGTACCGTGGTGCTGCCGGAGATGGCGCGGCGGATCGCCGCCGGAGACGAAGCCGGCGCGCGCCATGCGCAGAACCGCGCCGTTGAGCTGACATTGCTTTTGTCGATTCCATGCGTCGTCGCCTTCCTGATGGTGCCTGAACTGATCATGCAGGCCTTGTTCGGCCGCGGCGCTTTCACTCCCGCTGATGCCGTGGCGGCGGGACGCACGCTTGCCGCCTATGCGCTCGGGCTCATTCCCTTCGTGCTCATCCGCAGCGTCGTCGCTACATTTTTCGCGCGCGGTGATACTGCCAACCCAGTCAAGGCCGCCCTCATCGCTGCAGCCGTCAATATTGCCTTCAAAATCGTGCTGATGGGATCGCTGGCGCAGGTCGGCTTGGCGCTGGCGACCTCGATCGGCGCCTGGATCAATCTTGGTCTTGTCGTCTGGCTCGGGGCGCGGGCGGGCCTGATCGAATTCGATGCCGGTCTGGCGCGATCCGTGGTGAAGATCGCCGCGGCAGGTGTCGCACTCGCAGCGACCCTGTGGTTCGGCGAAGCCTCGGTCGGCGCTCTTTTCCGGGAGGCCACAGCTCTAGGCGCGGTAGGCCGATTGGCGGTACTCGCCGCGCTCGGCGGCTTGGTGTACTGCGGCGTTGTGATGGCGCTATTCGGCCGGCAATGGCTTACGGCTTTCCGCGGCCGGCCAGGGCCTTGATGAATTGCGTCCAGCGCTTATCTTCACCATGCTCCGCATGACCCTATCTCCCAACGGAAAACCTATGGCCCCGCCGGTTTCAATGCGCCTTGCGGTCATGCTCGCGCTGCTGGCGCCGGCCCTTGCGTCCTGTGGCGATAGCAAGCCGCCGGGAGGCCCGCCGCCGCCAACGGTGACAATCGCCAAGCCGGTCAAGCGCACCATCGTCGATCAGGACGAATATGTCGGCCGCTTTGTCGCCGTCGATTCGGTCGAGGTCCGCTCGCGGCTGTCCGGGACGCTGGAAGGAGTGCATTTCAAGGATGGCCAGATCGTCAAAAAGAACGATTTGCTCTTCACCCTAGATCAGCGGCAGTTCCGCAATGCGGTTGACCAGGCACGCGCCAACCTGCTGTTGGCAACATCGAATCTCACTTTTACTTCCAACGACCTGCTCCGTGCTCAACAACTCGTACGCGACAAAACGATCTCCGAGCAGGTCTTTGATCAGCGCGCGCAGGCCAAGCGCAATGCCGAGGCTTCCGTTGCCGCCGGCGAGGCGGCGGTGCGCCAGGCGGAACTCGATCTCGAGTATACCGAAATCCGCGCGCCGATTACCGGCCGGATTGGCGACCGCCGTGTCGCGGCGGGGAATCTGGTGACCGGCGGTACCGGGTCGACTTTGCTTGCCACTATCGTGTCCACCGATCCGATGCGGTTTGAATTCACTTTCGACGAAGCGTCTTTCCTGCGCTACGAGCGGTTGTCCAAGAACGGGAACGATCCCGCCACCCGCGGCTTTGCATCTCCCGTGAAACTGCGGCTCATCGACGAGCCAAAATTCGTCCATGACGGCAAGATGGATTTCGTTGACAACGTGATCGATCGCTCGACCGGCACCATTCGCGGCCGCGCCTCGCTTCCCAATTCGGACAGCCTGTTCCTTCCCGGCATGTTCGCGCGCGTGCAAGTGCCAGGCTCGACTCCTTACGAGGCGCTGGTGGTGCCCGAGGCCGCTATCGGCACCGAACAGGTGCGCAAATTCGTCTATACGGTCGGTGACGATAATACGGTGAAGCAGGCCTACGTCACGCTGGGCCAGGCCGTCGACGGATTACAGGTCATCAAGGATGGCCTCTCTGCCGATGACCGGGTGGTGGTCAATGGCCTGTTGCGGGTGCGACCTGGCGTAAAGGTCAATCCGCAGGAACAGGGCGCCGCCCCGCCGTCTCCCTCCGCCGCCGCTTCGCCGCCTCCGAAATAAGAACGGGCCTCGCCGATGCGTATTTCGCATTTCTTTATCGATCGCCCGATCTTCGCGGCCGTGGTCTCGATTGTTTTGATCATTCTTGGCGGCGTGTCGTTCATTCGCCTGCCGGTCGCGCAATATCCGGACATCGCGCCGCCCACCATCAACGTCTCCGGCCAATATCCCGGCGCCAGCGCGCAGGTGGTGGCGTCTAGCGTTGTGTCGCCCATCGAGGATCAGATCAACGGCGTCGAGGGGCTGCTCTATATCTCGTCCAACGCCACCTCCGACGGCCGCTTCTCCATCGCGGTGACCTTCGATCTCGGCACCAATCTCGATACCGCCCAGGTGCAGGTGCAAAACCGCGTCGCCATTGCGCAGCCGAGATTGCCCGGCGACGTGCGCAATATCGGCGTCACGGTTACCAAGAGCTCGCCCGACCTGATGATGGTCGTGCATCTATTTTCCCCCGACAAATCCCGCAACGAGCTATTCATCTCCAACTTCGCAACGCTTGAGATCAAGGATGCGCTCACACGCGTAGACGGGGTGGGCTCTATCAACGTCTTTGGCAGCCGCGATTATTCAATGCGCATCTGGCTCGATCCGGACCGGTTGCAAACCCTTGGTTTGACCGCACAAGACGTTGTCGTCGCGCTGCAGGGTCAAAATGTTCAGGTTGCCTCGGGAGTGCTCAACCAGCCGCCGGTCAGCACCCCGCGGGCCTTCCAGATATCGGTGCAAACGCAAGGGCGGCTCGCCGATCCGAGTGAGTTTGGCAACATCACCGTAAAAACGACGCCTACTGCTGTCGTGCGGTTGAAGGACGTGGCGCGGGTCGAGCTCGCCGGGCAGGACTATGGAACGAACTCCTACCTCGACCGCGACCCCGCGGTGGCGCTCGCCATATTCCAGCGGCCTGGCTCCAATGCGTTGGCAACCGCCACCGCTGTCCGCGCAACCATGGAGCAACTTGCGCCGAGATTCCCCGCCGGCCTCACCTATGCGATCGTCTATGACCCGACGCAGTTCATCCAGCAATCCGTCAATGAGGTGGTGAAGACCATCGGCGAGGCCGCCCTGCTGGTTGTGCTGGTCATTATTTTATTCCTGCAGACCTGGCGCGCCGCCGTCATCCCGATCGTCGCCATTCCGGTGTCGCTGATCGGCACGTTTTTCTTCATGTCGATGTTCGGATTCAGCATCAATAACTTGTCGCTATTCGGCATGGTGCTGGCGGTGGGCATCGTCGTTGATGACGCCATCGTCGTGGTGGAAAATGTCGAACGCAACATCGCCGAGGGCATGAATCCGCACGACGCCGCGGTCCGCAGCATGGACGAGGTGGGAGCGGCGCTGGTCGCAATCGCGCTGGTGCTCTCGGCGGTGTTCATTCCCGCCGCTTTCATCACCGGAATTTCCGGACAATTCTATCGGCAATTCGCGTTGACGATCGCCGGCGCCACGGCCATCTCATTGACGGTGTCGCTAACGCTATCACCCGCGCTCTGTGCGCTGCTGTTGCGTCCGCATCACGAGCGGAAGCGTTCGGCGGTGCTGCGCCCCGTGGACGCTTTTTTTAATCTGTTCAACAAGGGTTTCGCGAAATTCGCCGCCGGCTATAGCGTGCTTGTGACCCGCGTCGTGCGTTTTGCCGGCGTGATGCTGATCGTCTATGCCGCCGTGCTGTTCGGCGGGTTTCTGGAATTTCGTCAGGCTCCTGTCGGATTCATTCCGCAACTCGACCGCGGCTACATCATCGTGGCGGCGCAATTGCCGCCCGGCGCCGCACTCGACCGCACCGACAAGGTGCTGCGCCGGGCCGTCGACATCGCGCTCGACACGCCGGGTGTAAGAGGTGCGGTGAATATCGTCGGTTTTTCCGGCGCCAGCTTTACCCAGGCGTCCAATGCCGGTGCGATCTTTCTTGTGCTCGAACCGTTCGACGAACGCGCCGGAAATCCGGCAAAATCAGCGCCTGCGATTCAAGCGGAATTGTTCAAACGGTTTGCACCGATCCAGGAGGGCCTGGTGCTGGTCGTGCTGCCGCCGCCTGTAGCTGGCATCGGCAACGCCGGCGGTTTCCGCATGATGGTCGAGGATCGCGCCGGCCGCGGCCCGGAGGCCTTGCAGCAGGCTGTGGGCGCCATGATGGGGAAGGCGGCGCAGACGCCGGGACTAATGCAGGTCTTCTCTCTGTTCGAGACGTCAACGCCGCAGCTCTATCTCGACATCGACCGGACCAAGGCTCAGCTTCTCGGCATCAACATTCCCGACGTATTCAATGCGCTCCAAACTTACCTAGGCTCGTCATACGTCAACGATTTTAACTTGCTCGGCCGCACCTTCCGCGTCACCGCGCAGGCGGACGCCGCCAATCGTCTCGATACCACCGATGTCCTGAAGATCCGAGTGCGCAATTCGAGCGGGGATACGGTGCCGATCGGCGCGTTCACAACCGCCAGCGACCGCTCCGGGCCGTTCCGGGTGCCGCGCTACAATCTCTATCCCGCCGCCGAACTCGATGGCGCTGCGGCGCCCGGCACTTCCCAGGGCCAGGCGATGGGCATCATGGAAAAGATGGCGGCGGAAACCTTACCCGACGGCTTCAGTTTTGAATGGACGACGCTGGCGTTTCAGCAGTTGCGGGCGGGCAACACCGCCATATTCGCCTTCGTGCTGGCGGTGGCCTTCGTCTTCCTCGTGCTCGCGGCGCAATTCGAAAGTCTCACTCTACCCCTCGCGGTCATTCTCATTGTGCCGATGTGCCTTGTCGCCGCTATTACCGGCGTGCTCATTCGCGGCCAGGACAACAACATCCTTACCCAGGTCGGATTTATCGTGTTGATCGGCCTCGCCGCCAAGAACGCTATTCTGATTGTCGAATTCGCCAAGCAGCTCGAAGAGCAGGGCCGTAGCCGTTTCGACGCGGCGATCGAGGCGGCCCGGCTGCGGCTGCGCCCGATCGTGATGACGTCGCTGTCCTTCATCTTCGGCGTGACGCCGCTGGTCTGGGCGGTGGGCGCCGGCGCGGAGATGCGCCAATCGCTCGGCACCGCGGTTTTCTTCGGCATGATTGGCGTCACGGCCTTCGGCCTGATCTTCACGCCGATATTCTACGTTGTATCCAGGCGCATTGCTGATCGCGGCAGCAGATCAGCTACTCCGGAGAAAATTGCCCACCCGGCGGAGTGATCTGCCATGCCTATGAAATTCGGCAGCGGCCAAGCAGTGACCCGCAAGGAGGACGATCCGCTCCTGCGCGGCGCTGGCCATTATGTGTCCGATTACGCGCCCGCCGGGCTGCTACATGCCGTTGTGCTGCGTTCTCCGCATGCTCATGCCCGTTTCCAAATCGCCGACGCGGAAACCGCGCGCGCCATGCCGGGCGTGCGGCTGATCCTGGTTGCCGGCGACATCGCCGACCTCGGGTCGCTTCCATGCCGCGGCATGCCGTCAAACCTCGACATAGCCGTTCCGCCCTACGAAATCCTGGCGCGCGAGCAGGTCCGTCTTGTGGGCGACGCCATCGCTTTTGTGATTGCTGACACGCTCGATCAGGCGAAGGACGCCGCCGATGCCATCGTTCTGGAATGGCAGCCGGTGCCGCATGTGATCGGCGCGGTCGCCGCGCTTGAGCCCGGCGCGCCGCCGGTGTGGTCGGACCATCCGGGAAACCTTGCCTTCGAGACAACGCTGGGTGACGCGGCCGCGACGGCCAAGGCATTTGGGCAAGCCGCGCGCATCGTCTCGCTCACCGTCGTCAACCAGCGCATCACTGCTAATTATCTCGATACCCGTGGCGTCGTCGCGGAATACGACGCCGCGCAGGATCGGATCACGCTGACGCTCGGCAGCCAGGGCAGCCACAACATCCGCGATATCTTGTGTGAGGACGTGCTGCATATTCCGGCGGAGCGGATGCGCGTCATCACGCCGGATGTCGGCGGCGGATTTGGCACCAAGCTGTTTCCCTACCGGGAATATGCGCTGGCGGCGGTGGCGGCGAAGCGGCTAGGCCGCCCCGTGAAGTGGATCTCCGATCGCAATGAGCATTTTCTTGCCGACAGTCAGGGCCGTGACAACGTCACCACCGCGAAACTGGCGCTCGACGACCGGAACCGCATCCGCGCGCTCGAGGTCGATACCGTGGCCGACATGGGCGCTTATCTGTCGTGCTACGCGCCTTACATTCCCTATGTCGGCGCTGGAATGCTGCCCGGCGTCTACGACATTCCCACGTGCCACATCCGCCTGCGCGCGGCCTATACCAACACGGTGCCGGTCGACGCCTATCGCGGTGCTGGCCGGCCCGAAGCTTCTTACGTTATCGAACGGCTCATGGACGTCGCCGCGCGCGATCTCGGCATCGAGCCGGACGCCTTCCGCCGGAAGAATTTCATCAAGCCATCGGCGATGCCGTACAAAACCGCGACCGGCAAGACTTACGATTCCGGGGAATTCGCCGGCCACATGGCGCGCGCGCAGGAAATCGTCGACTGGTCCGGCTTCAAGAAGCGGAGCACACTTTCAAAAAAAGCCGGCAAGCTGCGCGGCATTGGGCTTGCGACCTATATCGAAGCCTGCGGCGGCAACGGGCCGGAAACCGCGCAGATAAAGCTGGAAAGTGACGGCAGCGTCACCGTGCTGATCGGCACGCAATCGACCGGGCAGGGGCATCATACGGCTTATGCGCAGCTCGTCGCCGATCACTTGGGCATCCCTCCGGCGCAGGTGCGCGTGATCCAAGGCGACACCGATCTCATCGCCACCGGCGGCGGCACCGGCGGATCGAGTTCGATCCCTTGCGGCGGCGCGTCACTCGGCGGTGCGGCAAAAAAGCTTGCGGACAATGTGAGACAGCTCGCGGCCGCCGCGCTTGAGGCAGTCCCGAATGATCTCGAATTCGCCGATAGTCTGGTGCGCGTCACCGGCAGCAATCGGGTAATGTCGCTTGCTGAAGTAACTCGGCTGCCGCAGGCGAGCCCCGATCTGCTCGCTGCGTCCGATGCCTTCGAGCCGACAGCGCCCACCTTTCCCAATGGCACGCATCTCGCCGAAGTGGAGATCGACCCGTCGACGGGCGAGACGCGCATCGTCACCTATGTGGTCGTCGACGATTTCGGCGTGTCGCTTAATCCGTTGCTGCTTAGAGGCCAGGTCGAGGGCGGTGCGGTTCAAGGCATCGGCCAGGCGCTGATGGAAAATACCGTTTATGACGCCGACTCCGGCCAGCTTCTGACCGCGAGCTTTCAGGATTACGCGCTGCCCCGTGCCGAGGACGCGCCTGACTTCGTCTTTGAAACGCGCAACGTGCGCTGCCGGACCAATCCATTGGGGGTGAAAGGTGCCGGGGAGGCAGGAGCCATCGGTTCATGTCCGGCGGTCATGAATGCCATCGCTGATGCGCTGTGGCGCGCCTATCGCATTCGTCACGTCGATATGCCGGCCACGCCCGAGCGCCTATGGGCGGCCATCGAGGAAGGCAAGCGCATTCACACCTTGTGAGGCTGCGGCGGATGATCATACGGTGATCACGAATTCGTGAACACCGCCGCTATCTCCTTTAGAGGAATAAGAAACTGGACCCGGTGTTGACGCTTATTAAGCCCGGCTCGTGCCAATGGCGCGGCCATCTATCCCTGTCCAACCACCGTCGAAGCCGGGCATCCGCCTCGAAGCCAGAGGGAAACCACATGATAATCAGACCTGCGCTCATTTTCGCGTTCGCTGCTGTCGCAGTGACCGTCACCACGGTCATTGCGCAGACCGATCCAGCTACCGCACGCAAGGAACTCATGAAGGCCAATGGGCAGCATGCGTATGGCGTTCTCAATAGAATGGTGCGTGATCAGATGCCGTATGATCAAGCCAAGGTAGACGCAGCCTTCGCGAATTTTGCTGAAACCGCGCCAAAAATCCCCAGCCTATTCCCTCCCGGATCATACCAAGGACCCGTGGCGAATGATGATTACTACGCCTCGGCCAAAATTTTTGAGAACAAAAGCGACGTTGAGGCGCGTGTCGCGAAGTTCACCAAGGAAATCGCGGAAACGCGAGGCAAGCCGAAGGATCTTGCATCGCTGAAGGAGGTATGGCCTCCCTTGCTAAAGAATAATTGCGATACCTGCCACGAAGCCTATCGTGTGAAGAAAGGCTGAGCGGAT
>JAXDOS010000018.1:0-10760 GCA_034668785.1 Alphaproteobacteria bacterium
GTTTGGCGGTCATGGGAAAGCCGCAACGCTCGGCGGCGACCGACATCAGGTAAAGCGTGACGAGATCCTCTTTTCGCTCCTTATCGGTCTCCGCTCGCGCCGCGGCCATGCCCAATAAGCTGGCGAGAGCGGCACATACCAAGATTGAACGAACGAACCTCATTTCGTGCTCCTGCTACACCTTGCGAATGCCTTGATAGCGGATTCGGCGGCAGGGAGACGAGCTTTTTAGGCCACATCGGTCTTGCGCTTGACCGCCTCGACTTCCGCCGTCGGCGGGATCGCGGGCCGCGTAGCCAGCGCGGGCAGTCGCAGGCTCAACATCAATTCGCGTCCGCCGAGGATCGCAAGCGACAGCACGAAGGGCACGATGTAGTAGAGCAGCCGGAATAGCAGCAGGCCGGCGAGCAGATCTTCTTTCTCAAACTGCCATAGCGCGACCAGCATGGCGGCGTCGAAGACGCCAAGACCGCCCGGCGAGTGGCTGGCGAAGCCAAGCAGCGTGGCCGAGACGAAGATCACCGCCAGGGTAACGAAGCCGATGTTTGGATCGTCGGGCACCAGCATATACATGGCGAGCGCGCAGCAGGAGAGATCGATGATCCCGATCCCGATCTGCAACAGCGTCGATGGCCCGTCCGGGAGCGTGATCTGCCATTGGCTGCGGCCGATCACGCGCGGACGCCGCCAAATCCAGATCACGTAAGAGGCCAATATCATCAGCGTCAGGATCGCAAGACCACGGTTGACCCAGGCCGGCAATTGATCGATCGCACTCGCCGCTTGCGGTACATAGGCGATGCCGAGGCCGAGAACGGTGGCATTGCCCAGCCAGAAGGTGAGGCCGGCGATGAAGCAGATCTTCGCGACCTCAACCGCGCCAAGACCGTAAGCCGAGTAGATGCGATAACGCACGGCGCCAGCCGTGAAGACGCTGGCGCCGATATTGTGACCGATCGAATAGCTGGTGAATCCGGTGAGCGCGGCGACGCGATAAGGCACGTCGGGACGGCCTATCGCGCGCAACGCGAACAGATCATAGAAAGTGAGGGTGAAATAACCGGCGGCGACGAATAATGCGGCAAGAAAAATGTCGCTGAATTCCGTCGCCCGGATGGCAGCGATGGTGTCGTCAACGTCGATGTCCTGAAGGATATGGTAGAGCACCACCACCGCGACGGTGATGACTGTCATGCTGAGGAGAAACCCAATCCAATACCAGCTGACTCTTTCCTGGAAGAACCGCGCGAGGACGCGCAGCTTCCTCATTCCCCGTCTTCGACTGGCTTTAACTGAATCAGTCATTCCCCTCCCCTAGCAGAACCGGCACCGGGGCGCGAGACGGCGTATCGCGCGGCAAATCTCTTCTCGAAATATGGGTAAGAACTCCGCCCGCTCCAGGGATGCGCGGTGGATATTATGGTTTACATTCCGGTGTGCTTACCCGCGTTATAACTTCTCCAGCGGCGCGATCGCCGGTCCGTTGAGCACCGTCCCATCGATGGCGAACTGCGATCCGTGACAGGGACAATCCCAGCACCGTTCGAGCGAATTCCAATGGATATGGCAGCCGACATGCGTGCAGACCGCAGAGCATTTGTGCAGCTTGCCTTTATCGTCGCGATAGGCCGCGATTTTTCTCAGACCATCGCGGATGATCGCTCCCTGGCCCGGCTTGAGCTCTTTAACTGAAGCAAGCTCGCCCGGTGCGATATATTCGGCGAAATTCTTCAAGACCGTGGCGTTCTCGACGATGAAATTTTTTATTCCGCTCGGAATCTTGCGCGACGGATCGTAAAATTCCGACCACGGATTTTCGCCCTTCACGATGAGGTCGGAAAGCAAAATGCTGGCGATGACGCCGTGCGTCATCCCCTGGCCGGAATCTCCCGTGGCGATGTAAATGCGGTCGTTGCCTGGATTGAGGCCTATGAAAGCTGCGTAATCAATCGGGTCTAGAATTTGGCCGGACCAGCGATGCACCTCGCGTCCGAGATCCGGAATGAGCTGCCCAATCCATGCCTCAATCTCGTCGAACCTCGCCGGCGCATCGTCGGCCTCGCCGGTCTTATGGTCGGCGCCGCCGACGATCAAATAATCGGTAGTTCCCGGGCCCGGCTGCAAACGGACATAGTGATACTCGTCCAACGTATCCCAATAGAGCGCATCACCAATCGTGCCGCGCGGGATGGTAAACGCCATGGCATAGGTTCGGTACGGCGCCTGTTTGGTGTGGATCGTGAGGCGGTCGATGATCGGCGAGTTGGTGGCAACGACAGCAAACTTTGCCCGCACCGACTTGCCGCCCGCCGTCGAAACCGTAACGCCATCCTCGTCTTCCTCTACCTTCTCCACCGTGGTGTTCGCGTAAATCCGGCCGCCGTGGTTTTGAATGGCGGCGGCAACACCGCGAAGATATCTCAACGGATGAAAGGTGCCCTGGTTGAGATAGCGCAGGCAGCGAGTGTCGCTCAGGCCCCTGAACGGCAAGCCCCGTGCATCTTCCATTTCCACGCCGATTTTCCGGCCCGCATCGAGCTCCGGATCGAGTTCGGAAGCGTCGTGTCCCAGGGCGGGAAATAGATATCCATCCACGCGGCGGAAATTGCAGGCGATGGAGCGGTCGCGCTGGATCGTCTCGATGCGATCGATGGCGGCGGAATGGCTTTGGTAAAAGATTTTTGCGCCTTCAAGGTCGCGCATCTTGATGAGCGCATCAAAGGAGTCGTCCGACAGGGAAGTCAGATGCGCCGTCGTCCGCGATGTCATTCCCTTGGCGATGGCGCCGCGATCCAAGACCACGACATCATGGCCGCGCTCGGCCAATTCATAGGCGGTCGACAGTCCGGCAATTCCCGAACCGATGACGACGGTATCCGCCTTTTCATTACGCCGCAGGGCTGGAGCCTTGAGGAGGACATCCGTGTCCATCCACAATGACACTGTTTGTTCGTCGCCGACGTTCACGAAAAGCCTCCGGGGTCGCAAGACAACCCGGAGTTTTTGCAATGGTTCCGCTATTTGGGGCCGCGCAGCCCAGGGCGCGATCCGAGTTCAGGAGTCTTTCACCGCCCGAACCGCCGAACCCTGCCGATGACGCCGGTGCCGCAAGCCGCGCAGCAGTTCTTCGAAGTAGGGCAAGACATCGAAAAGGAAAATCAGCGACAGCATGACGACAATATAGGTCGATGGCAGCGGCGGCTGCTTTGCCGCGATAACAAACTGCGCGCGTTCGCTGCCGAGGCCGAAGAGCGCCAAGAATTGCCCCCAATGCAGCACGACAACCAGCACCAATCCCATCAGCGGCAGCATTTCGAGAAAGCTATGCACATGCTGTTCGATCGGCGCCACCTCGCGAGTCTTGTTGGCGTAGCTCACGTCCCAGATCGCGGTGGCTTCATGCAGGATCAGGCACACGATCATGACCAGAATGATCAGCGCGTTGATCTCGAGAAACATCGCCGCCAGCGTCGGCACGGCCATTTCGGCGAACTGTAAAAGGTGAAGCAAAGTTTCCTTCACGCCGCTGGTGCCTTCGATATTGGCGGCACGGTGGCAGAGGTAATCCGCGAATCCAGCCACGAGCCAAAGCGGCAGCACGAAATACATCAGGGCATTTTGCGTGGCGGAGATTTCCATGACTCACGAATAGATCGATTGTGGAGCTAGGAGAATAGTCGCGCGCCCGAGAATGAACCAGGCGGCGGTATTAAGAACAGATCAAGAAAATTCGTTACCAACGAGCGTTACCAACGGGATGCCAACGAAATGAGCTAAGTGCTGGCGCGCCCGGAGAGATTCGAACTCCCGACCCCCAGATTCGTAGTCTGGTGCTCTATCCAGCTGAGCTACGGGCGCCATGCCAACGGCGGGATTTTGGTCCCTCGCGGAAGCGGCGATAGCTATAGCCTTCACGTTTCATTGGCAAGGGTTTGACCGTTTGCGCGGCCGTCTTCCGCGCGGGCAAGGGCCGCATTCTCGACGCGGATGCGCCGGTAGAGAACCGCCGCGTTGAGCACCGTGAATATCAGTGCAAGAACGGGCAAGCCGAGCGCCAGCGGAACAACGGCGATCTCCAGCGCGACGATGACGTAGTTCGGATGCCGCAGCCAGCGATAGGGGCCGCGGGAAACCAGACACTCGCCCGGCATGACGATGACGCGCGTCGTCCAGCGCCGTCCAAGGCTGGCGATCACCCAAATGCGGCCGGCCTGAAGCAAAAGGAAAACGAGAAGCAGGATTGGATCAACCGGGTGATCACGGCCGTAGAGCCATAGCGCCAGAAGCCATGCCGCGTGGAGCGCGACCATCCATGGATAGTGCGAGCGGCCGGTTTCGATGCCGCCCCCAACGAGCAAGCGCGCCGTATTCCGCCGCGCCAGCAAAAGCTCGGCGAGACGCTGCACAACAATGAAGGCAATGAGGAATGCACCGTCACCCATCGCCCGCCTCAATCGCGAGAAAGCTCGCGGTAAAGCCGGGACCCAGCGCGGAGAGCACGGCTGGGCCGGAAAGCCCACGCGTCAGTGCGCGTTCGAGCACGAACAGCACGGTGGGCGCGGACATATTGCCAAAATCCCGCAACACCTCGCGTTCGTCGTCAAGCGTGCCGGGATCGAGTTCCAGCGCCGCCTCCACCGCCGCCAGCACCTTGGCGCCGCCGGGATGACAGATAAATCGCGTGGCGCCGTTAAGCCCCGCCTCCTTGACAAATCGGCGCGCCGGAGCCGCCAGACGCTCCTCCACAAAACGCGGCAGCGAGCGCGACAGCACCACGCCGAAGCCGATCGGATCGACCGACCAGCCCATCACGTCCAGCGTTCCCGGCCACATGTGTTCGCGCGTCGCGCCGATGCGGAGCCTCGACGGCTCACCGCCGGCGCGCATCAGCACTGCCGCGGCGCCGTCGCCGAACAGGGCCGTAGCGATCACATCCGCCTTGCTGCCGCGATCACGGCGGAACGCGAGCGTGCAAAGCTCGACCACGACGACAAGTACAATGTCGCCCGGCTCAGCGCGCGCCAGCCGCGCCCCAATGCTAAGTCCGGAAACGCCGCCGGCGCAGCCAAGCCCGAATACCGGAATCCGGCTTACGTCCGGCCGAAAGCCGAGTTGGCGGCCGACCCGCGCTTCCAGGCTTGGCGTGGCGATGCCGGTGGAGGACACGGTGACGATGGCATCGACATCGCGGGCGGAAATCCCAGCGCGGGCGAGCGCCGTTTCCGTGGCTTGCACGAACAAGGCATCGGCTCCGTCGAGATAGGCTTCCGTCCGCGCGCTCCAGTCGTGCGGCGCGTCAAACCAATCGAGCGGGCGCACGGAATGCCGCCGCTCGATGCCCGCGTTGGTGAATACATCGGCGAGGCCGGGGTAGCGGCTGAACAACCGCGCAAAGACGCTTTGCATCCGTTCCGCCACGCGCGCTTGTTCGAGCAGGTGCGGCGGCACCGCGGTCGCAAGCGCCAGAATGGAAACCGGCGTGATCATGATTGGACCTGCGGCGACTTACGGCCGCTCCCTTGATACGAACATTCGCGCGGCGGCCGAATTCCAGTTACGCCCGCTGGGCGCTGCGGTGAGCGTTGAGCTCGACCGTTCGGTCCGGAATTATGATGTGGAAGGTCGCGCCGATGGTGCCTTCGACCAGACGGATTTCGCCGCCATGCGCGCGCACGAGTTCCGCCGCGATCGCGAGCCCGAGGCCGGCTCCGCCGCTATGGGTGGAGCCGTGGAAGGCTTCGAATAGGTGGGCGCGCGTGCGTTCCGGTACGCCCGGCCCCGTGTCGGACACTTCGATGACGACGACCGCGCCCTCGCGGCGGCCAGTAATCCGAATTTGATCGCGGCCCGGATCCCTCGTCGCCCGGCTTTCGAGGGCATGGACGGCGTTGCGCGCCAAATTGAGCAGAATGCGAAATAGCTGATCCCGGTCCGCGTCCACCGTGAGGCCGCGCTCGACGGCGCTGATCCAGCGGATGGGAGCATCGGGCGCAAGTCCGAGCGTCTCATACACCTCGGCGACAAGCGGCTCGAGCAGAATGGGCCTGCGGTCGGGCGCGGGCTCCTGCACGCTTCCATAGGACAAGGTGGATTCGCAAAACGCGATGGCGCGTTCGAGCGCACGCATCAGCTTCGGCGCGAAGCGCTGCACTCTCGCGTCGGGAACACTCGTGAGTTGATCGGACAGTAGCTGCGCCGAGGTCAGCAAATTGCGTAAATCATGATTGATCTTGGAGACGGCGAGGCCAAGCGCGGCGAGCCGGCTCTTCTGATGCAGCATGGAGGTAAGATCGCGCTCCATCGCCGCGAGCTCGCGCTCCGCGGTACCGATCTCGTCGTGGCGCGCGGAGGGAACGATAATGCGGGCCGGATTTTCCGGATCTTCTCGGAATGCGGTCACGTTGGAGGTGATACGCCGCATCGGCCGCACAAACAGATAGTGCAAGGCGAGATAGACCAGCGCCGCCGTGATCCCGGAAATCAGCAAAGACAATAAAAGTATATTGACCGAAAAGCGCAGCATGGCCGCGCGCAAAGGCGCCTCGTCGATGACGATTTCCAGGAAGTCGCTGCCCGACGGCGCCGGTCCGACGACGCGCATCACGTCATCGTCGGAGCAAAGTAACGTGGCGAAGGCATCGATGATGGCATTGAAGTAAGAAACCGCCCGCATGTCGATGTCATCAGTGACCACGGGCGGCACGTCGGACAGGGCAAGAAGACGCCGCTGATTTCCCTTCTTCAAGGCCACGGCCTTGGCACCAATACTGTCCAATATCTGCCGCGCTAGGCTCTCGGGGACCATTCCGCTTGGCGCAACGTCGAGGACCAATGCAGCCGTCTGCGCCGAGGCCAGGCGATCGCTCAGCCAATTCAGCCGGAAGCTAGCGATCAAGGGCACATAGATCAGCACCTCCGCGATCATCACGAACAAGACCGTGAGAACGAGGAGCTTGCCCGACAAACCCAGAAAAGGCCTGCGCGAGCGCGACATTTCCTCAGCGGCGGCGCTGTCGACCATCTGCACCGCTTTTACGACATGGAGCGCTACCGCTCAACCAAAAAGACGCAATGCTGCTATGACGCGGCGGAGCCACGGACTGCCTAATTTCGCAGCGAAATAGCTGAGTGCGGCTTGCTTGCCGATCTCGCCATATGTCGGATGAGGCACAATGAGACCGGCGAAGGCACGGATGTTCATTCCGTGGCTAATCGCGAGCGTCCAGGCCGTGATCAACTCGCCCGCCTCCGCTCCGACAATGGTGGCACCGAGGATTTTCCCTCGCTTGGTGGTTATCACCTTGATGTGGCCCTGCGTTTGCCGCTCCGCCTGGGCGCGGTCATTCTCGCGATAGGGCCAGCGGAGAACACGGAAAGCGACACGGCGTTGTCTCGCCTCGGCTTCCGTCCAACCGACATAAGCCAGTTCGGGGGCAGTGTAGGTGACGCGCGGAATCTCGTGCGGCTTCACTTTCGCCGGCACACGCAGCAGCGCGTTGCGAATGACGCGGCCAGCATGGTCGATGGCGGCGTGAGTGGAATCGAGACCACCATCCGTCACGGAGCCGACGGCATAGACCTTCTTGTTGGTGGTCTTTAGATTCTTGTCGACGACGATGCCGCCGGCCCCGCGATTGATTCCGGCAGCAGTAAGATCGAGTTCCTCGATGTTCGGCACCCGCCCGGCAGCGATTAGCAAATGGCTGCCATCGATCTTTTCTTCGCCTTCCGCGGTGCGCAGGAGAACTTGGATTTTCCCTCTCGCCCGATTGATCTGAAGAATCTCAACGCCGGCGCGGACCGTTACGCCTTCGCGCGCAAGCTGATCCAGCACAATCGCCGCGCATTCCGGATCCTCCCCCGCGAGCGGCTTCGCCGGGTCCAGCACGGTCACCGCCGCTCCCAGCCGACCGAACGCCTGCGCCAATTCAAGACCGATCGGGCCAGCACCGATGACAATGAGGTGTTTCGGACAGGATGAAAGATCGAACACGGTCTCGCTGGTGAGATAGGGCGCGTCCGCCAAGCCCGGAATTGGTGGAATCCCTGGCCGCGAACCGGTCGCGATGACAAAGCGGCGCGCCTTGATCTCGATGCCGTCGCCAACCGTGACGGTGCGGTGATCCTTGAAGCGGGCAGTTCCCTTGATGACCCGCACGCCAAGCCCGGCAAACCGCTCGGCTGAATCGTTGGGCGCAACGGCGGCGATGACGCCGCGGATGTGGTCATTGATCTTTTCGAAATTAACCTTTGGCCGCGGTGCGATCACTCCGAAGGCTGAGGCCTGGCGCAATCCCTCAACATGTTTGGCGGCGGCGAGAAGCGCCTTCAACGGCACGGCGCCGGTGAGGCGTTCTCCCCCCATCTCGGCTTTTTCGACGAGGACCACTGACACGCCGAAGGCAACTGCCGTGGCCGCTGCCGCCAGGCCGCCCACGCCGGCGCCGATGACGCAAATGTCGGGTGTCAGCAGCTCACTCATAGTCCCTCTTCGCAATCAAACGCACCGCGTCAAAATGGGGCATGATCTATACACCAGCGTCCGCAGCAGCGAAGCCGTCTGACCGCTTCGTGAGTGCCGCCCAGCTTCGCCATGGCATAAGTGGGCGGCTCGTCGCATTGACGAGCACGGGCAGCCTCCCTTATAAGCCGCGTAACTGCCGCGCCGGCCTGGAACTCCGGGTGCGCCGGCATTAGTTAGGCCAGGCGCCGCACGTTCCCACCTATCGGCGACATGCCGCGACCAGCGGAGAAGATTCGTGAAGCGGACCTATCAACCGAGCAAGCTCGTGCGCAAGCGCCGTCATGGTTATCGCGCGCGGATGGCGACCACCGGCGGCCGCAAAGTGATTGCGGCGCGGCGTGCGCGCGGTCGCAAGAAGCTTAGCGCGTGAAGCCGGCGCCGAAACGGCGCGTGTGTTCCCATGGAACGATTGAGGCAAAGGGCGGATTTCCTGGCCGCGGCGACCGCGACCAAGATACCGGCCAAGGCTTTCGTGCTGCAGGCGCGTGACCGGCGCGCAGACGGACCGGCGCGCGTGGGCTTCACGGTCTCGAAAAAGGTTGGAAACGCGGTGGTGCGCAATCGCGTCCGGCGCCGGCTGCGGGAAATCGTACGGCTTGCCCCAGCTGGAATGATGCGCCCCGGACACGATTACGTGCTGATCGGCCGGCGTGCCGGACTCCATGTACCGTTCGAGCAATTGGTCGAAGATTTCAAGGGAGCTTTTCGCGGCTTGGGTGAAGGACGCAGCAAGTGATTTTCGCATGCCGACCGGTTTCACGGCACCTTCCAGGTGATCGAAAGAATTTGCGATGAGTGATCAGAAGAACACTATCCTTGCCATCGTGCTGTCCGGCCTTGTGCTGATCATATGGCAATATTTCATCGGCATGCCGCAGATGGAGAAGCAGCGGCAAATTGCGCAGCAGCAGGCGCAGGAACACGCCCAGCCGACTCCGGCTCCCGGCGGGCAAAATCAAACGCCAGTGCAGCCGGGAACGGCGTCCCAGCAGCCAGCACAGGGCATCGCTCCACCGGGAGGCGCGCCGCAGCCTCCGGGCCAACCGAGCGCGACAGCGCCAAACCAGCCGCTTTCCCGCGCCGCCGTGATCGCCGCATCGCCGCGTATTCCGGTCGATACGCCCAATCTTCAGGGTTCGATTGCGCTCAAGGGCGGACGCATCGATGACATTTCGCTGATCAAATATCGCGAGACTGTCGATCCGACGTCGCCGGCGATCGTGCTGCTGTCACCGTCGGGCAGCCCGGAGCCTTTTTATGCCGAATTCGGGTGGGTGGGAGCGGCAGGCTCGTCGGTAAAATTGCCGGGCCCGGATACCGAATGGCGCCAGGAAGGTTCCGGCGCGCTCAGCGTCACTCATCCTGTGACGCTCGTATTCGACAATGGCGACGGGCTTCAGTTCCGCCGCAGCGTCGCGGTCGACGAGAAGTACGTCTTCACCATCAAGGATGAAGTGGCGAACAAAGGCTCCGCGCCGGTCACGCTTTATCCCTACGCCCTGATCTCCCGCCACGGAGCGCCGCCAACACTCGGCTACTACATTCTGCACGAGGGCCTCATCGGCGTGCTCGGCGACCAGGGCCTGCAGGAAATCACCTACAAATCCATCGACGATAAGAAGACGATTCCATTCGACGTCACCAACGGCTGGTTCGGCATCACCGACAAATATTGGGCGGCGGCGCTGTTGCCCGATGCCTCCGCGCACCTGCACGCGCGGTTTTCCGCGGGCGCGCTCGGGAATCTGAAGACCTACCAGACCGATTATCTGCTCGATCCGCAGACGATCGCCGCCGGCGCCACCAGCTCGGTGAATGCGCGGCTATTCGCCGGCGCGAAAGAAGTGACGGTCATCAACGACTACGACCAACGGCTCGGCCTTAACCGGTTCGAATTGTTGATCGACTGGGGATGGTTTTACTTCATCACCAAGCCGATGTTCTGGGCGATCGATTACCTGTTCAAGCTTCTCGGCAATTTCGGACTGGCGATCCTGGCGGTCACCGTATTGGTCAAGATCATATTTTTCCCGCTCGCCAACAAGTCCTACGCCTCGATGGCGAAGATGAAGGCCGTGCAGCCGAAAATGGTGGAAATCAAAGAGCGCTACGGCGACGACAAGACGAAGCAGCAACAGGCGATGATGGATCTCTACAAGAAAGAGAAGATCAATCCGCTTGCCGGCTGCCTGCCGGTGATCATTCAGATCCCGGTCTTCTTCTCGCTCTACAAGGT
>JAXDOS010000019.1:0-16241 GCA_034668785.1 Alphaproteobacteria bacterium
GACATACCCGTGTGCGTTCGTCGCCCCTCTTGCCCGCCAACGATCCGACTCTGTTGTTTACGAACGCGGGCATGAACCAGTTCAAAGATGTCTTTCTCGGCGTCGAGAAGCGCGATTACGTGCGCGCCTGTTCTTCGCAGAAGTGCCTGCGGGCCGGCGGCAAGCATAACGACCTCGATGAAGTGGGAAAGACCGCGCGGCATCAGACTTTTTTCGAGATGCTGGGGAATTTTTCTTTCGGCGACTACTTCAAAGAAGACGCCATTAAGCTCGCCTGGGATTTCCTGGTCAATGAGCTAAAGATGGATCCACGCCGGCTCTGGTTCACAGTTTTCGGCGGTGATGATGAAGTTGGACCGGATGAAGACGCCGAGAAGTTTTGGGAAAAAGTAGGCGCGTCACGCGAAAGAATTCTGCGCTTTGGCCGCAAAGACAATTTCTGGCAAATGGCGGACACGGGACCGTGTGGCCCTTGCAGCGAGATTCATTACTATCTCGGAGACGATCCGGACGACCCCACAAAGAATCGCGTCGACCTGGTCAATGGCCCCGGCGACACCACGATGGAGATTTGGAATCTCGTCTTCATGCAATACGAGCAGCTGGCCGACGGCACGCGCCACGACTTGCCGAAGCCGTCGATCGATACCGGCATGGGGCTGGAGCGGATGGCGGCGGTGCTGCAAGGCACCCACGACAATTATGCCACCGATCTGTTTCGTTCCCTGATCAAGGCGGTAGCGGACGCCACCGGCGTCGATCCCGACGGGCCGAAGAAGGTCTCCCACCGCGTCATCGCCGACCATCTGCGCGCCACCTCCTTCCTCATCGCCGAGGGCGTGCTGCCTTCCAACGAAGGCCGCGGCTATGTGCTCCGCCGCATCATGCGCCGGGCCATGCGTCATGCCGAACTCTTGGGCGCTCACGATCCGCTGATGTGGAAGCTGGTGCCGGCATTGGTCCGCGAGATGGGCGCGGCCTATCCGGAACTGCACCACGCGGAAACACTGATCACCGAAACGCTGAAGCTTGAGGAGACGCGCTTTCGCCGCACGCTGGAGCGTGGGCTTGGCATCCTCGACGCCGAAACCAAGAAGCTCAAAAGCGGTGACAAACTCAAAGGCGAGACCGCCTTCACGCTTTACGACACCTACGGCTTCCCGCTCGACCTGACGCAAGACGCTCTGCGACCGCGCGGCATCGGCGTCGATCTCGACGGCTTCAACGCCGCCATGGATCGCCAGCGCGAAAAGGCGCGCGCCTCCTGGTCCGGCTCCGGCGACGCGGCGACGGAGAGCGTGTGGTTCGCGCTGCGGGAGAAAGCGGGTGCCAGTGAATTCCTTGGCTACGAGACGGAGCGCGCGGAGGGCGTCGTGCAGGCGCTCGTCCGCGATGGCAACGAGATCGAGACCCTAAAGGCCGGCGAGAGCGGCGCGGTCGTGCTCAATCAGACGCCCTTCTACGCCGAATCCGGCGGCCAGATCGGCGATACTGGCATGATTAGCGGTGACGGCGTGCGCTTTCGCGTCACCGACACGCAAAAGAAGGCCGGCGACGTCTTCGTGCATATCGGCACCGTCGAGCAAGGCACGCTCAAAACCGGAGCCGCCGTGGCGCTTGAGGTCGATCACGCGCGGCGCGGCGCGATCCGCGCCAACCATTCCGCCACCCACCTGCTGCATGAGGCGCTGCGCCAAGTGCTGGGCGATCACGTGGCGCAAAAGGGCTCGCTGGTCGCGCCTGACCGCCTGCGTTTCGATTTCTCCCATCCGAAGCCGATGACGGCGGATGAGCTGGCGCGCGTCGAGGACATCGCCAACGACATCGTGCTGCAGAATTCGCCCGTCACCACACGGCTGATGGGGCTCGACGAGGCGCGAGCCTCCGGCGCGCGCGCGCTATTCGGCGAAAAATACGGCGATGAGGTGCGTGTCGTTGCCATGGGCGAGAGCGGCAACGCGCTCGGCTGGTCGGTGGAACTGTGCGGCGGCACTCATGTGGCGCGCACCGGCGACATCGGCCTCATCGCCGGGCTTTCCGACAGCGGCGTCGCGTCGGGCGTGCGGCGGCTTGAGGCGCTTACCGGCAAAGCCGCGCGCAAGAACGCCAACAACATTATTCAACTGGCGAAATCCGCCGCGGCGGAACTGCGCGCGCCATTGGAAGAAATGCCCGGCCGGCTCGCCGGTCTGCTGGAGGAGAGAAAGCGGCTGGAGCGCGAACTTTCCGACACCCGGAAGAAGCTCGCCATGGGCGGCGGCAAGGCAAGCGGCGCCGACGGCGCGCGCATGGTCGGCGACATCAAGCTGCTGGCGCGCGCGGTGTCCGGGATCGAGATCAAGGACCTCAAAGGCCTCGCCGATGAGGGCAAGAAGCAGGTCGGCTCCGGCGTCGTGGCGATTGTCGGGGTCACCGGCGACGGCAAGGCCGGCATTGTCGTCGGCGTCACCGACGATCTGACCAAACGCTTCAGCGCGGTCGACCTCGTGCGCAAGGCGGCCGAAGCACTAGGCGGCAAAGGCGGCGGCGGCCGGCCTGACATGGCCCAGGCTGGCGGCCCCGATGGCGGCAAAGCCGACGCCGCGCTTGCCGCTATCGAGCAGGCGCTGGGCGGATAATTTTTCGTCATGGCCGGACTTGTTCCGGCCATCCACGTCTTTGCCGGAATGTGCGATTAGACGTGGATGCCCGCACAAGGCCGGGCATGACGTTATTATTTCTCGCTGAGACTGGCCCGCGCCAACGGCGCGATGACCTCGATCTCGTCGGTCCAGATGCCGCCGCGATAATCCTGCGGCAGCGCGCGGAACTGTTCTTCCGTGTTGATGCCGCCGACCTCTTCATTCGAGTGATATGGCCCGGCGACAAAAACCAGTGAGCCCGCCGCCTGCATGCGCGCGAGAAAACGATTGGGCCAACCCCAAATCAGCCAAGTGTAGTTGATCGGCACGACAATGATCGTGTTGCGGCAGCTACGTGGCACGTAACCGGACCAGCCCAGCGCCACGTAGCGCATGGCGCAATTTTTAAGCTGCGGCTTGTCCATGGCGCGCACATCTGGCAATCGCGTGCGCATCGCCGCGGTTGGTCGGCCCGCGCTGCCATAGATCATCAGCAACTTGCGCCGCTCCGGCGGAAGCTTAGCCAAGCGCGCCGCGAGCTGCTCGCCCTCGGCTGTGCTGTTGCCTTTGACATTGATGAGCAAGCCTTTGTCGGGAAAGGCCGCAAACACTTCTTCCAGCGACGGCATCTGCCCGACACCCTTGTCGCGAAACGGAAATGTCTTGCCGCCATCTGCCGTATAGCCATAGCCGATATCGAGTTGCTTCAGTTCGGCCAGCGAATGCTCGCGGGTAACACCATGGCCGTTGGTGCGGCAATCCAACGTCCAGTCATGAAAGACGACGAATTGTCCGTCGGTGGTCGGATGGATGTCGATCTCGGCGATATCGGCACCGAGCCGGAAGGATTCCGCCATCGAGGCGATGCTGTTTTCCAGATAGGAATGTGTCGGCGGGTCCATCAACGTGGCCGTGCAGTCGTTGCGTCCGAGGCCTGTACGCGAAAAGGTCTGCGCCATGCCGCGATGAGCCAGCAACAGCGGCTTTGTTTCGGGTATCGGCGCGAGCCAGGACGTATTGTTGAGAAAAGCGAACAGCGCGAGACCAAGCAGCGCACCCAGCGCGAGCTTGAAATATGGCTTCATCCTCGCCCCCACTTGCGTCGAGGCGACGGATGCGCGGCGATCATGGCAATGTTATGCTGGCTGCTGACGCTGCGCCCGGCGGCATCGAAGCCGGCCGAGTCATGATTTTCTTTCGTCATGGCGGGCTTGTCCGGCCATCCCGCTTAGATAGCCAACGCCTTCGCGTTCCTAAGCGGGATCACCGGGATAAGCCCGCTGACGACGAGTGTGAGCGGAACGGAAGCATGGCCCAAATCTATTTCACCAGTCACCTGCGCGAGCTGGTTCCGAATGGGCCGTTGCGCGCGCCGGGCGCGACGGTGGGGGATGCGCTCGCATCCGTGTTCGCCGAGCTGCCGCATGTGCGCGGCTATGTGCTCGACGAACGCGGCGTGTTGCGCAAGCATGTCTGCGTCTTCGCCGACGGCCGGCGGCTGCCGTGCGACGCGACGTTGAACCACGCCATCGCGCCAGATTCGAAGCTCTACGTCATGCAAGCTTTGTCAGGAGGTTGAGAATGAGCGATCGTCTGCTGGCCGCCACGCGCAAAGGATTGCTTTCTTTGGAACGCCGAGGCGGCGAGTGGCATGTCGCGAGGACGGATTTTCCCGGCATCGCGGTAACCGCGGTGCTGCGCGACGCCCGCGACGGCTCGGTTTATGCCGCGCTCAAGCACGGTCACTTCGGCTCGAAGCTGCACCGTTCCGATGACGGTGGTAGCTCGTGGAAGGAGCTTCCGGCTCCTGCTTTCCCCGCCGACGCCGCCGGTGCGCCGGTGCTGTTTCAAATCTGGACCATGGAGGCCGGCGCGGCGAGCCAGCCGGGACGGCTTTGGGCCGGTGCCATTCCCGCCGGCCTCTTTCGCTCGGACGATCGCGGCGAAAACTGGCAGCTCGTCACTTCTCTCTGGAATGTGCCGGAGCGCGAGAAATGGTTCGGCGGCGGCTATGACCAGGCCGGCATCCACACGGTCTCGCCCGACCCGCGCGATCCCGAGCAGGTCTTTGTCGCGATCTCCTGTGGCGGTGTCTGGGATTCCGGCAATGACGGAAATACCTGGACGGTCCGCGGCAAGGGTCTGATCGCGGCTTACGTTCCCCCAGAGCAGGCGGAAAATCCCGACATCCAGGACCCGCATCGGGTGGCACGCTGTGCTAGCGCGCCCGACGTGATGTGGATGCAGCACCACTGCGGCATCTTCCGCTCCACCGACGCAGGCGCAAACTGGGCGCAGCTCAAGCCGCCGGGTGACGATTTTGGCTTCGCCGTCGCGGCGCATCCGAAAGACCCGCAGACCGCATGGTTCGTGCCCGGCATCAAGGATGAAATACGCATGCCACGAGACGGCGCGCTGGCGGTGACGCGCACGCGCGATGGCGGCAACACGTGGGAAACATTCCGCGATGGCCTGCCGCAGCGGGATGCTTACGAGCTGATCTACCGCCACGGTCTCGATGTGGACGACAGCGGCACGCAATTGGCAATGGGTTCGACCACGGGCAGTTTGTGGGTCAGCGAGAATGGCGGCGAGCGCTGGCAGTTGCTCAACGCGCACTTGCCGCCGGTATATGCGGTGAGGTTTGTTTAGTGCTTGTCATGGCCGGACTTGTTCCGGCCATCCCGCTTAGGAAGGCAAGACAGCACGTCCCTAAGCGAGATCACCGGGACAAGCCCGGTGATGACAATCAAAGAGACAACTACGCCATCGCCTTCTTCAAATTCTCGTCCACCTTATCGAGGAAGCCCGTCGTCGAAAGCCATTTCTGGTCGGCGCCGACCAGCAGCGCCAGGTCCTTGGTCATGAAGCCGGACTCGACGGTATCGACGCACACCTTCTCCAAGGTGTTGGCGAATTTCGCCAGCGCCACATTGTTGTCGAGCTTGGCGCGATGCGCGAGGCCGCGAGTCCAAGCGAAAATTGAGGCGATGGAGTTGGTGGACGTTTCCTTGCCTTTCTGATGCTCGCGGTAGTGCCGCGTGACGGTGCCATGCGCCGCCTCCGACTCCACGATCTTGCCGTCCGGCGTCAGTAGCACCGACGTCATTAGGCCAAGCGACCCGTAGCCTTGCGCCACCGTATCCGACTGCACGTCGCCGTCGTAATTCTTGCAAGCCCAGACATACCCGCCCGACCATTTCAGCGCCGCGGCGACCATGTCGTCGATCAGGCGGTGCTCATAGGTGAGCTTCTTCTTCTCGAACTCGGTCTTGAATTCGGCGTCGAAGATTTCCTGGAAGATATCCTTGAAGCGCCCGTCATAGACCTTGAGGATAGTGTTCTTCGTGGTGAGATAGAGTGGGAATCCCCGCGCCAGGGCGAAATTCATCGAAGCGCGGGCGAAGTCGCGGATCGAGGCGTCTTCGTTGAACATGCCAAGCGCGATGCCGCTGCCGGGAAAATTGTGCACCTCGCGCTCGATCTTGGCGCCGTCCTCACCGACGAAGGTGAGCGTCAGCTTACCCCTGCCCGGCACCTTGAAATCGGTGGCGCGGTATTGATCGGCATAGGCATGGCGGCCGATCACGATCGGCTTGGTCCACCCCGGCACCAGCCGCGGCACATTCTTGCAGATGATCGGTTCGCGGAAGATGACGCCGCCGAGAATGTTGCGGATGGTTCCATTCGGCGAACGGTACATGGCCTTGAGGTTGAATTCCTTCACCCGGCCTTCGTCGGGCGTGATCGTCGCGCATTTGACGCCGACGCCAACCTTTTTGATCGCTTCCGCGGCGTCGATCGTCACCTGATCGTTGGTCTTGTCGCGGTATTCGATGCCGAGATCGAAATACATCAGGTTGATGTCGAGATAGGGATGGATCAGCTTATCCTTGATGTATTGCCAGATGATCCGGGTCATCTCATCGCCATCGAGCTCGACGACAGGATTGGTGACTTTTATTTTCGCCATTGCACGGAAGCCTTTTCGTAAAAATCGGGAGGGCTGAATGCGGGCCCGGCCGAGGCGGCCGGGCGGCGGCACTTATGACCCGGCTACTGTCGTCCTGCAAGGACATGACTTTCGCCCCTTTTGGGCGGCGAACTTCTGCTTTCCGTTCCGGGCTCGGCACGGCTATACCCAGCGGGTGCCGCATGGCCGCGTGCATGGATAGAGGTTCGGCTTGCTGACATTTCCGCAGATGCAGGGCGCGTTCGGCCGCTGGCGCCGGGCGCTGCGGCGCCGGGTGCTGGAACCGATCGTACTCGGCAACCGCTCCTTGCGCGAGACCGTGCTCAATGCGCTCGCCGCCCGCGGACACCTGATCTATTGCGCCCTGCCGGAGGGGCACTTTTTCGTCGATCCCTCCGACCGGGTTGTCGCCTCCTGGCTGATGTGGCACGGCGGCTGGCAGCGCGCGGAAATCGAGCAGGCGACGGCAATTCTCGCGCGCGCCGGGCGGCTGCCGCCGGACGCGGTCTTTGTCGACGCCGGCGCCAATATCGGCACCCACACGGTCTATGCGCTGCGCAGCGGATTTTTCGCCCGCGCGATTGCCTGCGAGCCGGAGCCGAAGAATGCGCGGCTGTTGGAAATGAACATCGCCGCCAACAAGCTTTCGCCGCGGGTCATCGTGGTGGCGAAAGCGCTTGGCGCGGCCGGCGGATCGGCCGTGCTGCATCTGCATCCGCGCAACAAGGGCGCGCATTCGGTCGGCAGCGCGCCGTCGCGCGACGGACAGGAGCAGGTCAGCGTTCCGATGACACGCCTTGAAGACGTGCTGAAAGAGAACGGGGTGGCGCCGGCGCAGGTCGGCGTCATCTGGATCGATGTGGAAGGATCCGAGCCTGAGGTGGTGCGCGGCCTCGGCAAATTTCTCGGCGCTGCACCGCTCGCCATCGAATACGCGCCGCATCGCTACGGCAGTGCGGGAGACGAATTCCGGACATTGTTGCAACAGCATTATACGACGCTGCATCGTCTCGGCCCGCAAACCGCCGCGCCGGAGCCGATTGCGGCGCTGGCCGGCATCCGCAGCATCACCGATATTTTGGTCTATTGAAGCCGATGCCCGGCGCCGGAACCGACAGCACCAAGACTTGGGCCGATACCAACGGCCCCATCATCATCCTGGTCGAACCGCAGCTCGGCGAGAATATCGGCGCGGCGGCGCGCGCCATGGGGAATTTCGGCCTGCGGCGGCTGCGCCTGGTCAATCCACGCCAAGCCTGGCCAAACCCCAAAGCGCAGATGATGGCGGCCGGCGCCGACGCCATTCTCGATAACGCCGAGCTGTTTGATACGCTGGAGGCAGCGCTTGCCGATTGCACCTTCGTGCTGGCGGCAACCGCGCGGGCGCACGATCAGGCGAAGCCGGTTGCCGGACCGCAAGAAGCCGCCGGGATCATCCAAACTCATATCGCAAGCGGCGACAACGTGGCGGTCGTGTTCGGACGCGAGCGCAACGGCCTTGAAAGCCACGAAGTCGGACTCGCCGACCACATCATCACTTTGCCGGTCAATCCTGCCTTCGCTTCGCTGAATCTCGCCCAAGCCGTGGTCATCATCGCTTACGAGTGGTTCAAGCTCGCGACCGGCGGCGCACTACCGTTTTCCATGCCGGAAAAATCCAAGCGCGCCGGCAAAGAACAAATGCTGGCTTTCTTCGCGTCGCTCGAACGCGCTCTGGAAAAGGTTGAATTCTTCCGGCCGCCGGAAAAGCGCGACACCATGGTCATCAACCTGCGCAATATCTTCAATCGCATGAAACCGACACAGCAGGACATCCAGACGCTGCATGGTGTCGTTGCCGCCATTGCCGAGGGCCGCAAAGGCTCGGCGAAAGGCGGCATCCTCAACGGCGAGGAAGCTCAGATGCTGCGCACGCTTCTCGCCGAGCATGGCAAAGGCTGCCTGCCGACCGAGCGTGGCCCAGTGCGCGGCCTTGCGCGTCTGCTTCGCCGCAATCCTACCGATGCGGAGCGGATGTTGTGGGAAGCTTTGGTCAACGACCGCCGCCTCGCGGGCCGCGGCTTCAAGCGTCAGGTTCCGGTCGGCCCGCACATTCCGGATTTCGTTTCCTTCCCGCTCCATACCGTTATCGATCTGGTGCCGGAGGACGAATCCGAACCGGCCCAGGCGGCGCGCGCGGACAAACGATTGTGGCTCGTCGAGCGCGGCTACAAAATCATTGAGGTCACCGCTGCAGAAGTGGAAGCGGACGTTGCCGCAGTGCTCGACCGGCTGACAGTGATGTTGGAAAGAGTGTGACCGCCTAAATGTACGTCACAAATAATCCGGTGCGGAATCCGCGTCGGATGGCCGACGTTCCCCCGCCCAATAATGACCTTTCGATTGCCCGATCTCTGCCACGAGTGCGCAGGAACCAACGCCAACAAACTTAATTTGCCTCATGTGCAACCCAACGCAGGAGGTGTCCGATGATTAAGAGTTTAACAGCCGGTGTTGCCGCAACGGCCTTGGCCGCAGCAGTGATCACGGCTCCAACTAAAGCTGAAGCGTACCCGGTGTGGGTCATTCCCGCGATCATCGCCGCGGGCGTCGGCGGCCTCGCGATCGGCGGGGCGGCCGCAGCGACAGCGCGTCCCTATGCCTATGAACCGGCTCCGGCCGGTGCCGTCTATGTGCGCCCGACCGTTGACGCGACGGCCTGCCATATCGTCCGCGAGCGCACTGCTGCGGGATGGCGGCGGGTCGAAGTTTGCGACTAACCTGCTGGTGATGACGCACTCTGCAACACCCCGTGGAAATTTCACGGGGTGTTGCCGTGCCTGACACAATCGGCAAGGAATTCAGCCGGCCATGGTTTCCTTCACGGCGGCGACCAACTGCTTCAGCGTGAATGGCTTTGGCAGGAAGGCGTACTGACCGTGTTCGGGCAGATGCTTTTGGAAAGCGTCCTCGGCATATCCGGAAACAAAAATGATCTTTAGCTCGGGATTGCGCTGACGCATTTCCTTGAGCAGCGTCGGCCCGTCCATCTCGGGCATCACCACGTCGGAGACGACGAGGTCCACGCTGCCGCCGCACCGCTCAAGCACTTCTATAGCCTCGACGCCGTTGCCGGCCTCGAGCACCGTATAGCCGCGTGAGATCAGTCCACGGGCATTGAGGGCGCGCAATCCTTCCTCATCCTCCACCAGCAAGATGGTGCCCTGACCGGTCAGGTCCGCCGCCGCCGAACGCACCACCTCCTCGGCCGCGGTGAGCGCGCCCGCGATTGCGGGCGATTCTGATTCGGGGAGTTCCGATGTCTCGCTGTCTTCGGCATCGGGCACATGACGTGGCAGGAAGATCCGGAACGTCGTCCCTTTACCCTCCTCGGAATCCACATAAACGAAGCCGCCAGTCTGCTTGACGATGCCATAGACTGTCGACAGACCGAGCCCGGTGCCCTTGCCGACTTCTTTGGTGGAAAAGAAAGGCTCAAAAATCTTCTCAATAATTTCAGGTGGGATGCCGGAGCCGGTATCGGAAACTTCGACCAGCACGTAATCGGCAGCTGGCATTCCCTTGGAGGGAAAGTTCTTGCTCTCGTCGCTGGGAACGTTTGCCGTCCGTAGCATGAGATGGCCGCCCTCGGGCATCGCGTCGCGGGCATTGACGGCAAGATTCACGATCACCTGCTCAAACTGCGAGGTGTCGACTCTGACCGGCCAGAGATCGCGTCCATGCACCACCTGGAGCACGACCTTTTCGCCGATCAAACGGCGCAGCAGCATGGTCAGATCGGACAGCGCTTCGCCGAGATCGAGCACCTGCGGCCGCAGCGTCTGCCGCCGCGAGAAAGCAAGAAGCTGCCGCACCAGGCTGGCTGCCCGGTTGGCATTCTGCTTGATCTGCATGATGTCCGAGAACGACGGGTCAGTCGGCTTGTGCGCGTTCAGCAGAAAATCCGTCGCCATCATGATCGCGGACAACACGTTGTTGAAGTCGTGGGCGATGCCGCCGGCAAGCTTGCCGACCATGTCCATCTTTTGCGACTGCGCAAACTGGTTTTCGAGCTTGCGCTGGTCCGTCGTTTCCAGAGCGTAGACGATAGCCGCTTCCGCATCCCGCTCCTCTTCCTCGACTGCCGAGATGAAGAACTGCGCCCAGCGTTCCGGCTCGCCCGCGAGCGCAGCCTCGACTGGCGCGATGTCGCCCTGACCCTCGGCAGCCTGCCCAATCGCGGCTTCGAAAGCGGGCCGGTCGCGCTCTGCGATGATGGAGAAAATTGAGCGACCCTCGCTGTGCGCGCCCTCCCCTTTCGGCACGCCGTGAAACAACCGTGCGAACAGGCCGTTGGTGCGCGCGATCTTCCCGGCCTTGTCCACGGTCGCGATTGCCATTGGGGTGTTATGGAAGAAGCGCATGAAACGCACTTCCGCCGCCCGCTGCGGATCGGACGCGCCATCGCGCGCGCGGTTGAGTACGAGCGTGCGTGAAGTTCCAGGCGCACCATCGATGCCGAAGGCTACCTTGTGGAACAGCCGCACAGGCAACGTGCGTCCGCCGCGGGTTCTGAGATCAAGGTCGAGCACTTCCGTTTTCACTTCACCCGGCGCCGCCGTCATCGTCGTGAGCAGGGACGCCCCCTCCCCCGAAACGATATCGCCGAGTTTGAGGCCGCCGGACCCGACTTGCGCGAGATCATGATCCAGCCAATTCGCCAGCGTGGCGTTGAGATAGACAATGTCGCCATGGGCGTCGACCGCGAAAAATCCAGCCGGCGCGTGGTCGAGATAATCGATGGCGTGTTGCAGTTCCTGGAAGATATTTTCCTGACGTTCCCGATCCCGCGTCACATCGGCGACGGTCCAGACCGTCCGCCGGGCCTCGCGTTTGTTCGCGCCGAGGGGACGGACGCGGAGCCGCAGCCAGCGCGCGGGCTCCCCATTGACGCCCGCGATGCGAACCTCTTCCTGAAGCCGGCGGCCCTCACGGCCCGCTTTGAGCAGGCGGTAGATCGCTTCGGAAACGTCCGGGTCGCCGACAAAGACCCTTTCGATCGGGCGCACGTCATTCGCGTCGGCGGCGTCGATGAGATCGAGATAAACGGCGTTGGCGTAGAGAACATGACCGCTATGATCGGTTACCACTAGGCCGTCAAAGGCTCCATCGGTAATGGCCTTGAGCAGGGGATTGCCGGACTCCTTGCCAGGCACGCGCAAGACACCGGCGGCAAGCGCGAACAGCGAGAACACGCCAGCGCTCGCCAACACCGCGAGAAATGCCAGAATGTAGGGCTCGGTATAGCCCCGCCCGACGAAAAGAAGTCCCGTCGCCGCGCCGACGAGTACCACGGCGATCAAAAGCACAAGACCGATGCTGCCGGCGCGAGGGTTGACCGAGCTGCGGTCGACTGCCGCGCGTACCGGACCTTCGCTCTTAACCTGCACCGCCATGATCGGCTCGATCCCCGCCGCGCTGCTTCGAAGCGGCGCCGCACTCCTCAGTGCCCTAGCGGAGGCTGTTCGCGCAAGAGGCTCGCGCAGGCTCAGGTTTAAACCTTAACGGAAGACGGCGCGCCGCAGCCGCATCACGTAACCGATGACTTCGGCAACGGCCTTATAATGTTCGGAGGGAATTTCCTGGTCCAGTTCCACCGTGGCATACAGCGCACGGGCGAGGGGTGCATTCTCCACAATTGGAATGGAATGCTTGCCGGCCACCTCCCTGATCTTGAGCGCGACCGCATCGATGCCCTTGGCCAGGCATATAGGCGCATTCATGCCGCGCTCGTATTTCAAGGCAATGGCATAGTGGGTCGGATTGGTGATGATGACGGAAGCCTTCGGCACCGCCGCCATCATCCGCCTTCGCATGCGGGCATAACGAATTTGCCTGATTTTTCCTTTGATCGCTGGGTCGCCTTCGGTCTGCTTGAACTCCTCCTTTAATTCGCGGAGCGACATTTTCTGCCGTTCGAACCAGACCCGGTATTGGAATAAATAGTCGGCGGCCGCGACGATCGCGAGGATGGCGACGACAGCCCCCATCATCGACAGCGACAGTGACTTGGTGAACGGCAAGATCAATGTCGGATCGACCGTGACAAGCCCGGCAAGCCGGTGACGTTGCGGCCACAGCAGAGCCGTCATTACGGTACCGATCAACGCCACCTTGATCAGTCCCTTGGCAAAATTGACCAGGG
Organism: Alphaproteobacteria bacterium; assembly: GCA_034668785.1. Classification (GTDB taxonomy): domain Bacteria; phylum Pseudomonadota; class Alphaproteobacteria; order Rhizobiales; family Xanthobacteraceae; genus CANKHA01. The sequence continues at coordinate 12,779 of JAXDOS010000019.1, forward strand.
CTTGTTTTGAGAAAAGGCGCTTGAAGCCGGCACCCAGCGAGACCTTGCTGAGCTTCGGCATTAAAGCTTCGGACGACCAGACCAGCCGGTGCTGAACCATGTTGCCGGCAATTGCCGCGATCACGAGGATGAGAAACGGAATCGCGAGCACGGCGAGGATGTCGGCGCCGAGCTTCCCGGTCACATTGATGAGCCCCCGCCCATCGACCGTTATGCTGTGGGCATTGGCCAGAAAGCCACGGAGCGTTGTCTGTAAGCCGCTTCCCATCTTGTCGGAGAAAGACAGGAGAATAAGCGTTGCGCCCGCGGTGATGAACCAGGTGTTGACCTCTTGGCTCTTGGCGACATCGCCACGCTTGACGGCTTCGTCGAGCCTTTTCGGGGTCGGGTCTTCTGTGCGTTCGGTAGCTTCCTGCTGTTCGGCCATGGTTGGTCGCCTGCCAGGTCAGGAATGTGGCGCGAGTTCATGCAGCACGTTTTCGACATAGCCGAGAAACGTGCCCATCATCGCGCCCACGACCAGAAGGAGAATGAGGAAGCCGACGAGAATCGACAGCGGAACACCGACGAAGAAAACCTGCATCTGCGGCATCAGCCTCGAGAGCACGCCAAGTCCAAGATTGAATAGGAGTCCAAAGACAAGAAATGGCGCTGAAAGCTGCACCCCGATGCGGAACGCGTCCGCGACGGTTCGCGTGAGTAGCGCGGCGATGTCTCCGAACAGCGGGATCTCGCCCGGATGGAACAGCGAATAGCTATCGTTAAGTGCCGCAATGACGAGATGATGGAGGTCGGTGGCAAAGATCAGCGTAATGCCAAGAACGGTGAGAAAATTCCCGACGATGACGCCTTGTTGTCCCTGCGTCGGATCGACAGCGGTGACGAATCCCAATCCAAGCTGCTGAGCAACGATACTGCCGGCGACCTGTAATGCGGAAATCGCCAAGCGGGCGGTTAGGCCGAGCACGGCACCGATCAAAAGCTCCTGGCCCAGCACCGCGATCACCGGGCCAAGCGCCCTGAGATCGACCTGATAGGCGTTGCGATGCAGCGGCAGCAGGATCGCGGTCAGGACCAGCGCCACCGTGAGGCGCACGCGCACCGGAACACTCAGTTCGCCGAGCCCCGGCAGCAGCATGACCATGGTGCCGATCCGCGCGAAGACCAGAAGGAAGGCGGCGGCCAGTGTGGGGAGGAACGAGACATCTAATCGCATGAATCGGTTTCAGCCGCCCTCATCCGCCGGCGATGCGGGCTGCGAGCCGGGCCATGTAAGACTGCAGGGTATCGGCCATGAACGGCAGCGCGATCAGCATGGCGACGAACATGGCGAGGATTTTCGGCACGAAAACCAGCGTCATCTCCTGGATTTGGGTGAGCGCCTGGAACAGCGAAATGACGACGCCGACGACAAGCCCGATGACCATCAGCGGGCTGGCGACGAGCACCAGCGTCGTGATCGCGTCGCGGGCGACATCCATCACCTCAGGTCCGGTCATAGTTCCCCTGTTGGTCTGAAGCTCGATTCATGACCGAAGGTCATATTGGCATACGCATGATTTCCTCATACGCCTGCACCACCTTGTCCCGCACCGAGACTAGCGCGTTGACAGCGACTTCGGTTTCGGCGACCGCAGTGACCACATCAACAATATTCGCCTTGCCGGCCGCCATCGACTGGGCCTGAACATCCGATTTATGGCCAGCCTCCGTCACCGCGCTCATGGCATCTTTCAACAAAGAGCCAAAGTTTGGTCCCCCGTGCTCGCCACCCATTGCCTTGGCGAGACCGGCCGCTGGATCCCCGAGACGCGCGAGACTGGCATAGGCGTTAGCTGCGATAGCGGCGGTTGGCATTGTCTTACCTCTGCGAGTTAAGCTTTCAGGATTTCGAGCGTGCGCTGGATCATGCGGCGGGTAGCGCCGATGACATTGATGTTGGCTTCGTAAGAGCGCTGCGCTTCGCGCATGTCGGTCATTTCGATCAGTGAATTGACGTTGGGATATTTCACGTTGCCGTTGGCATCCGCAGCGGGGTGGCCCGGCTCGTATTTCGAGCGGAACGCAGTTTGGTCGGTCGTCACACGGCCGAGTTCCACGACCCGCGCATCGAGCGCGCGATCCATCTCGGACCGGAAGGTCGGAATCTTACGCCGATAAGGGTCACCGTTCGGCGCCGACGCCGTCGAATCCGCGTTGGCAATATTTTCGGAAAGAATCCGCATGCGCCCCGCCTGAGCGCGCAAGCCCGATGCCGCAATGCTGATCGATTTGAGGAAGTCCATGACTTGCTCCTTGTGCTAAGTGCCGCTTGCGATGAAGGCGCGACAGAAACTTACCCCCTGCCGACCGCGGTCTTGATCAGGCCGAGACTGCGGCCGTAGAGCGTAGTCGCCGCCTGGTAATCCATCTGATTGGCCGCCACCTTCAACATTTCATCTTCAAGATTGACGGTGGCGGAGGAGTGGCTGCGCGCGGGCCCAAGATATGACCCTCCGTCATGAATCCCGGCGGAAATGTGCCCGGCGTCGGTGCGCGCCAGCGCCAGACTGCCGCCGATGCCGGTGGCGGAACCGCCGAGATCGGGCGGCGCCAGGTCGCGCGGCCGGAACCCCGGCGAATCCGCATTGGCGACATTTTCCGCCAAGACGCGCTGGCGTTCCTGATGCCACTGCATCCGGCTGCGCAGCATGGAGATAATTGGAATATTTGAGATCGGCATGGCGTCCCCACCGCCGGGGGTTTGACCCCTACCCCGGTAGGCAGACTTTGCCGATGCTATGGTTAATGCCGGGTTAAAACCGGCTTCCGGCCGCTTTTGCCGTTAATCCGCCGTTTACCCTGGAAAGGGCCGTAGATCGCTGATTTGACGTGCAAAGGCCCGAAAATCTTAATAATTTGTTAGGAGACGCGGCGGCAGATATTACCGCGGGCGTTAACTAATCCACGATTCTCAGGGTCCGTCCCCGGGAGCGTAACGCGGAGATCGTGATGGAAAGTCTGTTCGGCGTAGAAATGCCGACCGCCGGCAAGGTCTTGCTCGCCCTCGTGGTCGTGATCGCCCTCATCGGCGGCATCACCTGGGCGGTTCGCCGCTTTGGCGCCGACCGCTTCGGCGGCTCCTCGGCGCGCGGCCGGCAGCCCCGCCTCGCCGTCATCGACGCCGCCGCCGTGGACGGCAGGCGCCGCCTGGTTCTCATCCGCCGCGACAATGTGGAACACCTTTTGATGATCGGCGGTCCGACCGACCTGGTCGTCGAGCCGAATATCGTGCGCGCCATCGGCGCGCCGCGCGAGCTGCCGCGAGAAGCTTTGCCGCGTGAGCAGCCGCGCGAAGCGCCGCCGGTCCGCGTCACGTCGACTCTGGACACATCGGCCCGTCCGACGCCCATGGCCGACGACACGATGTGGCCGTTGCAGCCGCAATCCGAACCCAATCCACGCCCGCCACGTCCTACCGTCC
>JAXDOS010000020.1:0-14901 GCA_034668785.1 Alphaproteobacteria bacterium
GCGGCGGGGTAGCTCAGTTGGTTAGAGCGGCGGAATCATAATCCGTAGGTCGCTGGTTCAAATCCAGTCCCCGCTACCAATTCATATTCAATATCAAATACTTATATCTTATCGCGCACTCTGAGCAGAAGCCGCCGGGTGGTTTTTCGTTATTTTATCAGTTCGCCAATCTTCTCCACGATTGGCTTCGGCGTCGCATAAATTTTCTTGATCAAATCCTCCAGATACTCACCGGTTTCCGGCAGCAGCTCGAGTTTTCGCAGTTTCACTTCCGCAATGAATTCCGGGTCCTTCATGGTCGCATTGAAGGCGTCCCGCATCATCTTCAGCCGTTCCGGCGGCAAACCGGGAGGGGCGACAAAAGGGCGCCCAATGCCCTGACCGGCGTAGAGGAATTCGATGGCTTTCTTGTCCTGATCGTTTTTTCCGAGGTCCACCACAAACGGAATGTCTTTAATGTCGTGGTTCGGGTGGGAGCCGCCTTGGAACAAGAGGTTGACGGTCTTGGTCGAAATCCAGTCCGGCCGCTTGCCGGACACGCTGTCCAGACTTTCGCAAATTCCTTCCACTTCGCCGCGCTCCATCGCGAGAAATACGTCTGACGACGATGGATAGCCGCCGATAATTCTGAACTTCATTCCGAGAAGCTCATTCAAGGCTTTGGGGTAGGAGTGGGTGCCGGTGCCCACACCGGTGTCGCCAACGGTCAACTGCTTGGTAAAGAGGTCCTGCGCGGTTTTGACCGCCGCGGTCTTGTAGGAAATGCAAACATTGGTCTCCGTCGTCGGAGTTCCAAGCCACGACAATTTCGTGGGATCGAATTGTGCGCCAGCCGCGCCGACGAGCGGTCCCAGCGGCGCATCACGAGCGATGAGGCCCATCACCGTGCCGTCCTTGGGCGCTACCGTGTATATGTAATTGGCGGCGCGAAAGCTGCCCGCGCCTTCCAGGTTTTGCGGAACCACGGTTGGATTGCCAGGAAGATGCTTTCCGATATGCCGCGTGACCGTGCGCGCCCAGAGATCGTAGCCGCCACCGGGACCGAAACCGATAATCATTTGCACGTTCTTGCCGGCATAATAACCAGCAGGCGCTTGCGCCGAGGCGGGCGTCGCGCCGACGGCCAGCAGCGCGGCCAACGATCCAAGTTGTGCAACGAGCTTCGCTCTCTTCAACATATTGCATCCTCATGAGTGTCCGAGCATCCGGCTACTGGATGCCGCGTCTCGCCGAGTATCATGCGTCGATATACAGCAAATCTTTGTGGAACTGAACCTCTCCGGAGGCCGTCCCGCCTGTCAATAATGCCGCATGCCGCCGGTAAAACAAAGTCCTTCTCGATAGCGCAATATCTCGGATCACCATGCAGCCGTTTCGCGGCGATCTCTGCTTCCTTCCAAGACACTGGAAAGGATGCCGCGAAATGCTACGCTGACGGCGTTGAACTCGATCTCGGTAATACGGCTGGACAAGGAGGGGGGAGATGCGGAGAAATCGTTCAAAACCACAGGCCGCCAAGCCGGAAATGGCCGCCGGCAACGGACTCCTCGACCGCCGCCTGTTTCTGCAAGGTGGCGGCGCGGTGGCTGCGGCGCTCGGCGGCTTCGCTATCCCTGAATCCGCGACCGCGGCGGGTTTGCCGATCGAGCCCTGGATGACGGCGCTCGGGCCGGACCCGCTGCTTTATGACCGGCCATCGCGTTTTGAGAAGGATGTCGTGCGCGGCGACTGGGCCTCCCGCACCGGCTTTCCCGGCGTCGGCAGCCTGCGCACGCCGCATCATTTACTGACCGGCACCATTACGCCGAACGGCTTGTTCTTCACGCGCTGCCACACCGGCATTCCCGACATCGACCCGGATAAGCACCGCTTGTTGATCCACGGTTTGGTGAAACGCCCGCTGATCTTTTCCATGGAGACGCTCGCGCGCTATCCAATGGAGTCGCGCATCTACTTCCTCGAATGCGGCGGCAACGGCGAGCTGCTCTACGACGACAAGCCGGCGCCGGTCGGCGTGCGGCGTTTGGCCGGACAGGTCGGGAGCGCCGAATGGACCGGCGTGAAGCTTTCCATCCTGATGGATGAGGCCGGTCTCGATCCCAAGGCGAAATGGGTTTCGGCGGAGGGTGCCGATGCGGTGGGAATGACGCGCAGCATTCCGCTGTCCAAGATCATGGATGACGCCTTCATCGCGCTCTATCAGAATGGCGAACGCCTGATGCCGTCGAATGGCTATCCGATGCGGCTGTTCCTCCCGGGATTCGAAGGCAACATGCAGGTGAAATATCTGCGGCGCCTGCGCGTGTCGGAAATGCCGACCATGAGCCGCGACGAAACGTCGAAATACACGATGACGCGCCCGGACGGGAAATCGTCGCAGTTCAACTTTCAGATGGAAGCCAAATCGATCATCACGCAGCCGTCGCCCGATCTGGCGATGAAAGGGCCGGGCTTCTACGAGATTTCCGGCTTGGCCTGGTCAGCCTACGGCAAGGTTGCCAAAGTCGATGTGTCCGCCGACGGCGGGAAGAGTTGGGCCCCGGCGGCACTGCAAGCGCCGGTGCTGTCGTTGGCGCTCACGCGCTTTCGCTTGCCGTGGCAATGGGACGGCAGGCCGGTGGTATTGCAAAGTCGCGTCACCGACGACACCGGCTATGTGCAGCCGACCCGCGAGCAGATGATCGCCAATCGCGGACGCTGGGCGAATTACCACGCCAACGGCATCATCAGCTGGGGCATCAACGAGAAGGGGGAGATCAAGCATGTTTATGCGTAGCCGTCTCCTCGCATTCATCCTCGTTTTTATGTCGAACATATCTTTCGCAGCTGAAACCCCGAACCTCGGCAAAGTAGCGACGCCGGAGGAAATCGCCTCCTACGACATCACCGTCGATCCCAATGGCGACGGACTGCCGCCGGGCAGCGGCACGCCGAAGCAAGGCGAGGCGATCTATCTGACGAAATGCGTCGCCTGCCACGGCGAAAAAGGCGTCGGCGGTCAGGCCGACCGGCTTTCGGGCGGGCAGGGCACGATCGCCTACGCCAAGGATATCGAGAAGCGCCCGATCAAGACCATCGGCAGCTATTGGCCCTATGCCACGTCGGTCTACGCCTATCTCTGGCGCGCCATGCCCTTCACCGAGCCGAAATCGCTGACGCCGGACGAGCTTTACGCGGTGACTGCCTATCTTCTCCAGATCAACGGCATCATCGGCGAGAACGATGTGATGGACGCGAAGACTTTGCCGCAGGTGAAGATGCCGAACCGCGACGGCTTCTTTCCGTTCGCGCGGAAGGAATAGAGCGGGCTGGTTACCGCGTCAGACTTGGCTGGTACCTCTTCTTGTCATCCCGGACGGCCCGCCAGGGCCGATCCGGGACCCATAGCTAGAATATCTGTGGGTCCCGGCCCTCGCGCGGTGCGCTCGGCCGGGATGACAGCCACACAACCGAGCCCTTAGTTGCCCGCCTCGCTCTTCAGCGCCTGCATGTCCGCCTCGCTGCGCGTCGTCATCACCGCGACCTTGCGCGTACGCGAATAGGGCACGACGACCTGCAGCTTGCCGTCTTTTTCCAGGAGCGAGATGTAACGCGACTCGGTCCCGCGCGTCGGCAGATCGAAGGTCATCCACTTCGACGTGGCCGGATCGTATTTCGCGATCTGATCCGTGCTCCAAAGATTGGTCCAGACGCCGTGGTCCTTATCGACGGCTACCTGATACGGCTGTTGTGCTTCGGGATTCGGCAGCGGCACCATCGTGATCGCGTTATTGTTGATGTCGATCTTCGCCAGCGTGCCGCCGAAGGAATCGCCGATCCAGACGAAGTCGCCATTCTTATCCGTGCCAAGACGCCGCGGTCCCTGCGACCACGGAAAGGGCGTATTGAAGTCCGGGGGTTGGAAGGTCTCGTACATCTTCGCTTGCTCGGGCGAGACGGTGTCCATCGCCGCCTTTTCCGGAGGCAGCTTGAATTCCGTGGATTGCCCCGTTGCCGCATCGCCTTTGACGACGAGATCGATCTTCATCTGTACCCACCAGCCATTGCCCTTGCGGTCAGCCGCGATGCCGTAAGTGTTGCTAACGCCGCCTGGCTTCTGCGTCGGCGACTTGAACTCCTTGAAGTCCTGCGTATTGGGATCGAAGAGCAGCGCGCCGGTGTCGGTCGTCACCCAAATCTTGCCGTCGTTATCGACATCAAGCGTCCCTTGGGTACCCGCCATGTTCCCCGGCGGGATGAAGACTTCGATCTTCTCGGTCTTGGGATCGAGCCGGGCTAGCCCGCCTTTGCCGCGCGACACGTTTGATCGGGTGTTGAACCAAAGGATGCCCTTCTGGTCCCGAGTGATGCCGTGTGTTCCGACGGCGAAGTCGCGCACGTCGTTGAGCTTGAAGGGCTTGTAGGCGCCGGTCTTGGCGTCGATACGCGCGACTGTGACCTCGTGGCTGGGATGGCTGTGGGTGAACCAGATGTTGCCGTCGAGATCGGCCTGGGCGTCATGCACGCCGCTGGCGCCATTCATTGCCGAGGGCGTTCCCAGTGACCAGTCGCTGCCGTCGTTGAGGAAGACGCCGTCTGCCGGACCATGCCCATGTTCCGCTGGTACGTCATATTCTTTGAATACCGCGCGTGCGGCCTCGCCGGACGGACGCGGCCGCAGGTCGAACTTCATGGAGGTCGGCCCTGGTCCGCGCGCGCGGGCAAGGTAGGCTGCCAGCTGCTTTTCGTTGGCCTCGATGTTCGGATTAGGCTTGTGCTGCGCGCCTTGATAAGTGCCGAGCACGTTGACGTGTTTCATCAGGTCGAGGATCGCGGTCCAGCCCGCCTCGTCGAATTTATGCTGGAGCGGGAAACTCGCGCTATGACAACCGGTGCAATTCTTCCGCACCAACACCTTCATGCGCGCATCTTCGGGAGACTTGTCGGGCAGCGCCGCCAGAAGTTCATGCCCGGGCAACTGCCGCGCAAAATCCGCCAGCGGCTTGAGTTCGAAATCCTGCCGCTTGGCCGCGCTCAGATCGATATTGCTCTTGGCGGTATCGAAGGTGAGCGCCTGCGCCCAGACCCGATATTTCGCAGCGGGCATTGGCGGAAAGTAATAGTTGCCGGAGTCGTCGGTGAAGACGGTGGTGGTGATGGGCTGTCCTTCGGCCTTGGCGGAGACGGTGACGCCGCCGAGCTTTTCGCCGACTGTGGATTTGATCGCGCCGGACAGCACCGCGTCGGCGGCCTGGACCTGCCAGGTGAACGCCACGCCGAGGGCGATCAAGCTTAGGCGCGCGAAGGTGTTTAGGTTTTTCATGGCGCTCTCCCTCAGTCCTCTACCCGCGGGCCGCCTGGACGCGGAGCGGCTTCGGGTTCCGGCGGCGGTTTGGGAACGGTTTTCAGGTATTGGACAACGGCGTCGATCTGCGCCGGTTGGTACATGGTCTTGAATCCTGGCATGCGCGCGGTTCCATTGGTAATGAACGCGCGTAACACATCCTCGTTTCCGTCGAGCGATTCCTTGGAGAGAGTCGGCCCATAGAGCGGGCTCACCAATGTAGGCTTGGTGTGACAGACGCCGCACGACTGCTCGAACAGCATTCGGCCTTGTCGCTGGGCATCGTTTAAATTGGCGGCGGCCGGCTGGGCCGAAAGACTCTGTGGCAATGCCGCGAGCACCAAGAGAACAATCCAGCCGCTACGCATCATCTCGCATCCTCCCGGTCGGGTCTCTTTTTTATCAGCCTAGGAGATTGCCGCGCGGGAGAAAAGCCCTTCGTTGCGCGGACGCGTGACGCTCATCATTGGCCTTTACCGCGCGCGGCCACGCAAGGTCGCCGTCGGGGTTTCGCCGAAATAGTCTTTGTAGTCGCGCGCGAATTGGCTTTTGTTGCCGTAGCCCACCGTTGCCGCGATCTCGCCCACACGGCCACCGTGCATCTGCGCCTCAAGCAAGCGGCGCCGGGCGCGCATGAGGCGGACGCGCTTGAGATACTTCATCGGGCTGGCGCCGCGATATTGCTTGAAGCCGTAATACAAAGTCCGAGAACTCACGCCGGTCGCGGCTTCCAGATCGCTAACATCGATCGGCTTCATGTAGTTTTCCGCCACATATTGCTCTGCGCGCCGGATGTAGTAGGGCACGACTTGGTGAGTGCCGTCGGCGATGACATGACCATCGGTTTTTCGCAGGCTCTTGAGCAGGAGCAACGACAGTAGCCGCTCTGCGTGGCCTGCCACGGCAGGGTCGGACAAAGCCGAATTGTCGCTGCTGAGATCATGGATGATGGTTTCGATGAAGCGGGCCAGCGCCAGCGATTGATTGAGATCAATCAGCGTCAGCGGTTCGCAACCGAGATCGCCTTTGGCCAGCGCCTGACCGGGGGCGGCGCGGTCCACCACCTCGCGGTCGATCCGCAAATTCAACAGATCGCATTTTCCTTCCCATCGCCGGCGCAAATTGCCGGGGGCGCTGACAACCAGCGCGTCGCCGGGCTTCACGCGGATCCAATCCTCCCCCTGGCTCGCCTCGAACTCGCCACGCAAGGGAATATGCAGGACCACGTGATGATCGGGGGTGCGGAAGGTCGAGGTCTCGCACTTCGCCTCGCAATCCCAACTGAGGAACCGGACGGCCATTCTGCCGACGCGGGCATGGGCTTCGCCGTAGCCCATAAATCGTCCTGCATCGGTTACCGCAAAGGAGCTTCGGCCGGACGAGAAGTCGAGGATGCGCTGGCGGGTTGAGAGAATGTCCGCGGCGGCGAAATGCTCACAGTGGTTCATCAGATCGGAGCAGCTTTTGATCCACTCCGAGACGGACAGAGAATTTGAGGCGAGTGCGGTACTCATGCGGCCTGACATTGTGGCTGGCTTAGGCGAGGACCAGTATAGAGCGCCCGCAAAATTGCACCAGGGCGCAAGGAATTGCGAGCCTTGCAAAGTCCTTGCGCCACGCGTGTAGACAAAGCGGCGGCCAGCGGCCTCAATAGCGGCAACGAGAATAAAGCCGGGTAGGGCCCATGTCGACGGCGGAAGCAGCCAAGAGCGTCAATGTCAGCGGGATGAACTTGGCACTGGAAAGGCGCGGACAGGGCGATCCCTTGCTCGTATTTTACGGCGAAGAAGCCCTGGAAATCGAGGCGCCTTTCCTGGACGAACTGGCAAAGAAATACGAATTGCTGATCCCGTCGCCTCCGGGCTTTGGCACTTCCGAGCGGCTGGACTGGATCACCAGTCCTGACGACGTCGCTTACATCTATCTCGATCTGGTCGAACAACTCGGCATCAAGAAGGTCCCCGTCATCGGCTTCTCGTTCGGTGGCTGGATTGCCGCGGAGATGGCGACCAAGGACGATTCCTTTATTTCCAAGCTGGTGCTGGTCGATCCCTTGGGCATTAAAGTTGGCGGGCCGACCGATCGCGACATCGCGGACATATGGTCACTGCCTCCCGCCGAGGTGCTGCGTCGAAAATGGCACGATCCGGAAAAAGGCAAGCGCGACTTTCCGTCAATGGCTGAGGAGAAGCTCACGATCATCGCCCGCAACGTCGAGTCCTTGGCGCGTTTTTGCTGGGACCCTTATATGCACAATCCCAAGCTCAAGCGCCGGCTGCATCGCATCAAGGTCCCGACATTGCTTGTCTGGGGCGAGAATGACGGCATTGTCACGCCGGCTTACGGCAAGGCTTACGCCGACCTCATTCCTGGCGCGACATTGAAGACGATCGCGAATGCCGGTCACTACCCGCACTTGGAACAGCCCCAAATCTTCATGAATCACTTAAACGATTTTCTCGGTTAGGAAGGACGAGACATGCAAGCCTGGCACTTCACCGAGATGCCCTATCCGCATCTGCCGCCGCTCGACCAGCTTCCGTCGATGCGCGTGAGCATTCCGAGCAAACTTTACGATCCGCAAATCGGGTCCGATCTCTACAACCGCTATCTCGACGAACATATGATCGCCGACGAGCTCGGGCTGAATATCATGCTCAACGAGCATCATCAGACCGCGACCTGCCTGGACGCAGCGGCGCCGCTGATGGCGGCGATCCTGGCGCGGCAGACAAAAAACGCGCGCATCTGCATTCTCGGCAATCCCATCGCCAACCGCGGCGATCCCATCCGCATCGCCGAGGAAATGGCGGTGATCGACAACATCTCACGCGGGCGGCTCGACGTCGGCATCGTGCGCGGCGTGCCTTATGAAATCTTCGCCGCCAATACCAATCCGACGCAGACGCTGGAACGCCTGTGGGAAGGCGTCGATCTCATGGTGAAGGCCTGGACTACCCATGACGGCCCTTTCAACTTTGAGGGCCGCTTCACCCATCGCCGCATGGTCAATCTCTGGCCGCGCCCTTATCAGCAGCCGCATCCGCAAATCTGGATCACCGGCTCCAGCGACTACGACAACATCATGAAGGTCGCGAGCCGCGGCTATGTGTTTGCGACCTTCCTGCAGCCGCATGACAAAGTGAAGCTGATGTTCGACGCCTACCGCTCAACGATGGCCGAGCACGGGCTGCCGGGTGGAGCCGGGATGGCTTTCATGCCCCTGGTCTACACCGCCAATTCCGAGGAAGAGGCGGAGAAGGGCGCCAAGGAACTCACTTGGTACATGCAGGCCAAGGTCGAACCGCAATTCCGCAATCCACCCGGATATGTCGGCGTGGACGTCAATGTGAAGGCACTGCAAGGCGCCTATTCAGGCCGGACCGACGCGGTGCGCGCCAAGGGCATGGACTATCTGCGCGAACAGGGCGTGCTGATGTATGGAACCCCGGATTCCGTCGCCAAGCAGATCAAGCGTTACTACGACCTTGTCGGCGGTTTCGATCATCTGTTGATGATGCAGCAGGCCGGTTTCCTCGATCACAAGCGCACGGTCGAGAGCATGACGCTGTTCGCCAAGGAAGTTTACCCACAGATCAAGGATTTGCCGCGCACCAGAGTGCCGAAAGCGAAGGCCGTGGCCTGATGCGTGAGGGCAGTTTTCTTCTCGTCGACGGCATCCGCACGCATTACTTCGAAGCGGGTGTCGAGCATCGTGGAAAACGCCCAAGCGTGCTGCTGTTGCATTCCGCCGAATACGGCGGCGCGGCGGAATTTTCCTGGGAATTCAATATATTAGCAGTGGCAGAACGCTTCCATGTGCTGGCCCCGGATCATCTCGGTTTCGGCCTCACCGACAAGATTTTCGACTTCAACAACCAGTTCCAGCGGCGCATCACCCATATCCGCCGCTTTCTCGAAATGACGAGCGCGAGTCTTGTGCATGTGGTTGGCAGTTCGATGTCCGGGGGCATGAGTCTGATGGTGGCGGCACGGAAAGAGCCGGACTGGCCGATCGCCAGCCTCGTGATCTGCTCGGGCGGCGGCGAGTCGCCGAACAACGACGCCCGCAAGGTCATCAACACCTACGACGGCACGCGCGAGCATATGCAGCGCATCCTCGAGGTCATGTTCATCGATCGCAAATGGTCGACCGACGATGCTTACGTCGACCGCCGCTGGGAAATGGCACTGGTGCCCGGCGCCTGGGAAGCCACCTCGGCGGCACGGTTCAAGGCGCCGTTTCGCGGCCCGAGCGACCGCAGCGAGCGCGACAACATTGATTACCGCGCCATTCGCGTGCCGAGCCTCATCATGGCAGGCAAGTTGGACTCGTTGCGTAAGCCTGGATACACCGACGAATTCGTACCGCTCATGTCCAACGCTACGCTGCATATCTTCCAGCGCGCAGGGCACATGGGCAATATCGAATGCTCAGCTGAGTTCAACGAACGCGTGCTCGCTTTTCTCGATCAGCAGGTTACGCCGTGATGGCTGCGGACGACCAACTACAGGATGCGTTCCGGGCGGCAATGCGGCGGGTTGCCAGCACGGTGACGATCGTATCGGCGCGAAGCGGCTCGGAGCGCCATGGCACTACTGCCACCTCGGTGACCTCCATCAGCATGGAGCCGCCATCGATTTTGATCTGCTTCAACAATGCAAGCCGCTTGCATGGTTTGCTGAGCAGGGGAGACCGCTTTTGTGTGAACGTATTGCACACGGATAATTTTGAGACATCGAAGGTGTTCAGCAGTGCGATTACCGGTCCGGAACGCTTCGCCCATGGCGATTGGCGAGCCGACGAATTCGACACGCCATATTTGGCAAATGCCCAGGCAAATCTCTTCTGTCAGAAAGAAAAAGAAATCCCTTACGGCTCGCACACGATATTCATCGGGCGAGTGTTGGAGGTGCGGACGAGGGTTGATGTTTCCCCCTTACTTTACCGCGACGGCCTCTACGCGTCCTGCGCGGCGCTTCCATATCTGTAGCGGTCCCCTCTACCGCGCCGGATTGAAAATGTCCCTATAGAGCTTTGTCCATTTATCGCCCTCGTCGATGAGCTTTGGTACGTCTACGAATGTCAGTTCCGGCAGCGGCCCCATTCCTTCGCCCCGCGCCGGGACTTTCCGATTGGTGGGAATGCTCTGCAATGTTGCCAGAATTTGCTGGCCTTCCGGCGATAACAGATAATCCATGAAAAGCACCGCGGCAAAAGGGTGTGGAGCGTTCCGCATGATCCCGGCTCCGGTCGGCAGCGCGATCACCGGCGAGAGAAAAAGCGGCTCGACGGGAGCTCCTCTGGATTTATACTGGTCGATACGGTTGACATAGGCCGTCAATGCAAGCGGCACCTCCCCGGAGACGACAAGCTGCGCCAGCAATGTGTGGCCTTTGCGCACCGACATGCCGTTGGTGGTGACGATGTCTCTGAATAATTTTTCGGTCTTTTGCCGGCCAAGCGTGTCTGCAGCCGTCATCAGCCAATTGGCGTCGTCCGACTCGATCCCAAGCTTGCCCTTCCACTTCGGATCAAGCAGATCTTCGTATGTTTTTGGCGCATCAGCCGGCTTGATGATGTTGGTATTGTAGGCGGCGACAAAGACGATCAAGCGCGTGGCAATCCATTGTCTGTGCGGCATGATGGCTTGCGGCAGGAGGTCGTCGAACACCGGAAGCCGCAATTCGCGAAGCAGATTCTCCCGTTTCAGCGCCTCCATCTCGGTTCCTGAAGTTTCCGCGACATCCACGTCGTAACGGCCCGCGCGGGCTTCCACGACGGCACGGCGCACGATGTTTTCGGAATCTCCACGCCAGTTTTGCAGCTTGATTCCGTACTTTGCTTCAAAAGCCGTACCGATCGCCGTTATTTCCTCCGGTGATAGGGAGGAATAAAGTGTGAGCGAGCCTTCCTTCTTGGCTCCTTCAAGAAGGCGCTGCGCGCGGTCAGTACCGGCATAGACGGCAATATCCGCCGACGGCGTCTGCGCGAGAGACTTCAATGGCAGACAAAGAAGAATAGCGAGAAAGTAGCCTTTCGCGCGCTTCGGCCATATTCCGGAAAATTTCATATTCCCCCGTTCCGCCGCTCTCTCGTCACATGCTATCGGACGACGGAAGCACATTGTCGGAAGAATATTATATTCGGTGAGTTGAGAGAAGTCTGTGGCGGTTTGCGCGCTCTACGACGCTGTTATGCCAATTAGTGTCCGAAATAGAATAGATAGACGACGGCAAAGAGGATAATCACTCCTGCCAGGCCAAAACCAAGGACGTAGCGCACGTTATGCCCAGTGCTGCCCTGGCGAGCGCGTTCCTTCGATAAAGAAGGTTGTTCCGGGCGGGCCTTCACTTCCTCGCGTCGGACGTCCATGTCATCCTCATATGAAATGTGAACCTGCTCTGCCGAGACAAAAACGGCCGACAACCTGCCGAAGATTAAAATATCCGGCAAATGGCGGCCGCGCCGATGCTGTACTGCAAACAAACGTCTCTGCCGCATCCTTAGTTCCGGTTCCGACTTCGGTGTGTCATCCGGGAACATGTCTGAGTACGCATCGTTATCTAACATGCGACCAACAAGCGAAAAATGGGCGCGCGGCTTCGGAGGTGCAGCCTTTTTCTGTACCGGGACGGTGCTGTTGGCTTCGCTACTGCCCGCCGCAGCGCAAGTTTCGCGCCCGGCAGCGCCTGCCGGCCAGACAGGGTGCGCGTCGTCACCCGGGTTGCCGAACGCTGCCCGGCAGGGCGGCCCTCCAACCGCTCAGCCAGCCGAGGATTTAAGCCAACGCCTGGCGCGCGCCGACGGCGTTATTTGTCCTCCCGCCGACGTCGATCCCGAGATGAAAGCGCCTACGCCCGACGCAGGAAATACGCCTGTCATTCCTCCACCCGGCAGTCCGGGCGGTGATCCGACCATCCGCCCGAAGTAAGCGAGCTTGCTTATGGAGCTTTGGTATAAAAGGCTTTCATATCGGCGGTGAAGGCTTTCCGTGAGTCTTCGGCGATATAAAGCATGTGACCACCCGGATAGAGGCGCAGCTGGACGCGATCCCCCTGGTCGGCACCCGGCAGATGATCAATCACATAGCGGCTGGCCATGTAAGGCGTGACTAGATCGCTGTAGCCGTGCGCGATGATCAAACGGAAGGATGGATTAAACGCCAACAGGATGCGCAGGTCGTCGCCGACGCTGGGGTTCCCGCGGCCGCCTTCCCGCCACTCCCACTTGCCGCTGACGTCACTCGACAGCAGGGTATAGGTGATCTCGGTTTTGAAGCCGAGTTGATCCCGTGCATAGCCAACGAAAGCGCCGCCATAGGCGCGGGTGAATCCGTCCAGAACCGGATCGGGTCCGCGGGAGCCCCGCTGTTCCGGGAATGGATCATCGGCGGCAATGCTGGCGTCATAAATGCTGACGATACCGTTGGCGGAACGTAGGTCTTTCCTGTCTGCTTCGCGTAAATAGCCCCGCGCTTTCGCGACGGTCTCTTCTGGAATCCCAGTCATGCGCGCCACGCGCGCGTAAAAAGCGCGGGCTATTTCACCCTGCGGAGGCCGGCCTGCCAGCGTGGTCAGATACTCGGTCATCGCGAAGCGTTCCGCTTCTGTCACCGCTTCTTTGGTCAAAGCGTGATTGCGCTCAAGCTCGGCAGCCGCGAGCGACGGCAATTGTAGCGCCGCTCCCAGCGCAAAACTGTTGCCGCCGAATTGGAATGCGCCTTCGAGCATTGGCGACACCATGACGATACCGGAGACCACGAGGCCTTGGTCGCGCTGCAGGGCGCGAGCAACCTTGGCCGCACGAAAGCCGCCATAGCTCTCGCCGAGCAAATATTTTGGTGCCGCGCTACGTCCGTTATTGGCAATATAGAGAGCGATGACCTTGGCGAAGAAATTCGCGTCTTTGTCCACGCCCCAAAAATCTTTTCCACCATCGGATTTGGCCGGCCGGCTCCAGCCGGTTCCAACAGGATCGATCATTACAATGTCGGTGAATTCCAACCAGGTCTGGGGATTGTCGCGAAGCTGCGCTTCGGCGCCGTCGTGCCTATCGGCATTAAATTGTAGAATCTTAGGACCAACCAAACCTAAATGCAGATAGGCCGACGCTGCGCCGGGCCCGCCATTGAAGCCGAAAGTAACCGGCCGGCTCTCTGCAGTGGCAGTTTTGGCGACATAGGCGGTGTAGAATACCGCTGCGATCCGTTCGCCGGATTGATCGTAAAGTGACAGCGTCCCGGCCGTCGCCGTATAGGCCAACTTGCCGCTGGCAAGATCGACCGAATGCTCAGTCACCGAGTCGGACGGCAGCAACCGCAGAACGCCCGGCCCCTGATCGCGTTGCCCTTGCTGCGGTTGGCCTTGTTGTCCCTGCTGACGTGATGGTGGACCCCCGGCTCTGCCCGAGGGGGCTTGCGCAAAGGTCGCGGCAGGTAGTGCCGCGGTCAATGCCAGGGCTAACAGAAAACGGAAGACGCTCGCGCGGCTTGCACTCATCTTGCTGTCTCCATGCTTACCGCGCAACTCAACAGAACTATCCAAGATCTATGTTGCCTTCGACGTCAAAACTAAGGCTAACGCCGCTGACTATAATGGTCGCCTTTGCGCGTAACGATTCATTACCTTTGAGGCGGCCTGTGGCGACGCCGTCGCGCACCGATTTCTCGATTTCCCGTTGCGCGGTGATGCCCACTTTCTTGAGAAATTTCCGCACTGTCGTATTGAGCAATTCCTCGTTCATGATGTTTCTCCTACTTGCCGACATTTCACCACCCAGCCTATTCTATTTTGGCCAAAATGGCTTTTGAATAAACATGCGCTGCAGGTGTTAAATCGTAATCAGCGCAAAAAAATCCGGGAGGAATATACATGCGTAATCGGCTTTTAGTGGCTTTCATGATGGGCACCGCATTGCTGCTCAGCGCGGAGGTAGGGGCGCAAGCGCCGCCGCCTGCAGCTCCCGCGACACCACCTGCTGCGGCGCCAAGCGCGGCGCCGGCGGTGCCAGAAAAAATGCCGTTTGATATCCCTTATGGCACTTCCATCGGCCTTGAGCAGGCCAAGCAGGTGGCGGCTGCCGCAGAAGCGGAAGCGAAAAAACGTAACTGGAAAGTGGGCATTGCTGTAGTCGATCCGAATGGCGACCTCATATATTTCTCAAAAATGGACGAAACCCAACTGGTGTCATCCAACATCGCCATCAAGAAGGCTCGTAGCGCCACGCGCCTTCGCCGGCCAACGCGCTTTTGGTTTGACCTGTCGGAAGCCGGTAAAAATTACGGCCCGACCCTCGATCCTGACGTCGTCGCCTCGCCTGGCGGCGAGTTGATCATGGCGGGCGGAAAAATCATCGGCGCCATTGGAGTCAGCGGCGCCGCCGGCGTGCAGGACGAAGTCGTGGCCAAGGCGGGCGCAGCTACCGTCAAGTAGGCTTTAAACTCTTCCGGCCGGGGCGCTGCACGCCCCGGCCGCGCTAATTGGATTTGCAGGCGCCTTTCGCGTTAATCACATCGCTGTTATTGAGCTTTTCCGTTCAATCCCTACGTCCCGGTTCTGCTATGGATGGGCGCCGG
>JAXDOS010000021.1:0-2608 GCA_034668785.1 Alphaproteobacteria bacterium
CCATCGGCGCCTTGACGCCGTTGATCTTGGCATGCAGCGCGAATTCACCGGCCCTGCCGCGCGCGATCTGTACGGCGGGCGCCGGCTCCAGGCTGCGTTGCCGCAGCATTTTCGTGACCGAGTTGCTGGCGCGCGTGATCTGGTCCGGGTCGCCATAGGCGACGACGGCGCCGGCGGTGGCGGCGAGCATCGCCAGAACGAGCATGACGCGGATCACAGCGCGCCTCCGCCGGTTCGAGCGTTGATCAGCCGCGCTCGGCGCGCGGCGGCATCTGCGAGAGGCCGGCCTCCGCCATGCGCGCCGCCAGCCCTTCCATCACGGCCAATCGCTCCGCCGTCTCCATGCGGTGCCAGCGCGCGATCTCCGGCAGCGTTCGTCCGCAGCCGAAGCAGAGTTTGGTTTTGGGGTCCATCATACAGACTGCGATACACGGCGTTTCTTTGCTCATTTATCGATAGTGAAATGGTTTGTGTCCCTTGCGCAAGCGTTCCAGTTACAACCCGGTTCCTGCACTCATGATCGGTTTGTGACGCGCCCGCCGCTTGTCGTCGGCGGACGCTGCGACGGCGGGGTCGGGCTGCAGGGGCGGGGCCTCCTCGGCCATCGGCGCCAACGCGCTCATCACGCGCTCCGGCGGGAAGGTGACGATGACTTCGGTACCGATGCGCAATTTCGATTTCAGCGTGAAGGTGCCGCCATGCATGTCGATCAGGCTCTTGGCGATCGGAAGGCCCAGGCCTGCGCCCTGTTCGGCCGATTTGATCGAATTGGAGCCCTGGCCGAAGGAAGCCAGCACGATCGGGATTTCATCCTCGGCAATGCCGGAGCCGGTATCCTTGACGCTCAGATATTGCCCGCCGGAAGCGGTCCAGCCAACCTTGAGCCAGATGTCGCCGCCCTGCGGGGTGAACTTGATCGAGTTGGACAACAAATTGAGCACGATCTGGCGGGTAGCGCGTTCGTCGCCCCAGATCCTGGGCATGCCGTGCTCGAACACCTCGTGGATGGTGATGCCGCGGCTGGTCGCGCGCAGCTTCAACAGATGGTGGCAGTCGGCAACGACGTGCACCAGCGACACCGCTTCCTCATTCAGCTCATAGCGGCCGGCCTCGATCCGCGACAGATCGAGAATCTCGTTGATGAGGTTGAGCAGGTGGACGCCCGAATTATGGATATCGGCGGAATATTCCTTGTAGACCGCCACCGCATGCGCGCCAAAAATTTCGCTCTTCATCACCTCGGAGAAGCCGAGGATCGCGTTCAGCGGCGTTCGCAGCTCATGGCTCATCTGCGCCAGGAAGCGCGACTTGGCGACGTTGGCGGATTCGGCGCGGTGCCGCGCTTCGTCCGAGATCGCCTTGGCCTGTTCGAGCTCGCCGATCAGCGCGTCCTTTTCGGCGCGCGCTTCCAGCGTCGCCAGCGTCGTCGAATGGAGCTGATGGGCGAGCAGGGCGAAATAGGCTTCGGCGGCGACCGCAAGCAGCGCGAGCGCGTAATTGTCGAAGGTTCCGCCCATGATGAAATTGAGCGCGATCGCCGCCGTCACCGGCGCAGTCGCCGCCATTGCGGCAATGGGCAGCGTCGCCGCCAGCATGCTCGACACCGCGATCACCAGCAGCATCAGGAACATCATCATCGTGTTCGAGACGGTGTCGAGGCCGGCCGGATGCAGCAGGAT
The DNA here is from genome assembly GCA_034668785.1 of Alphaproteobacteria bacterium. Taxonomy (GTDB): domain Bacteria; phylum Pseudomonadota; class Alphaproteobacteria; order Rhizobiales; family Xanthobacteraceae; genus CANKHA01. Next base: position 1,680 of record JAXDOS010000021.1, read on the forward strand.
CGCCGTCCAGCACAGGCCGTAGAGCAGGTCGAGCAGCACGAAGTGGGTTTGCCATTTGCGCGTGGCGGCGAGCGAGGGCTGCTCGCCGAGGAAGCGCCAGCAATTGCGAATGATGGCGGCATGGATGCAGAGCATGCCGACGGTCCAGACCGCGGCCGGCACGGCGTACTTCCAGAGGCCGAACAGCACGCCGGTCGCAACCACCAGCAGCATGACGACAAAGGAGGCCGAGATCCGGGTCTGGGCGTATTGCCGGAGCAATTCGGTATCGAACGCTGGGCGGGTGCCGCTGGATGACGTTAACCGATCCCGCGCCTCGCGCACCCGCTGCGCCGCCACGCGCCGGGTGTTGACCGGCGCTGTGACCGGCGCTTCTGCCGGAAGCTGGACAACCTCAGGCTTTTCTGCGGGGTTACTCATCGAACAACACAAATCCTGCTCGCGAACCGCGCGGGCTTTTGCATTGTCTATCTGTGGCCCTAAATCATTAAGCGATGACTTAAAGAGCTAAAAATTTCCGTTAACGGGAGGTTAAAATTAACCTGTTCCCGAGGCGGAACCCCGCTTCTGACGGGACCAGAAGCAGGGCCCGTTTTCAAATCTTAACCGGCTTTTTTAACTCACCGCTCGAGCCGGGCCATCAGGCTCGACGTGTCCCAGCGTTTGCCGCCCATCTTCTCGACCTCGGCGTAGAATTGATCGACGAGCGCGGTCACCGGCAGGTTGGCGCCGTTGCGGCGGGCCTCGGCGATGCAGATCGAGAGGTCCTTGCGCATCCATTCGACCGCGAAGCCGAAATCGAACTTGCCCTCGTTCATGGCCTTGTAGCGGTTCTCCATCTGCCAGGACTGCGCCGCGCCCTTCGAGATGGTCTCGACCACGGCGTTGACGTCGAGGCCGGATTTCTTCGCAAAATGGAGGCCTTCCGA
>JAXDOS010000022.1:0-16291 GCA_034668785.1 Alphaproteobacteria bacterium
GCGTCGGCGAAGGCGCGGGCGGCGGCATCGAGGCGCTCGCGGATGCCGTTCCAGGTGGCCGTGGTGACGAACCAGATCGGCACCGAATCCGCTGCCTTGCCCGTAATAAACACCGGATGCATTGAGACCGATCCAAGGGGGGATTTTACGCGTCGCTAGCACGAAGCCTACCGTGCGGATACCATGCTCAGACATGGAAGGGAATCCGGCATGGACGAGCGCGTGAGTAAAAAATCAAATTCTTTGCATGCCTTCAAAAACGTCCAGGTTTCCAGGCTGCCGCCATTGCCGGAGCCGCTGGACCCGATCATTGAGCAGCTATTTGAGGACACCACGAGCCGCGGCGGGCACATCCTCAATCTGCATCTGACCAAGGCACATGCTCCCAAGCTTTCTCAGGCCGGGCGTGGCTTCAGCGGCGCCTTGCGCAGCGAATGCGTATCGCCACGCCTCCTGCGCGAAATTGCCATTGTCCGCGTGAGCATGATCGTCGGCTGTGCCTATGAGATGCATCATCATCATCCGCTGCTGCTGCAAGCCGGCGCCAGCGAAGCGCAGTTCCAGGCACTGAAAGATTGGCGGCCGCATAGCCATCTGTTCGACGAGGCCCAACGCGCGCTGTTGGCGTATGTGGACTGCCTTGGGCTGAACAAGGGCGAGGTCGATGACGCGACCTTTGCCGCCATGGAACAGCATTTCAGTCCGCGGGAAATCCTCGAACTGACGCTTTGCGCCACCTATTATTACGGCTCCGGTCTTTGCATGAAGGCCCTGAAGATCCAGATCGACGAAGATCACAAGAAAGCAGCCCCAGGAAAATTCTGATTGGTCTGTCGATTCCCCTCTCCCCTTGTGGGAGAGGGGAAAGGGCGCAATTCTGTTAACTTCTCATTAGGGTTAACGTTCTATTGCTGAAGGCCGGTCGGGCGGCATCCGGAGCCAGCCCGGCGCAACGGCCGATGGGCATGCGTTTCACCCACACAAGCACGCGCCTCCTCGCCTCGACTGCGCTCGCCGTCCTGCTTACGGCGGCCCTGACTGGCTGCCAGACCACCCAGAAACAGGAAACGACGGGTTCGCTACCCGCGTCATCGGCGGCGAATTCCGAAGCGGATTGGCGGCGCGAGGTCGATACCTGGGCCGCGCTTTACCGCTCGCATCCGGAAGACCCGGTAAACGCCATGCAATATGCGCAGGCTTTGCGGGCGACCGGCCAGCGCTCGCAAGCCGTCGCCGTCCTGGAACAGGCATCGATTCAAAACTCGACGAACAAGGCGCTGCTCGGCGCTTATGGCCGCGCGCTGGCCGACGTCGGCAACTATAGTCAAGCGCTCGACGTTCTCAGCCGCGCACACACGCCCGAACAGCCGGATTGGCGCATTCTTTCCGCCCAAGGAGCGGTCCTCGATCAACTGGGACGCTACGAGGAAGCGCGGGGTTACTATGCCAGCGCGCTGAAAATCATCCCCGACGAACCCACCATTCTTTCCAACCTTGGTCTCTCCTATGCCTTGTCCAAGGATCTAGTGAAGGCCGAGACGACGCTGAAGCGGGCCACGGCGCAGCCCGGCGTCGGCCCTCGCGCCAGGCAAAACCTCGCGCTCGTGGTCGGCTTGCAGGGGCGCTTTGCCGAAGCCGAGAAAATCGCGCGCGCGGATTTACCCCCCGAAGAGGCGGCGGCCAACGTCGTCTATCTACGGCAAATGCTGTCGCAACAACAGAAGCTGGACGACAAGAAATTGGCTCCGGGTAAGCCGGCCGCGCCGCCGGCGCGCAGCGCAACTTCACCCGCGGCACGGAGCTGAACGCGGCAGGCTAAGTGCCGCGCGTATCCGCTTCACACCTATCTTAGATTAGTGATCGCGTTGTAACGACGAACCTCTTCGTCGGACAATGCTTTAGATCACGGCATCGACGTGACCCGGATCGCCGCCGGACCAAGAATGACAATGAACAGCACCGGCAGGAAGAACACGATCATTGGAACGGTAAGCTTCGGCGGCAGACCCGCGGCTTTCTTCTCGGCTTCGGACATGCGCATGTCGCGATTTTCCTGCGCCATGATGCGCAAGGTCTGGGCAAGCGGCGTCCCATAGCGCTCCGCCTGCTGCAGCGCCACGCAGACCGATTTCACGCCTTCGAGGCCGGTGCGTTTGGCGAGATTTTCGTAGGCTTGCCGCCGGTCCGGAAGATAGGACAGTTCCGCCGTCGTCAGGGTGAACTCTTCCGCCAGCGGGACGGATTGCGTGCCGATCTCCTCGCTGACTTTGCGAAACGCCGTTTCGATCGACATGCCGGATTCGACGCAAATCAGCAACAGATCGAGCGCGTCGGGAAAAGCGCGTTTGATGGCGGTCTGCCGGTGCTGAATCTTATTCTTGAGAAAAAGATAGGGCAGGTGCATTCCGCAATAGGTGGCGATCAGGCAGATGCCGATCTTGACCGTCAGCGGCTGATCCATCTCGCTCACGACAAACAGATAGAAGACCGTTAACAGAACCGTGAGTACCGGCGTCACCATGCGGAAAAATAGAAACGTCACATAGGGCGCATTGCCGCGGTAGCCCGCCTGAACCAGCTTTGTCCGCGCCTGCTCCTGGCCCAGCCACTTCGCCAGATTGAACTTGCTGACGATGGTTTGCATGTATTGCTTCGGCGAGGTCCGCAGATTGACCTTGTCGCCCCGCGACAGCCGCTCGCGCTCACGTTGGCGAATTTTCTCGCGCTCCAGCGCCGCGGACTTCATGCGTTTCTGCAATGGGTCGGTTGCCAGCAGCGGCATCGCCAGCGTCAGCACGGTGGCGCCCGCGGCAATGGCGGCAAACAGCATCGCCATCAACCGGGTATTCTGAAACGTCTCAATGATCAGTTCGAGCATGGGGCTACTCAGAAGTCGAAATTTATCATCTTGCGCATGACCAGTACGCCCAGCGACATCCATATAGCGCAGCCGGTCAATAATACGTGTCCGAGCGGGGTGATAAACAACAGCGAGATGTAGTCAGGACTGGTGAGGTAGACGAGCGTACCCACCACGGGCGGCAGCGCCGCGATAATCATGCCGGAAGCCTTGGCTTCCATCGACATGGACTGGATCTTGGCTTTCATGCGCTTGCGGTCACGCAACACGCGCGACAGGTTGCCTAGCGCCTCGGACAGATTGCCGCCAGCTTTCTGTTGAATCAAAATAACGATGCCGAAGAAGTTGGCCTCGGCAACCGGCATCCGCTCATAAAGCTTCACGCAGGCGTCGCCGAGCGGCAGGCCGATAGTCTGGCTTTCTATGATAGTGCGGAACTCCGTCTTGACAGGCTCTGGCGCGTCGGAGGCGACGATTTTGAGACAATCCATCAACGGTAATCCCGACTTGATGCCGCGCACGATAACGTCGACGGCGTCGGGAAAGCCGTTGAGGAATTTTGCCTCGCGCCGCTTTTTCAAAAATGAAAGAATCCAGAATGGCAGTCCGCATGCCGCCGCGAAGGCAACACCGAGCGCCGGCAACATGCCGGTGCCGGTGAACAGAAACAGCAGGAACGCCGCCACGCCGAGGGCGGCGCCGGTCAAGATGAAGCGCTGTTTGGACCACGTGAGCCCGGCTTGCGCAATTCGGATGGCGAGTGGAAGCCGCCGGCGGGACCTTTGGCGGTCCTCCATCTCCTTTAGTGTTTCTTCGACCTGATCGCGCCGTGGTTTTCCGGCAGTGCGCACGCCGCGGCGCGCGGCCGGATCGAACTTCACGGCGATTGCTTTGCGCTTTTCGGCCCGTCTTTCGCCGGACAGGATCGGGTAGACGAAAACCCATCCAACGCCGCCCATGGCGACGGTTACCAGGAAAAATAGGGCGATCGTCTGCATCTTAATTCTTGTTGGCTATTTCGGCCGCATCAAGCGCGGCGGCGAGATTTTGCTCTTCTCCATAGTAGCGGGCGCGATCCCAGAACCGCGGCCGGCCAATTCCAGTGGACCGGTGTCGCCCGACTATATTGCCCTTGGCATCCTCACCGAGCATTTCGTAGACAAACAGGTCCTGAGTGATGATGACGTCGCCTTCCATTCCCATGACTTCGGTGATGTGGGTGATGCGCCGGGAGCCGTCGCGCAAGCGTGCCGCTTGGATGACAACGTCGACCGAGGCGCAAATCATTTCGCGAATAGTACGGGACGGCAAAGTGAAGCCGCCCATGGTGATCATGGATTCGAGACGGGACAGTCCCTCGCGAGGATTGTTGGCATGCAGCGTGCCCATCGAGCCATCATGACCGGTATTCATAGCCTGAAGCAGATCGAACGCCTCGGGTCCGCGCACCTCGCCGACGATGATGCGTTCAGGCCGCATGCGCAGGCAGTTGCGAACGAGGTCACGCATCGTAACCTGCCCTTCCCCTTCGAGATTGGGCGGGCGGGTTTCCAAACGGACGACGTGCGGCTGCTGTAATTGCAATTCGGCGGCGTCTTCACAGGTGATGATACGCTCGTCGTCGTCGATGAACTGGGTCAAGCAGTTGAGCAGCGTGGTTTTGCCCGAACCGGTGCCGCCCGAAACAATCGTATTGACCCGGGATCGGCCGATAATTTTGAGGATTTGTGCGCCTTCCGGCGTGATCGTGCCGTATTTGACCAACTGGTCGAGCGTCAGCTTGTCCTTCTTGAACTTGCGGATCGTCAGTGCGGGCCCGTCAATCGACAGCGGCGGCACAATCGCGTTGACGCGAGAGCCATCGGCGAGACGCGCGTCGCAAATTGGGGATGACTCATCGACACGGCGGCCGACCTGACTGACGATGCGCTGGCAGATGTTGAGGAGCTGCTGGTTATCGCGAAAGCGGATGCTGGTGCGTTGGATTTTGCCGGCAACTTCGATGTAGACCGTGCCTGAACCGTTGACCATGATGTCGGCGATATCATCGCGTGCGAGCAGCGGCTCTAAGGGGCCATAGCCGAGCACGTCGTTGCAGATGTCGTCGAGCAGTTCTTCCTGCTCGGAAATCGACATCACGACATTTTTGATCGCGATGATCTCGTTGACAATATCCCGGATCTCTTCGCGCGCGGCATCGGCGTCGAGGCGAGCCAATTGACCGAGATCGATGGCTTCGATCAGCGCGCCGAAGATCGTGCCTTTGACTTCGTAGTAGCTTTCCGAGCGCCGAGTATCTACGGCCGCCGGCACCAGAGGAGCACGCGAGGCCGTCCCCATCCCCGGCACGTTGGTTGCTGGCCCTGGAGGGGCTAGGAGCGGTGCGCCGAGACCGGCGGACGGAAACGGTGCTCGGCCGCCATCGGAAGCCGAAGCCGGCGGACTTGCGGCCGGCGCGGCTGCGGGCAGCGGCGCCAGAGCCGGCCGAGGTGCTTCGGCCGTCTGGCTACGTTCTTCGCTGCCGGAGCTGCTGCGTTTTCCGAACAAAATTTGATCTCCCGCCGGCTCAGGCTTGCCGCTGACGAAGCTTTTCGAACAGGGGAGTTAACAGGTTCTTCCTCTGCCGCTTTGTCTCGGCCCGCCCGGTCAAAAGCTGCGCGAGTTGGCGAAACGTTTCCGCCGTCCGGTGACCGGAAGAAATCTCGGCGATCATCTGGCCGTTGTTGGCGGCCGTGCCGAACATCTGGGGTTCGAAGGGAATGACCGCGACCGGCTCGTCTTCCAGCGCCTTGGCGAAATCCGCAGCCTTGATTTCCGGCCGCTTTGGAACGCCGACCTGGTTGAGGCAGTAGTAGGGACGATGGTCATTGGGGCGCGATGCGCGCAACAGGTCGACGAGATTCTTCGCGTTCCGCAGATTGGCCAGATCGGGTCCGGCCACGACCAAGATATCGTCGGCCCCTATCAGCGTTCGCTTGGTCCAGCCGGTCCACTGATGCGGAACATCGAGCACGATGCAAGGGATCGTCGCCCGCAGCGAATCGAAGATGGACTCGAAGGCCTCGGCACCAAAATCATAGACGCGCTCCAGCGTTGCGGGAGCCGCGAACAAGCTTAGATGGTCGGTGCATTTCGACAGCAGGCGATCGATGAAGGCGTTGTCGATGCGATCGGGCGAGAATACCGCGTCGGCAATGCCTTGCGGCGGATCCTGGTTGTAGTCGAGGCCCGCCGTTCCGAAGGCCAAGTCCAGATCGGCAACCACCGCGTCTATATTCAGATCGCGCGCGATCGCCCAGCCGATGTTGTGGGCGATGGTGGAAGCACCAACGCCGCCCTTGGCGCCAACAACAGCGATGATGCGGCCGACCGGCTTCGCGTCCGGCGCCGAGAACAGCCCACAGATCGCGCGAACGACGTCTAGCGTGCCCAGCGGTGAGATTAGATAGTCGCTGACGCCCCGGCGGATCAGTTCGCGATAGAGGACAACGTCGTTTATCCGCCCGATGACAAGCAGGCGTGTGCCGGCATCGCAGACTTCCGCAAGCTGGTCGAGACCGGCGAGGATGTCGTTCCCGCGGGTTTCGGTTTCCAGGATAATGACGTTTGGCGTCGGCGACGTGCGATAGGCCTCAACGGCGGCGGTGATTCCGCCCATTTGAATCTTTAGATGCGCCTTCACCAACCGGCGGTCTTCACCGGCGGTTTGTATCGAGGCAGCCGTCTCCACGGTTTCGCAGAAGGCCTGGATCGAAATCCGCGGCGCCGGCGCGATATGCTCGCCGTCGGCGATAGGCTCGGTCGGTGCGAGCTCGGTTTCGGCGGGATGGAGGGCTTCCTTGATCATTTGCCAACGTTGCCGATTTTGCCTTGATCGCTAGTCGTCGAAATCGCGCCCGTCGGTTCGCCCTTGCGGTATTTGTCAAGCACGACTGTCCGGCGAGCGGTATAGGCGGGGGTTTCGCCGCGCGGCTGCACCAAATCGGCGGGATTCTCCACCATGGCCGCCAGGTTACGCTGGGTCGCGCAGCCAAAGTTCCAATACGGCTTATTGTCGTTATAGGACGCGTGATAGGTGGGACCGAGATCGCCAGGCCACAGGCCGCAGGGGCCAGTCTCTGCAGTGATCTTCGCATAGTTAAGCTTGATGGTCGCGACCGCGTTGCGATTTTCGGGCTGATAAGATCGCGTATTGACCGCGTAAAGCGGGATTTCCGAGGCGGCGAGGATCGATCTTATCTCGCGCGCAGCGTCTGCGGCCGCGATTTCGTTTGCCGTGCCGGATGGCAGGTCGATGAGGACGCCTCCGGTCGATTCACGCTTCCAGGCTTGCGCGAAGGCCAGCACATCGGCGCGTTGAAATGGCGTCAAGCCCCCGCGGCTCGCACCTATGAAGACTTCAACCGTGTGATCGGTTTCCTTGACCGTAATCGGGTGGCGCGCGCGATAAGCCACCGGGATGCTATCCGTGGTGTCATGCGCGCCGTAACAGCCGGTGAGAACCATCGCGCAGCCCGCGACCACCAATCCGCGCGTGATCGCGCGTTTTGGACCGCGCCGGCCGGCTAACGAAGGATGAAAGCGGGTCATCAATGTTTTCCTTGTCGCGACGGTGGTCAGTTGAGGTCGAAGCCGGGGCTGCCGTGGTAGACTTGGTTTGGATCCACGCGGCCTGGAATTCCATAGATGCGGTTAAGGCGGCCGAGCAGCACGGCAGACGGATCGCTGGGATCGGCAAAGCCATCGTCGGGACGCGACAGATTCTTTTGTGCAACCGCGCGCACGATGTAGGGCGTCACGATGATCGCGAGCTCGGTCTGGTGATTAACGAAGTCGCGGCTCTTAAATAGGGCACCGAGGACGGGCACCTGCATGAGGCCGGGAAGGCCGTTGATCTGCTGCTTGGTCTGCTCCTGAATCAGTCCTGCCAATGCGAGTGAGCCGCCGGACGGAATCTCCACAGTGGTGTCGGTACGCCGCACTTTCAGGGAGGGAACGGTGGTCCCTAGGATCGTCACGCCGCCATCACCCGAAAGTTCCGACACTTCCGTCAATACCTTCAGGCTGATGCGACCTTCCGACAGCACGATGGGGGTGAAGGTCAGGCTCACACCGAATTTCTTGAAGTCAATCGTAGCCGTACAGCCCGCGCAGTCTGCCGGTTTCGGGAACGGGAACTCGCCGCCGGCCAGAAAGCTGGCGTTTTCGCCAGAGATCGCCGTCAGGGTCGGCTCGGCGAGCGTGCGGGTGACGCCGGCACGTTCCATTGCACGAAGTGTTGCGTTGATCGATTTAACGCTGCCGGCGATCTGGTTTGTGGCGACGAGGGGCTGCCCACTCGCTCCGAACGGGTTGGCGTTGTTGAAGTTGAGTACCGCCGTGCCATAGCCAATGCTGCCGTTGAGGTCGATTCCAAGCTGTTTGATAATGTCGCGCTGAACTTCGGCTACGGTCACCTTGAGCATGACCTGGTCACGGCCGCGGATGCTGATGCCGTTGACCACTTTTGTGTCGGAGCCGGCAAGCCGCGCCGCGAGATCAAAAGCCTGCTGCGATTCACCTGGGCTGGCGGCGCTGCCGGTGAGCACGACACCGTCGCCAACGCCTTCGATATGGATGTCCGCTTCAGGCAGCGCCTGCTTGAGAGCTGCGCGGACGCCGTTGAGGTCGCGGGTGACCGCGATGTCGAAGCCGGCGATCTGCTGGCCGTCGGCATCGAAGAAAAACACGTTGGTTTGTCCGACAGTAACGCCGATCATGTAAGCCCGGCGAGAGGAACGGACTACCGCATTGGCGATTTTGGGATCGGCGACCAGCACGTCCTTGACGTCGCGAGGCAAGTCGATCACCACGGATTTCCCCACCCCGAGGGCAACGAAACGGGAGGTATTATCGCTTCCGGCTACTTGAGCTCCGAGGGGAGCTACCGGCGCGGGCTGCGGCACGGCTTTCGCCATTCGCACATCGGCGGCAGTGGCGGAAGCGAGCACGCCACCCACCAGCGCCGCCATTAGCGCCGCCATTGATGCCGAGCGGATCAATCTGCTTTGCCGCATGGCGCCTATCCCTCTGGTGCAGTTCATTTCGTGGTCGTGCTCACGCCGAAACGCACGGTATTGATGCCGCCCCGGCTTTTGTCGGGCTTCTCGTCATTAGATATTGCTTTGCCATCTGCTAGACTGCGCAAGGCCAACGACAGCGTTCCCATCTGACGGGCGACTGCCAACGTTTCCGCTTGGCGTGGGGTAAGCTCAAGCGTCGCCGTCTTGCCGACAGCGACCCTCTGTCCGTTCTTTTCTTCAACAGCCTGATCGATCGCCAACACACGGACGTTATTGAGGATCGTCTCACTGATATAAGTGTCGACGCCAAGAGATTTTTCCGCTTCCTTGTCGCGGCGAGACAGGATTACGTCGACGCGGTCTTGCGGTAAGATAAATCCGCCCGCACCGCTCTCGGCGGAGATCTCAGTCGAGATCGCACGCATGCCAGGCGGCAAGATCGCCGCCATATATCCGCCGGTGCCCTTGATTAGCTTGACTTCGTTGATCGGTTCGCCGGCGGCGAATGGCGCGCGGGCGGTCAATCCGGACAACTGCTCGACGGCGTCAGGGCGGTTGTTTTTGCGGATGAAGCTCGGACCAGCCGCCGCAGTCGGCCAGGTCTGCCATTGCAGCTCTTGCGCGGAAACGGCTTGGCCAACGCCGATATCGGATTTGGCGGTCAGAACCTCGACGGTATCGAGCTTGGCGACCGGTTCGGGCGGTGGAGGAGCTTCGGGGGCCTCTTGGCGTCCAGCCAGCAAAGCGGCAACGCCACCCGCGGCGATGGCGACGACGAGCACAACAATACGCGCGGCTTTCATACGCTTACTTTCCGACTGGGCGCTGCGAACCGTACGGACCGCCTGGAGGTGATTTCACCACCCAAAGGTCAAAGTATGGTTAATCAGGCGTATCTAAATCGAGTTAATGATGCATTGATCGCGAGCTGGCGCACGCGTCGCGTGCCCGGGAGCTACATCCCGACGGCCTGCATCCACGACGTATGGGGATATACAGCGAGCGCCGCCGCGGCGAGAGCAATCCCGTAGGGTACGCCGCCGTTCGGTTTATGCAGTCGCTCAGCCCACTCCTGCCCGAGAAGAATGCCGGGCATCGGCGTTGCCCGAAATCGCAGAATAACAAGGGTCAGCACGCCACCGAATAGCGAGCCATAGAGGGCATAATCCATCAAGTGATCGAAGCCGAACCAAAGCGCGGTAGCTGCGGCGAGTTTGGCATCTCCACCGCCGATCCATCCTTGTGCGAAGAAAGCAAAGGCGAAGACGAGAACGATACAGGCGGCGCCGGCATGGGAGGCAACGTCCGTTGCGGCCATCCCCGTCGCCAGCGCCAGGAGGAAGAAGCCGCCGATTACCACCAGCGACACGCGATTGGGAATGGTCATGGTGAGGAGATCGCTTGAGGCGGCAAAAGCCATCATAGCGGGGAACAGCAAAAGCTTGATCGCCTCGATCATGGGGATCGTGCCGTCGATGGGAGATCCGGGGTGCAATACATGGGCGATACGCTACGCCCGCTGACATTGCCGTTTCGTTAGCGCTGCGGCGTAAACGAAAAGGCTCCGGCGATGGGCCGGAGCCTTTGGCGTTAAGTATACGCCTGTCTTACTTGAGGCCGGCCGACACCAGGGTAAAGGTTGACACCAGCTTGGTGCCGAGACCTTGGACTACGGCGATGATCGCGACCGAGATGCCCGCGGCGATGAGACCATATTCGATGGCGGTCGCACCTGACTCGTCCTGCGCAAAACGCTTAATCAGCTTGTTCATCGGTAACTCCTTGGATCCACGTGGCTGTCTGAGCGTGACCCCCATGCCGGGTTTGCAACCGATCCGGGATCATGGTCGGAAGGTATCGGCCTTGTCTTGCACTGAGGTTAAAATCAGAAACTAATATCAAGGTATTGGCCCACTCTCGTGTCGTAGTTAATGATGAGTTGACAGTGATTACTTTAGTTAAAACGAAATTTAATAAAATAGATGCGCCGTGTGCATCAAAATAAGTCAGGCTAGTCCCGCAAGTCTATCTGATTACTTGCTTGGAAAAGACAGATTCGTTGTTCAATCTTCTCAAAGGCTATCGTCACGCACACGGAGGCCAGGCTTGGCCTGATCTGCCCCATCAGGACATTCACGGCGCTTTAACCGGCTAAGACCAATACAAGGGTTGCGCGGTGCATCACGAACTTCGCTGGCACCTTTCCAGTTTTCGATATGCTGTTTGGTACCTTCTATATGCCCCAGCATGAAGTTCCCGGGCATTACGGCGTCGCCGATCCTCAATTTCCTCCGAGTTTCGGCGCGCAACTCCTTTATCCATTCAAGTGACGGCAGGTAACGGGCCAGGCTATTTGCACTTCGTTCACCATTTTGCCGTCAACTCTCCATAGTCCTGCCCGTCCGGCCTTTAATGTCGAGGCCGTGTGTAATGCGTAGCGTACGGGAGAGTTGCATGTCGGGTGTGTTCGGACGTAACGGCCGGCGAGGCCGGCGCAGCGCGATTGCCGCTGCGTGCTGGCTCGCGGTGGCCGCCGCGGGATCTCAGGTATCAGCTGACACCGTCCGTCCGGTCGCTTCCGCCGATGTGCTCACCGTCTTCCTTGACCAAGCCCAGGTGATAAAGCTTCCCGAGGGGGTGGCTACACTCGTTGTCGGGAATCCGTTGATCGCCGACGTAGCCATCCAGCCCGGAAGCATGATGGTCGTCACCGGCAAAGGCTACGGGTCCACCAACCTTGTCGCTCTTAATCGGTCGGGCGACGTGCTGGCGCAGAAAATGATCCAGGTCCAAGCACCGCGCGATAACCTTGTAATCGTTTATCGCGGCGTGGAAAGAGAGTCCTATAGCTGCACGCCGAATTGCGAACGGCGCATCATGTTAGGCGATAGTCCTGCATTTTTTGACTCGGCGATCGGTCAAACCGCCAGCCGCACGGGGCAGGCACAGGGCGGAGCGGCGGCGAAGTGATAAGACGCCGTCCCCTGCAGCCGCGCGCTGCGAAATGATCCGCTAGCGAACGATCCCAGCCGCGTGGTTAGCGCATCGTGAATGCCGATGCCGCGGTTTTGCGTCGTATGCACAACATTTCAAGAACGCCTCTTTGATAATAAGTACTGTAGGCGTTCAACGCCGTGGAAACCGGGTGTCTCGCCCATGTTTAGAAAGATAATCAGCAATCTGAAGAGCCGCGTGGACAGGATCTTCCAGTCCTATGTCGCGCATCGGCTTCGGCTTCTGCAACGCGAGGATGGTACCGCGGCGGTTGAGTTCGCTCTCGTCGCCGCGCCGTTTTTCGCGTTGCTGTTTGCGATCATGGAAACGGCTTTGGTATTCTTTTCCAGCCAGGTACTTGAAACCGCCGCTGCCGACTCGGCGCGCCTGATCCTAACCGGGCAAGCGCAGGGTTATGACGAGGGTGCCTTTAAGACAGCGGTATGCGGCAAGATCCAGGGGTTGTTCGACTGCGTTAATGGCGTCAGTGTCGATGTTAGGAAATACGCGTCGTTCGCGTCAGCGGATATGTCGAAGCCGGTCGACGCTAACGGAAATGTCGTCAAAAACTATCAGAACACCAGCCCATGCGACATCGTCGTCGCTCGTCTGATTTATCAGTTTCCCGTCTATGTCTCGCTGCTTGGTTTCAATCTCGCCGACATGGCGGGAGGAAAACGGCTCGTTGTTGCCACTTCCGTCTTCCGCAATGAGCCCTATTCGGGGCCTCCGTGTACACCATGAACCCTGGAATTTCGATGTCACGCCTCATGCGCCGCTTCGTCCGCGAGACGGGCGGCGTCTCTGCCGTCGAATTCGCACTGGTGCTGCCGCTGATGCTGACTCTTTATCTCGGTAGTGTCGAAGTCTCGCAGGCGATCAGCGCTAGCCGCAAAGTTACGCTGGTGTCGCGTGCCGTCGCGGATCTCACGTCTCAAGCTTCTACCAACATCACCAGTGCGGATATGACCAATATGCTCAATGCGTCATCCGCGATCGTCTCACCTTTTGCCGCCTCCAATCTGAAGGTGACCGTGTCCTGCATCGCCATCGACACGACCGGGAACGCGACCGTCAAGTGGAGCGAAACGCTCAATGGTACGAAGCGGACGACCAACTCGCAGGTGTCTGTCAATGACGCGCTTAAAGTCCCCAACAGCTGGCTGCTCTGGAGTGAAGCGCAGTATGATTATACGCCGGCGATCGGCTATGTCATTACCGGGACGATGACCCTTAAAGATCAGATGTACATGAGCCCGCGCAGCACCACTCCGGCATCATATAACAATATCGCCTGCAAGTAGGGCTGCATCGTTTGATCACGTTCCGGCGACCTCCCTCAAGGAATTGGCAGCGCCGTCGTGGATTTGATCTTTTCCATGGCGAAGCGCGAGGTCACGTTCTTCAACGGCACGGACGCGATCAGCCGCTTATAGAATGCATCGTATCCCGGAATACCGGGAACGATGACGCGCAGCATGTAATCCACGTCGCCGGCCATGCGGTAGAACTCCATCACCTCGGGCATGGCGCCGACCATTTCCGCGAAGCGCCCGAGCCATTCCTGCGAATGGTCGCCCGTCTCGATCGAGACGAAAACGGTGATCCCCAGGCCGATCTTGTCCTGGTCGACCAGCGCCACCCGCTTGAGGATCACCCCATCGGCTTCCAGCCGCTGGATGCGTTTCCAACAGGGCGTCGAGGATAGGCCAACGCGCTGACCGATCTCGGCCACCGAGAGCGAAGCGTCCTCCTGGAGTACGGCCAGGATCTTGCGGTCGATAGCGTCCATGGGCAGTCCTAAATTGTGCGCTTGCGCATCGCACGAGGAATTTAATTCTTTTTGCGCGGTGATGGAAATCTTATATAGAAGAATATTCTATATTCAAGTGGATTCATCGGCTGGTGCGCTTGGGGGACCCGGCGGGCGGGCTAACCCGATCTCACGGCGCAGCGACGCCAGGAATTTTGACAGCTCTGCTTCGCCATAGGCTCGCGCCGGCACCGCTCCCCAGACCGGATTTTGTCCGGCCGGGTCGGTCACAACACGCGCGATGACATGAACGTGCAACTGCCGCACTGCATTGCCCAGCGCGGCGACATTGAGCTTATCGCACTTCGTCACCGCCTTGAGCGCGCGGCTAACGCGCGCAATCTCTTGCATCAGCGCGATCTGGCCTTCGTCGTCGAGATCGATGATTTCGACCAGATGCGGGCGCCTTGGTACCAAAATCAGCCATGGATAATTGCCATCCTTGCTGACGAGCACCCGCGATAGCGGCAAGTCGCCAAACGTGATGGTGTCGGCCGCCAGGCGAGGGTCCAGAGTCCATGCGGGCGGGGAATCAACAGGCATTGAAACTCCTGGCACGAAGAGCGGCCCCAAGGAAGCTTGGCGGGCAGCCACTGCCGCCGTGCTTGCTTTCTCCTTTTGTCCGCCCGATATAGGAAACGGGAGGTTGGCAGTGGACGAACCACTCGCCAACCGGGTCAGATCCGGAAGGAAGCAGCCCTAACGAGCCCCGGTTCGGGTCGCTCGTCAGCCTCCCACCTTTTCTTTTCACGTTCGCACCGAAGGACGCGCATCGCGCGGCGGCGGACCGGAAGCATGGCAGACGCCAAGAATCCCAGCCCCTCCGAAGAGCCCGGTTTCGACCTGGGCGGCGCGCGCGCGGCGGAAGGGCCCGCCGCGTCCTACCGCGTGCTGGCGCGCAAATACCGCCCGGGCACCTTCGACGATCTCATCGGTCAGGAAGCCATGGTGCGCACGATCTCGAACGCGTTCGAGACCGGCCGCATTCCGCAGGCCTGGATTCTCACCGGCGTGCGCGGAGTCGGCAAGACCACGACCGCGCGCATCCTCGCACGGGCGCTGAATTACGAGCTGCCGGACGGCTCCATCACCGGGCCGACGATCAAGATGCCTGCGCTCGGCGTGCATGACCAGGCGATCATGGAAAGCCGGCACATCGATGTGCTGGAGATGGATGCCGCCTCGCATAACAGCGTCGACGACGTACGGCAGATCAACGATGCGGTGCGCTATGCGCCGGTCAGCGCGCGCTACAAGGTCTATATCCTCGACGAAGTGCACATGCTGTCGCCGCAGGCGTTCAATGCGCTGCTGAAGACTCTGGAAGAGCCGCCGCCGCACGCCAAATTCATTTTCGCCACGACAGAAATCCGCAAAGTGCCGGTGACGATACTCTCGCGTTGCCAGCGCTTCGACCTGCGCCGCGTCGACGCGGCGATGCTGGTGCAGCATCTCCAGAACATCGCGGCGAAGGAAAAGATCGAAGCGGAGCCGGAGGCGCTGGCGCTGATCGCGCGGGCGGCGGATGGCTCGGTCCGGGATTCGCTTTCGCTGTTCGATCAAGCCATCGCCCATGCCGCGGGCTCGGTACGCGCAGGGGAGGTGCGGCAGATGCTCGGTCTCGCCGACCGCGCGCGCACCCTCGATCTGTTTGAGGCATTGATGCGCGGCGACATCGCCGCGGCGCTGAAAGAGCTGCGCGAGCAATACGAGATCGGCGCCGATCCGGCTGTGGTGCTGACCGACCTTGCCGACTTCACCCATTTCGTTACCCGGGTGAAAGTGGTGCCCGCGGTTGCCGAGGATATTTCGCTCAGCGAAGTCGAGCGCACGCGCGGCCGCGCCTTCGCCACCCAGCTTTCCATGCGCGTGTTGTCGCGTACCTGGCAGATGCTGCTCAAGGGTCTAGCCGATCTCAAGGATGCCGCTAGGCCGTTGTCCGCCGCGGAAATGGTGCTGGTGCGCATCGCTTATGCCGCCGATCTGCCGACGCCCGACGAGGTGATGCGGTCGCTCGGCAAGGAGCAGGGCTCCGGCCAAGACCGGCCACAAGGTAACGGCGGCGCAGGCGCATCGCCGACCGCGACAAACGCCATGGCGCCACGCTATGAGACCTCGCGCGCAGCGTCACCGCGCGCCGCCGTGGCTCCCGCCGCCGCGCCGCTCGGCGAGCCTGTGGCGCGGCTGAGCGAAGCGGCAGCGGCGGCACCGGCGCTTGCGATCAGTAGCTTTGACGATTTGATCGCGCTCGCGACGGAGAAACGCGATCTCTCCATCAAGATGGCGCTGGAGCGTGACGTGCGGCTGGTGCGTTTTGAGGACGGTCAGCTCGAAATCAGTCTGCAGCCGAGCGCGGCAAAGACTTTGGTGGGCGATCTGTCCCGCAAGCTGACGGCGTGGACCGGCCGGCGCTGGATGATCGCGGTTTCCTCGGAACAGGGAGCGCCGACCGTCCGCTCACAGATGGAGGCGCAAAAAGCCGAGCTGCTGCGCGGCGTGCGCGCCGATCCGCTGGTGCAGTCGGTGCTGGCGCGATTTCCCGGGGCGGAAATCGTCGATGTA
>JAXDOS010000023.1:0-9910 GCA_034668785.1 Alphaproteobacteria bacterium
GGTTGCCCATTCGTTGTCGGTCAGCGGCGGCAGCGCGCCCGCAACCGGCTTCCATTCCACAATCGACAGCCCGGATTCCGTGAGCCGCGTTGCGCCGCCGATCAGGACCATGATGAACACGAGCGCAGCGACCGCGAGCAGCCACAGCCGGATCGCGCGGCGGCGAAGGTCGATATCCGGAGATACAAAGTTCATGACGCAGGATCGCTCGCGGTGGACACCGCGGACATATAGAGCGTTTCCTGCGGAAGTGAAATTCGCCTGCGGCTACGCTGCGTTGACGGGGCGGAAACCGTTCCACATCGCGGTGGCCGCGCCCGACATCAGCACCAGCACATATCTCATCCGCTGGTACTCGCCGTTGAGCTAAATTCTCGGCAGTGCGGTGAGATGCTGTTGGTGCTGGGGAAATATGACGCCCGGCCGGGTCGTCACCGCGGTCTTGAAGCCAAGCTCCGCGGCAAGGCGAAACTCGCGCGGCCCGGCCGAAGTTTTATCGCCGACCGGATAGGCAAGATGCTGCGGCCTGACGCCAAGCGAGGCTTCGATCACCGACCTGCTCATCTCCATTTCCGAACGCGCGGCCTTTTCGCTCGTTTTCTTCAACATCACGTGATTGACCGTATGGGCGCCGATGGTGACCAGCGGATCGGCGGCCAGTACCGTCAACTCGTCCCAAGTCATGCACAATTCGTCGCAGAACGCGGCGATGTCTACCTGATGACGCGCGCTCAGATCACGAATGACGCGGCGTAGCTCCTCTTCGGTGTCGAGACGGCGCAGCCAGTCATACAGCGAGGCATACACCAGCCGCTTCTCCTCCACGGTGCGGCAGTCGAAGCGTTGATCGTTGCCGTCGATCACGAGGCCAATGCGCTGGTTCCTGGCGACCACCGCCTCCAGCGCGAGCCACCACAGTTCACCAAGACGGTCTGGAAAACTCGTCGGGATGTAAAGGGTGAAAGGAATGTCGTGCTTCTTCAGGATCGGATAGGCCCAATTCAACGTATCGCGATATCCATCGTCGATGGTCACGCAGACGAAGCGGCTGCCGGAATAGCCTTCGCTCAATCTGCGGTGCATATCGTCGAGCGTGATGATGTCGAGCTGCGAGCGGCGTAAACGCTGGGCGACCTTCTCCAGGAATCCTGGAGTCACTTCCAGCAATCGATTTGGCTGAAAACGGTCCGGTCGAGGCGGGCGGACGTGATGCAGTGTCAGGATCATGCCGAGGCCGCCCAAGAAGGGCCGCAACATGGCGTGGGCGCCGCTAAAATACAGCGCCTCCATTCCCGTGCGGATAATGCGGTTCTTCAGGCCAGCCAAGATCGTCCCCGCGAAGTCAAATGAAGCTGCGCCTAATGGTCGCCATACGCCGATGGATCGGACGCCAACACGCGTTGGAATACGCCCGGATGGTTGAAAACCAATGAAAATGCGACGGAATATCCGCCGCGTCACAAAGGCCGCAGAGCGGCACCAACACTTTGTTGAGATTCCCTATGCAATCTTCCGGCGATTGCGCAGCAAAGGGCTGCCGCTAATTACGGCATATCTCGGAATGAACGTTGCGATCCGCACCGCGGCCGCCCGCAAGCAAGACGAGCCTGACCGCAGCTATCGCGCCGCGGGAGCTTGGCGGATTCAGATCTTCGACGATCTGCTGGCCGCAGAACCCGTCTGGCGCCGTTTCGAACAGGTAGATGCGCTCGCAACCCCCTACCAGAGCTTCGATCTTCTCGCTGCGTGGCATCGGCAAGTAGGCACCCAGACCGGCGTCACGCCTTTCATCGTCGTCGGTTTTGATGATGTGGGCGCGGCTTTCCTGTGGCCTTTTGGCCGGATGCGAAAAGGACCGCTTAATGTGGTCAGCTTCCTCGGCGGCAAACATGCCAATTTCAACTCGGCCATGTGGCGGCATGACGTAGCGCAACGTTTTACCGCCGACGACATTCACGCGGTCGTCGCCCGGATCGCCGCCGAAAGTCACCAGGCCGACGTCTTCAACTTGCTGAATCAGCCGGCTTCCTGGGAAGGAGTTGTTAACCCTTTCGCGTTGTTGCCGCACCAGCCCTCCCCGAGCGACAGCCTTCGTCTCGGGCTTCACGCGCCCGGAGAGGAACTCATCAAGGAAGTGCTCAGCCCGGCCATGCGCGGACGGCTGCGGACCAAAGAACGCAAGCTGAAGCGGCTGCCCGGGTATCGCTATCTACAGGCGGCAACGGCTGCCGACGTCGACCGGCTGCTGGATGCTTTCTTCGCTCTGAAAGCGGAGCATATGGCTGAGCAATCGCTGCCAAACATTTTCGCCAAACCCGGCAATGAAGCGTTCCTGCGCGAAGCCTGCCATCATGGGCTTGCGGCAGGCAATCCGCTGATTGAAATCCACGCGCTCGAATGCGATGAGGAGTTGCTTGCGCTATTCGCCGGGATCAGCAATGGGCGGCGCTTCTCCGCCAGCTTCAACACCCGAACGCTCAGTGACAACGCGCGGCAGAGTCCAGGCCTCATCCTGCTCGTGCACATCATCACCAATCTGGCCGACCGCGGCTTGCAAAGCTTTGACCTAGGCATCGGCGAGGCGCGCTATAAGACCTTCTTCTGCAAAGAGCCGGCGCCGCTGTTTGATAGTTTTTTGCCGGTCACGCCGCTCGGGCACCTGGCGGCGATATCCGGGCGGCTGGGCTACCGGATGAAGCGCCATATCAAACAGAGCCGCGCTTTGTGGAGTCTGGTACAGGCCTTCCGGCAAGGCGTGCGGCCCTGGTCGGCAAACAGCCTCTAGGCCGGGCCGTCCTGCCCTTTTTCCTACATGGTAATTTGTATTTGGCTTTATGCCGCCACTGCGGTTCGCGGCTGGCCTAATATTACCGTCACGTCGGCGAAACCGGCCGCCAATAATCTATCGCGTGCTGCTGCAGTCGCCGGATTTGTTAAATCCGCCGCGATCAGCACCGCGCGCGGCGCCAGATGGGCAATCCGTTCCACCGCCGCTTCAGGCAGCGCACCCGCGTCGATGATGACATGATCATAGGCGCGTACCAAGGCGTCGAAAGTGGTCGCGACCCGTTGTGACGCGAGAATGGCCGGACCATCGGGGCCGGTATCGCCGACCGCAACCAGATGCAGCCGCGAGAACCGGTCACGGGTGATGATTTGCCCGAAGGATGCACGGCCATGGACATGGTCGGCGATGCCGGGCGCGGTGGGATCGGCGGAGATGATGGAAATATTCGGCGAACCAATCGCCAGATCGACCAAAACGACCCGCGCCTCTTTGGTCAAAGCACGCGCCAGAGCAATGGCGGTATACGTGGTTCCCACATTGCGTAGGGTACCGACGACCGTAACACGGCGGCCGGGATCGCCTGCGCCGCGAAGTCCGCGCACGAGTTCATCGAGCGAACTGCCGGCCAGCGAAGGCGTAGCAGGAGCCACTACGAAAGGCGCTGCAGGAGCCGCGGCGACGGGCGCCACTGGCGTAGCGATGTCAGGTTTGACGCGCTTTTTTAAAGCAGGGATGGCTCCGCGCAGGGAGTCGAGCAGCGACGGCTTCTCTCTTACTTCACGAACGAACGTATCCCTCTCGCGAGGAAGCGGCGTGCCGCCCAACAGCTCGCTCGTCGTTACAAAGCCTGCCGACACGACAAGAGCCGCAAGCATGGCGACCAGAACGATCGGCAGCTTCTTCGGGAACGCCGGCGTGTTGGACACGGTCGCGCGCGAGATGATCCGGGCTTCCGCCGGCGCCGCGTCGATGTTGTCGCGAGCGGTGGCTTCCCGGTATTTCGCCAAGTAGGACTCCAGCAGGTCGCGCTCCGCCTTGGCTTCGCGCTCCAGCGCCCGCAGTTCTACGTCTTGGCCGCTGTTGGATGCAGCTTGCTGCTTGAGCTGGCTCAGGGTGGCATCAAGCGTTTGCACGCGAGCGTCGGCGATTCTCGAGTCGGTTTCGAACGCACGAACGATTTTCTCACCCTCGCTGCGTATTTGACTCTGAAGATCGGCGATCTGCGCCCGCAATTCCTTGATACGCGGGTGCCCATCGAGCAGCGTCGCCGACTGTTCCGCCAATTGCGCGCGAAGCGTCGCGAGCTGTTCCGTCAAGTGACGGATCAGTTCCGAATTGCCGACCTCGGATGATTCCAGCGGCTTACCGGAAGTCAGTATGTCGCGGATCATCCGCGCCTTTGTTTCCGCGTCCGCCTTCTGCCCGCGCGCGGTCGCAAGCTGCGTGTTCAGGTCACTCAACTGCTGAGTCGACAGCGGGGCGTTGTTGGAGCCGACGTAAAGATTGGATTTGGAGCGGAGTTCCTCGACCTTGGCTTCGGCATCCGCGACTTTCTTACGCATATTTCCGATTTCGACGGCAAGCCATTGTCCGGCGCTGCGCGCCTGTTCCTGCCTCGCCCCCTGTTGCATCTCAAGGTAGGTATCAGCAATAGCGTTGGCGACCTTCGCAGCGACTTCCGGATCACTGCTTTCAAACGTCAGCGAGATCACCCGCGATCGTTCGAGCGCAACCACATTCAAGCGCTCGTAGTAAGCTTCCAGCACGCGCTCCTCGGGCGTCATCCGCAGTGGATCTTTGGCAAGACCAAACAGACCCAACAGAATTCGGGGAATCGACGCGCCGTTGAGTATCGGATCGAATTCCGGCCGCTCTCCAAGCTTGAGCTGCTTGATGACTTGCCGCGCGAGATCGCGCGACAGCACGACCTGGACTTGGCTGGCCACCGCTTCCGGATCGACTACTCCACGCTCGAGCGTCTTTTCGGCCTCCGCCCGCAGGTAAATGTTGTCGCGTCCCTCGATGAGAATACGCGCTTCGGATCTGTATTTCGGCGTGAGCACCTGCACGACGACAAACGCGATCAGCGCGATAACGATGGCGGGACCGACGATGTGCCGTCTCCGATGCCAGATCGCGCGGCCCAGGGCCCGCATGTCCAGTTCATCGGCTGTGTCAGCCAGCGCGACGCCGCGCCTTCCGCCCGATTGCACGCCTGCCACTCGCATCCGCGACTCCATAATCTGACTGCACGCATGACAGACGATTATGGTTGCTAGCGCGTTAATTTTCGCCACGGCGGCTGCAAGCCAAAGGCGAAGGTCAGTCTTTCTTAACCATAAACAGCGTTAATCGGGCTTAACTTTTACGCCTGCCCGGATTCGCCTGATGCGTCCCAATCTTCTGCTTGTGGTTTTGCTGGCCGCGCTTGCGGTCACTGGCTGCGCACGCCGCGGGCCGCAATATCAGTATATGACGGCGCGCCCGGCGCCGATGTATCAAACCGCGCCGCAGGGTTCCGGCTATCAGCAGGGACAGGTCTATCAGCCGCAGACGTATCAGGCTCCGGCGGTGCAAGCTCCGGCGTACCAGACTCCGGTCTATCAGGCGCAAAGACCGGCCCAGGTTTATCAGCCGCAGATGTATCAAGCTCCGGCATATCAAGCGCCCAGCTATCAAGCTCCAGCGTATCAGCCGCCGATGCAGGCGCCTGCTTATCAACCCCCCGTCGTGCAGGCTCCCGCCTATCAACAACGGCCGGTCTATCAGAGCCCCGGATGCCCAGCGGGGTATCAGTGTCAGGGCCAAGTCTATCAAGCACCGGCACTCAGCTATCAGGCGCAGCGGCCGGTTTATCAGCCGCAGTATCAGGCGCTGGCCAAGGCTCCGGCGCAGCAGCCAGTCAGCTTGCCGATGCCCTATACGCTCGATTCCGGCGACCGGCTGCGCATCACCGTGTTCGGCCAGGACGGGCTGACCAATTCCTATGCGGTGGATGCCGCGGGCCACATCACCATGCCGCTGATCGGCCCGGTGGCGGCGCGCGGCTTAACCCCCGACCAGCTGTCGCAATCGATTTCCGAGCGGCTGGCGCAAGGCTATATCCGGGAGCCGCATGTGGCGCTGGAGATCGAGGCCTACCGGCCCTTCTTCATCCTCGGCGAGGTCGCAACGCCTGGCCAATATGCCTATGTCGCCAACATGACGGTGGAGACCGCGGTCGCCATCGCCGGCGGCTTTGCGCCGCGTGCGCAGACCGGCAAGGTCACGCTCAGCCGCAACTTCGGCGGCCAGACCAGCAAAGCCACCGTGCCGCTTTCCACCCCGATCCGTCCCGGCGATACCATCCGGGTCCAGGAAAGATGGTTTTGAGGCATGGATGAAAAAGCCACGAAACCCCTCAACATCTTGCATGTTTTTCGGACGCCCGTCGGTGGTTTATTCCGTCATGTGATTGATCTTGCCCGCGGGCAGATTGCCCGCGGGCATCGCGTTGGCCTGATCGCCGACAGCAGCACGGGAGGGCAGCGGGCGGACGAAACGCTCGCCGACATCTCCGGCAAACTTGCTCTCGGTCTCTCTCGAATTCCGATTCCACGGCACCTTGGTCCGCGCGATCTCGCCGGAGCGCTCCACGTCTCGCGGCGGATCATGCAAACGCGCGCGCATGTGGTTCATGGCCATGGTGCCAAAGGCGGCGCCTACGCGCGCCTGGCTTTCGCACCCAGGGGCACAATCCGCGTCTACACGCCTCACGGCGGCAGCCTGCATAGCCGGCCGAATACCTTGCTGGGCATGCTCTATCTGCGAGCCGAAAATTTATTGATGCGGCGCGGCGATTTGTTTCTGTTCGAGAGCGTCTACAGCTCCGATATCCTCCGCGCCCGAGTGGGCATGCCGCGTGGACTGATGCGCGTCGTTCATAACGGTATCGGTGAGGCTGACTTCAATTTGGTCGAACCGGCACCGGACGCGACCGACCTCGTCTTCATCGGTGAGTTCAGTCCGCTCAAAGGCGTCGACATTCTCATCGAAGCCATCGGATCGCTGCACCAAGCGGGACGCCGGGTCAGCGCAACAATCGTAGGTCAGGGTGGCGAAGAAGCGTCCCTGCGGGCGCAGGTCGCGCGGATTGGGCTTGCGGAGCACGTCCGTTTCCTTCCCGCCATGCTGGCGCAACGTGCCTTTTCGCTCGGCCGGCTGCTGGTGGTGCCCTCGCGCTCCGAATCTCTGCCCTACATCGTGCTGGAAGCAGCCGGCGCCGGTGTCCCGATGATCGCAACGCAGGTCGGCGGCATCCCTGAAATCTTCGGTCCGCAAAGCGGTGCTCTGGTGGCACCCAACGACCCGGCGGCACTTGCCGCCGCAATTGTCGCTGCCTTGGACAACCCGGGCGCCATGCGGCAGGCGGCGCAGACCCTTCGAATTCGGGTGCAGACCAACTTTTCGATGCACTCCATGGTTGACGGTGTTCTTGCTTCGTACCGGGAGGCGCTACGCGCCGTCTAAGCATTTCTTGAGACTTTTTAAGTAAGTTCAGACCGAAAAAATTATGGGGAAGGCGTCCACGTGTCCGTTGAGAGGCGCGGGAGGCCGGAATCGGCGTCACAATGAATGAAATAGACGCTCGTCCGACGATTGGTGCGGCATCGCTGTCGACGATTTCCGCATTGGGGACGATTTCGCGACCGCCGTCGCCACCACGCCGCCTTTCCGAGGAGGCGTTGTCAGCGGCTTCCGAATACGCGCCGCCCGCCTACTCGCCGATCGTCGTCGCGGGGGTCGTACGCATCATTGAATTCGGGCTGATCTGCGTTGTCGGCTTCGCCGTGTACGGCATCTATGTCGTGCCGACGAACGGATTATCGTGGCATTATCCGGCTGCTATCGCCGCGATCGCCGCACTCGGCGTGCTGGCATTCCAGACCGGCGATATTTACCACGTCCCGGCATTCCGCAGTCGAGCCGGTCAATACGCGCGGCTTGTCTCTGCTTGGACCGTTGTGTTTCTGCTCGTCAGCGCGGTTTCGTTTTTCGGCAAGCTGAATGACTTGGTTTCGCGTGTTTGGCTGATCGCCTTCTTCATCATCGGTATGGTGGCGCTGGTCGGCTTTCGTATCGCACTGTCAGGCCTGATCCAGCACTGGACTCGGCAAGGACGGCTCACTCGCCGCACCGTCGTGGTAGGCGGCGGCGAATTGGGCGAGCAGCTCGTCGGTCAATTCAAAGCCCAACGCGATTCAGACGTGCATATCATCGGTCTTTTCGACGACCGCAACGACGGCCGGTCTCCGGACGCATGCGGCGATCAGCGCAAGCTTGGCACGGTGGACGATCTCGTCGAATTCGCGCGTCGCACGCGAGTCGATCTTGTCATCTTCTCGCTGCCGATTTCGGCGGAGACGCGCCTTCTGCAAATGCTGCGAAAGCTATGGGTGCTGCCGGTCGATATCCGCCTTGCCGCGCATACCAACAAGCTGCGCTTCCGTCCCCGTTCCTATTCCTACCTCGGCAACGTTCCTGTTCTCGACGTCTTTGATCGCCCCATCGCCGATTGGGACGTGGTGATGAAATGGCTTTTTGACAAAATAATCGGCGGGTTGATCTTGCTGCTCACCGCCCCACTGATGGCCATCATCGCGGTCGCCATCAAGCTCGAAAGCCGAGGCCCCGTGATTTTCAGGCAGAAGCGCTATGGCTTTAACAACGAACTTATCGAGGTCTACAAGTTTCGCTCGATGTATGCCGACCAGAGCGATCCTACCGCTTCGAAGCTTGTCACCAAAAACGATCCGCGCGTGACACGCCTCGGCCGCCTCTTGCGCAAAGCCAGCCTCGACGAGCTTCCGCAGCTTTTCAACGTGGTGTTCAAGGGCAACCTTTCTCTCGTCGGTCCGCGCCCGCACGCGGTCAATGCCAAGGCGGAGCAGCGGCTTTACGATGAGGCGGTCGACGGCTATTTCGCCCGGCACCGCGTCAAACCTGGAATTACCGGCTGGGCTCAGGTCAACGGCTGGCGCGGCGAGACCGACACCGCCGAAAAGATCCAGAACCGCGTCGAGCACGACCTTTACTACATCGAAAACTGGTCGCTGCTTTTCGACCTTTACATCGTGGCGAGGACGCCCTTCGCGCTGTTGAAAACCGAGCAAGCCTATTGATTACGGCTCAGGACCTATCGAGACCAGAATTTGCGACCTTTGTCGCAGCGCCGCGCGAGCGAGTAGCCGCCGCGCCGCTGGCGACGAGCATTCTTCATTTTGTTCTGTTCGTTGCCGTGCTGCTGAGTTCGATTGCCTTTATCGAACCGTCGCCCCACGACTTTCTGATCGCCTTACTTGCCATCGCGTGCTTGGCGGCCAGCGTGCACTTCGAGCGGAAAATACTTCCGCTCGTCTTTCTGTTGATGGTGTGGAATGTCAGCGCACTGTTCTCGTTGTTCGAGATTGTCGGAAATGCTCCGGCGCTGCTGTATGTCGGCACGTCCTTCTATCTAGCAGTCGCCGCCATTCTGTTCGCCTGCCTGACAGCGGAAAACAGCATGCGCCGCCTGGAGATAATTCGGCGCGCCTATCTCGCGACGGCACTGATCGCGACGCTCGTTGGGATCGCGGCCTATTTCGATCTTATGCCCGGCGCCGACCTGTTCCGGTGGCAGGGCCGCGTGCGCGCATCGTTTAAGGACCCCAACGTCTATGGGCCATTCCTCATCCTCCCAATTCTGTTCCTGGTCGAGGGAATGGTGGCGCGCCGCCTGCGGGCAGGTTCGCTGATCGCGGCGATGGTGCTCCTCGCCGGCCTGTTGCTGAGCTATTCCCGTGGCGCCTGGATTCATTTCGCCATATCGATCGCGGTCTTGCTGATGCTGCTTATGCTCACCGCTCCGTCTTCCGGTTCACGGGTGCGGGTGTTCGGGATGAGTTTGACCGCCTTGCTCGGCATCACGCTTGTTATCATCAGCCTGACGGCGATCGACTCATTCAGAGAAATGCTGACGGAACGTGCACAACTTCAATCCTATGACGTCGGCGAAGGCGGCCGCTTCCACTTGCAAGAACTGGCGTTGGGCGTTCTGTTCGACCAACCCTTCGGTCTTGGCCCGTTCGAGTTTGAACGTCTCTA